>JAYKHU010000239.1:0-16419 GCA_035285105.1 Synechocystis sp.
TTCTGCTGTTGGGCCGTCAATCCAAAGGGAATGGTGGTAGCAAAGCCGAGGGCCGGATTTTTACCGATGTAGTAATAACTGGCGGTGTGACCGCATTCCACGGTGCCATTTTGGACTGCATCTAGAACTTCTAACCCCGGAACAATCTCCCCCGCTGCATAGGGCTGAATGGTGAAGTTTCCCCCGGTCATGGCCGCAACTTCCTCACAAACGGTTTTCGCTCCCCCAAAGATCGTTTCGAGGGATTCCGGCCAACTGGTGACCATCCGCCAGCGAATTTTGGGCAAATCCCCGCCACCAGTGGCACTTTGTTGGGAAGTAGACGCTTGGCCACAGGCAATTAGACTAGCGGCACTGCCAGCGGCGATCGCCGATTGGGTCAGGAGAGCACGACGTTTCATAGGAAAGTTGGTGAAAATAGCAGCTAGGAAATTTTCCCACAGGTTGAACGTCCCAATGTGTTAAAACTCAAGGGATGGAAATGATAGACCGATATTCCTATGGCTTACCCAGAACGCATTACTCCCCAACCCGGTCAGGAATCTGTGTGGGATTATCCCCGTCCCCCTCGCCTAGAGCCGTCCCCCAAACAGGTCAAAATCATTGTTGCCGGTGTTACCCTCGCAGAAAGTCAACAAAGTCAACGGCTGTTGGAAACCAGTCATCCCCCGGTTTACTACCTACCCTTAGATGACATCCAGGCAGACTATCTAATTCCCTCCACTCGCCATTCCTACTGTGAATGGAAAGGAGAAGCCAGTTACTATCACCTCCAAATTGGCGATCGCCTCATTGAAAACGCCGGTTGGTACTATCCCTTTCCCACCTCTATTTTTATAAGCATTAAGAATTACGTGGCCTTTTACCCCAGCAAAATGGATGCCTGTTACCTGGACGGGGAATTAGTCACCGCCCAACCCGGCGACTTTTATGGCGGTTGGATTACCTCCGAGATTGTCGGCCCCTTTAAAGGGGGCATGGGAACCTGGGGATGGTAAGACGTTGCCGTGTTCAACAATAATTCGTTAGATTACCCAACAAATCTTGCCTTGCTGCCCATTTGTTATGCCTCAGCCCGCCGCCCCTGGTTTAACCCTACGTTGGCACCATGCCCTTGCTGAAATTCCCCAATCTCAGTGGGACCGGCTTGCCTTACCCCTCAGCACCCCATTTTTGGAATGGCAATGGCTCAACACCATCGAAACCTCCGGCAGTGCTAAGCGCAATACGGGCTGGCAACCCTGCCATTTAACGGTGTGGCGGGGGGACACCTTAGTGGGGGCCGCGGCGTTATATCTCAAAAGCCATAGCTATGGTGAATTTGTCTTTGATCACCAGTGGGCGGATTTATCCCACCGGTTAGGGATTCATTACTACCCGAAACTCGTGGGGATGTCCCCCTTTACCCCCGCAGAGGGCTATCGGTTCTTGATTGACCCGGAGGAAGGGGAAGCGGCAATTACCCAACTGATGGTGCAGGAAATTGACCGTTTTTGCCAAGCTAACCAACTATCCGGTTGCAATTTCCTCTTTGTCGATCGCCAATGGCAACACCAGATGGAACAACTGGGGTTTACTGGGTGGTTACACCATAGTTATATTTGGCAAAATCAAACCTTTCAGGATTTCGGCGATTACTTACAACGGTTTAATGCTAACCAGCGACGGAATATTAAACGGGAACGGAAAGCAGTGGAAAAGGCCGGATTGCAAATTCAAGTCCTCGCTGGCCAGGATATTCCCCATCACTTTTTTTCCGCCATTTATCGGTTTTACAGTAATACCTGTGAGAAGTTTTATTGGGGAAGTAAATATCTCACCCGCCAATTTTTTGAGTCCCTTTACCATACCTATCGGGACCGGGTGGTTTTAGTGGTCGCCTTTGATCCCGCCGATACCCACCATCCCGTTGGTCTTTCCTTTTGTCTCCGCAAGGGCGATCGCCTCTATGGACGCTATTGGGGCAGTTTAGAGGACTACGATTGTTTACATTTTGAGGCGTGCTATTACCAACCCATCGAATGGGCCATCCAAGAAGGCATTCAACTATTCGATCCTGGGGCCGGGGGCAGACATAAACGACGTCGCGGCTTTCCTGCCACCCCCAACTACAGTCTGCATCGGTTTTACCATCCCAAAATGCAACAAATTCTGACACTGTACATTGATGAAATCAATCAAATGGAACAGGAAGAAATTGATGCAATTAACCAGGATTTACCGTTTAGCAAGCGTGAAATTACGTTACTGGACAAAAATGTCTAGGATTAGACCTATTCTTCCCAGAAATAGGTTTTACAGTCCCAGATTGCCAGAGGGTTTGTTAACGTAAAGCAATGTTAAGCTCAGTGCAGCGTCGAACGTCTTCATTTTCCCTGTGGTCCCTTCCATGAATCCCCCTAACCGATGCCCGTTTCGATTTCAGTGGGTTATTGTCTGGCTTTGCGGTTTTTCCCTGATGGGCTGTGGAGAAATTTTGGAAAAAAATGCGGGGGCCCAAACCGATACCCCAAAAGCGAATTCGCCGCATCGATCAACTGCCCCCGAGGCGATCGCCGTAGATGTGGCCGTGGCTACAACGGGGAAACTCAGCCGGGATTTAGTCTACACAGGCACCACCGCTCCCATCCGGGAAGCCACGCTGCGGGGGCAAGTGGAAGGGCAAATTAAAACATTAGCCGTTGATATTGGCGATCAGGTTTCAGCCAACCAAACCCTAGTGACCCTTGAGGACCAAATTTTACTCAGTGCCGTTGACCAAGCCAAAGCCGAGAAACTGGCCCAACGGTCTGAAATCCTAACTGCCCAAAGCCAGGTGGGGGATGCGCAAATCAAGGTGGAACAGGCCCGGCTGCAACTACAGCAGGCCCAAGGGGATATTACCAAACTCGAAACGTCCCTCAACGCCCGCATTGAACAGGCTCAATTACAGGTGCGTCAGACCCAGGCCGATGCCGATCGCCTGGAACTGTTGGTGAATGAAGGGGTGGGGTCTTCCCAGCAAGCGGAACAGGCCCGCACCACGGCCCAACAGGCCCAACAACTGCTCCGGAGTGAAGAAGCGAGTGCGGCCCAACAGTTAAGTCAAGCCAGAACCGCCGCCCGCACCGCTGCTAGGATTCTCGATTCTGCCCAAGCCCAAGTCAAGATTGAACAACAACAGGTGGCCGCCGCCACGGCCCAAATGAACGCCCAACAGGCGGCCATTGATCAGGCAAAAACCCGACAACAATTTGCCACCATTAAAGCCCCTTTCCCGGGTACCATCCTGCAACGCCTCAATGATCCGGGGGATTGGGTACAGCCGGGGATTGCCATTTTAACCTTGGGGGATTTCAGTCAATTAACCATTAAAGTCCAGGTTTCAGAATTGGCGTTGCCCCAAATTCGTCCCCAACAAACCGTCGCCATTAGTCTTGATGCCTTTCCTAACCAGCGCTTTGACGGTAAGGTTGCCCGCCTGTCCCCCCTGGCCGATCCCACGTCCCGGTTGATTCCGGTGGAAATCACTTTACCTAACCCCGATCGCCGGATTGGGGCGGGGTTACTCGCCCGGGTGCGTTTTCCCACGAATGGCCCCCCAACGGTGGTGGTGCCCACATCGGCGATTCAGAATGAGTCGGAACTGTTTGTTGTCACCGGCCCTGACGATCGCCCGGTTCTAGAACGGCGATCGGTGCAAATTGGGCAAAAAAAAGGCGATAAAGTGGAAATTTTAGCGGGTCTTGACCCCCAGGAACGGTATGTGGCCCGGAGCAGTCGCCCCCTGAAACCCGACAGTCAAATTCGTTTGAGTATTCTCTCCCAATCCCCCTCACCCTAAATTGATGACGTCTTCCCCCTTTAGCATCAGCACCGTAGCCATCCGCCGCCATATCGCCACCATCATGTTGACCCTGGCCATTGTGGTGCTGGGGGTCTTCTCACTGTTTTCCCTGCCCGTGGATTTGTTGCCCTCCATTACCTATCCCCGGATTGGGGTCAGGATTGAGGCCCAGGGTATTGCCCCGGAAGTGGCCGTTGAGGAAATCACCAAACCCCTGGAGCAAGCCCTGACCGCCACCGAAGGGGTGGTTCAGATTTATTCCCAAACCCGAGAAGGACGCATTAGCCTTGATTTATTTTTTCAGCCGGGGGGAGACATCGACCAGGCCCTCAATGATGCCACTGCCACGTTGAATCGGGCTCGCAATCAGTTGCCCGAAACCCTGGACCCCCCGCGTTTATTTAAATTTGATCCGTCCCAGTTGCCCGTGTATGAGTTTGCCCTCACCTCGGGGACCCTGTCTGGCCCTGCCCTACGGTTGTTGGGGGAGGAAGAACTGGCCCGGGAATTGGGGGTGATCCCCGGGGTGGCGTCGGTGAGTGTGACTGGGGCGGCCCAAGAGGAAGTCCGGGTCAACGTGGATTTATCGAGATTGCAAGCCAGCAATGTGGGCATTGGTCAATTATTAGCGGCATTGCGTTCCCGTAACTTAGATATTTCGGGGGGACGGTTTTTGGGAACGGAATCAGAACCCCTGACTCGCACCGTGGGGCGGTTCCAAAGTGCCCAAGAGATTGAGAACATTGCCATTGCCACCCTTCCCCCGGCCCCAGGGCAATCTCCCCCCAAAATTTATCTGCGGGATGTGGCAACGGTCATTGATGGCACGGAAGAAAACCGTATTATGGTTACCCTCAATGGTAACGATGCCGTCAAAGTTAGCATCCAGAAACAACCAGAGGCCAATACGGTCGTGGTGGTGGATGGGGTCAAAAAACGGTTAGAGCAATTAAAACAGAGTGGCATTATCCCACAAGAAGCTGTCCTGACCCCCACCCTCGATGATTCCGTTTTTATTCGTAATTCCGTTAAAAATGTGGTCATTTCCGGGCTAATTGGCACTGGTCTGGCGGCGATCGCCGTGTTGTTATTTTTAGGATCCCTACGGCAAACGGTGATCATTGTGGTGGCCATTCCCCTGGCCACCCTAGCGGCCATTGCCCTGATGAAACTGTTTGGGCTATCCCTCAATGTCTTTAGTCTGGGAGGGTTAGCGTTGGGGGTGGGGATTGTGGTGGATAACGCCATTGTGATGTTAGAAACCATTACCGCCGGGGCCCACCGGCTCCACAATGCGGTTAAGCCTACCCCCCTCACCTTTCAACAACACCAGCAACAGGCGATCGAGAGTAGTCAGACTGTGGAATCGGCATTAGTGGCGGCAACCAGTACCAATTTAGTGGCGGTGTTACCGTTTTTAATGATCGGTGGCTTTATTTCCCTCATTTTTAACGAGCTAATTTTAACCATCAGCTTTGCCGTCGCCGCCTCGATTTTAGTGGCGGTCACCCTCGTGCCCATGGCAGCGTCCCGTTTATTAGCTATGCCTCGGAGCAGTGGGTTACAACATTGGTCATTGTTTCAGGGCTTTAACCAAGCTTTCCAGGGGTTAACCGGGGTTTATGGTCGTTGTCTCTCCCGGTTACTCCGTTTCAAACTCCTAACGGTGGTGGCGATTTTTCTGCTGTTTGGAGGCAGTAGTGTGTGGATGTTAGACCACATTCCCCAGGAGTTGTTGCCTTCTATTAATACCGGCCAAGCCCGGGTTTTTGTACAGTTTCCCCCGGGGACTCCCCTGCGGGACAATCAACGGGTCACAGCGATTATTGATGGGCTTTTGATTGAACAACCGGAAACAGACTATGTGTTTACCACCATGGGGGGCTTTTTATTTGGTTCTAACGTCAGTGCCAACGCGCTCCGCAGTTCCATGACGGTTACTCTCAAACCGGGAATTAATGTGAAGGCGTTTACGGAACGCATGGCAAAGCAGTTTGCCGCCCTCAACTTGGTGGATATCCGGGTCAGGATTGTCCCCGAACAAGTACGTGGCTTAATTCTGAGTAATTCCCCCCTCCGCAACGTTGACGTAGATGTGATTTTGCAGGGGAACGATCCCACTGTGTTGGAAGCAGCGGGGGAAAATTTACTGGCAATCCTAGAAGAGCAGGTGCGGCTATCACGGTTCCGCCCCGATGCCGACGCTCGGCAACCCGAAATTCAAATTCGGCCAGATTGGGCCAAAGCCGCTCAGTTGGGTCTCACGGCCCAGGACATCGGGGAAAGTCTGCAAACGGCCCTAGAGGGGGCGGTTCCCACCCAGTTGCAACGGGATAATCGCTTAGTGGATATCCGCGTCAAGCTCGACAATGATCAGTTGCAAGATCCGTCTCAATTGGCGGAATTGCCGATTTTTGTAGGCAATTACCAACCGCTGCGCCTAGGGGACATCGCCATGATTCAGGACGGCAAATCCCCCAGCGAAATCCAACGTATTAATCAACGTCCTGTGTTTTTGATCGCCGGTAGTTTAGCGGAGGGCGCCCGCCTCAGTGAGGCCTTAGCGGAAGTGGCCCAGGTGCTGGACACCGTGGAATTCCCCCCAGGGGTCTCCCTGTTACCCAGTACAGCGGCGGCGAATAATCAGCAATTACAGACGTCTTTAGTTATTTTAGGGAGCTTAGCAGCCTTTTTAGTATTTGTGGTCATGGCGGTGCAATATAACTCCCTCATTGACCCCCTGGTGATTATGTTTACCCTTCCCCTCGCCCTCGCTGGGGGCATTATGGGGCTTTACCTGACGGAAACGGCGATCGGCGCCACGGTGATTGTGGGGACGGTGCTATTGGTGGGCATTGTGGTCAACAACGCCATCATTATGGTCGAATCTGCCAACCAACTTTATGAAAAAGGGGGCATCAGTCGCCGTCAAGCGATGTTAACAGCGGCCCCCCAACGGCTACGACCGATTATGATGACCACCATTACCACGGTGTTAGGTATGTTTCCTTTGGCCTTTGGCAATGGGCAAGGGTCAGAATTATTGCAACCGCTGGGTATTGTGGTTTTTTGTGGTTTGTCTTTAGCAACGGTGTTGACCCTATTTTTAATTCCCTGCTTATACGTTTTATTGCATAGCAGGGAACAGATCAATTTAGATAAAGTCACCCCAGACTTTGTTGTTTACCAAGCGGATTCCAACTGATCAACAGTTCAGGCTTAATAGGCAATTCCTACCCCCCGTCTACTTACTGGGAAGGCTGATTGGCAGTGATGGAACGAATAAATTGAATCGATTCTTCCGTTGGCACCAGGCGAATTTGCTTCAACATGGCGTCATCGCTATTGCCGAGGGTTCCTATCACATTTTCCATGGGGACAACGTCAATCACAATGCTAGAGGCGAGATCGGGTTTTTCTTGTTTAAAACGGTCCACCATTTCCGTGATTTGACTCTTTTCAAAGAAGAAAGGAATGACCTGTTGATCGTTTTGTTGAATGGTCAAATAACCTTGCTCCTGTCCCCCCCGGGCGACATAGAGGGGAACGCCCCCTTTAAATTCGGAGCCAGGCATTTGTTGGGCTTTTTGCACCTCACTGGCAATGGGAACGTAGGCAAAGTTAAGCGCATCGGGCTTTTGGGCATTGGTCTGGGCCAGCTTAAACACCTCCCCCAGGGAGACGGGGTGGACACTCACCTTGGCGGCCACATCCGGTTTTTGTTGTTTGAGTTGTTGGAAAAAATTATTGGCTTCTTTTTGACTAATGAAAACCCCTGTCACTTTTTGATTATTGTCGCCCACAGCCACCAGGGGGGCCCCTTGATCATCAACGATAGTGAACACCGGCACCCCCTGTAAGATTTCCACCACTTCATCCGTGGGCAGGGCGATCGCCTGGGAAATAGCCCCTAGCCAGGTGGTTACGGTGGCGGTGCCAATTAATCCTAAGGTGGTTCCCCATCGCAGTAATGATTTCATTCGTTTTAACCTCGAAAATAAATTTTTAATAATTTGTAGGGATGAATTCAGTATTTACAAAACTCCCATCAAGTCTTGCTTAGAATGACGTTAAGCTGACTTTTTCTGATGAATAATGACACGAAAATCTTAATGCATTCACTGCTGAAATGAGTGGTTCAAGTTTGATTAAACAATAGGGAAAAACTTTATTGATAAAACTTTATTGATAATTGATGCATAAAACTGAGAAACCGTAGTGTGTTAATTGAAAATAGTGTAGGTAAATGGCTGGATACCTGAATCAGATTCCTATGACATGGATGATGACTGAAAGGTTCCGTTGGACACTACGGTAGCATATCGATTTTTGCGGCTGGGAGGGCACTAGGGACAGTGAAGTTTTAGGACTGTCCCCTAATGATGTCTTAGAGAATGGGGGGTATGCTACCCGACCCAGAGGGCGGCTAGGATTAGTTGCTGCCGCTGAACACAACGTCGGGAAATTTGCTTTGGGCGTCAGCCATGGAAATTTGTTTATTCTGATTTTTCAAATCTTGCCAGAAGTTAATGACTTCCGTCGCTTGGTTGAGGACATTAATGCGATCGCCTTCGGCAATCCAATGTTTGGCTTCGAGTTCGTCTTTCAGTTGTTGCCAGGCATCGGCCCGGGGCCAGAAAAAGTAAGCGGTGAGGGGACTGGTACCTTTTCCAACTACTTGATCAACGGCGATCGCCACGTTTTGATCCAACCATAAAACTTTCAAAATAAAATTTGTTTGCTGCAATGTCGCTTCTGCTGTGGTCACAATCTCAATCCCAGATAATGAATAAATTGGCAACTAAAGATCATAACTTACCCTTGGATGGTTTGGCTATTGAACTGGCTCATGGTTTTGGGAATGCCGGCGCGTAAACTATACTCAATGGCGTCGATCGCCAGTTGGAGACTTTTTTCAACAATCGGAGCCTCCGTGGGGGTAAACCGCCCCAACACATGGGAAATGGTATCTTTCGACCCATCAGCTTTGCCGATCCCCAGACGTAGGCGGGGAAAATGTTGGGTTCCCAGGTGACTAATGAGGGATTTCATGCCATTGTGCCCCCCAGCGGAACCACTTAAGCGCAGGCGAATACGCCCCAGGGGTAAATCCATGTCGTCATAAATAATTAAAACCTCTGCCGGCTCTAACTTGTACCAATCCACCACCGCCCGCACCGATTGCCCCGATAAATTCATATAGGTTTTTGGCTTCAACAGATAGCGTTTCTGCCCCGCAACGCCCCCTTCACTAAACCACCCGTGGAAGCGCTTATGGTCTTGCCAAGAACATCCCCAGGCGATCGCCAGGGCATCCACCACCGCAAAGCCGATGTTGTGGCGGGTTTGGTCATATTTGGGTTCAGGGTTGCCTAAACCAACAATGAGTTTGGGTCTGAGGTCAGCGGTGGCCATCAATCAAATGGGAAAAGCAGGATCAAGGATCTATTGTCCCTTACTCTGCGGTTTGAAACAGGGTTTCTAGGTAAACCCGGGCACAAGCCTTATAGTGAGGCGACATTTGCTGGGCGCTGATGCCCCGGTCATTTTGTAACAAGAACAGGGATAACGCGGCCGAAAATACCCGATCTAAGTCCCAATTAGGGTGCTTTTCCAGATAGGTCGTCAAAGACTGATGCAAATCTTCAGGAATTTCAGCAAAAACGCTCACGGAGGTATCCATAGTTCTTCTCTGTCAAGTAGACGGAATAATCCTGTTGGTTTTCTCCTCAAGCCTTAGGACGTTAACCACAAGATGATTCGCGCTGTGTGCCCAATAGTTTTAGCGAGGAAACCCCTGGGCTGTCAATGGCACCCAAAATTCCTGTGCTATCTTTTTCTCATTTTTGCCAACGAGATAATCGGCGTTTGAGGCTTTTTCTTGTTACTTAACTTTACAAAAAAGCAGGGTTGAGGGGAAATTCAAGAATTCTTTTTCAGATTCCCCAACGGTGGTGTCGCAGAAGGTGTTCCTACTATCCCTAGTGTGGGGTCAGGAAATTTTGCCCCCACTCCTAGAGCTTTCCCCCCACATCCCGGGGAGTGACCAGGGGATAACCGGGGACTGAGCTGGGGAGAAAAGGCAGGGGATCGGGGAATGCCTGGGGAAAAACTGGGGAATGGGCTGGGGAGAAAACCACCAAAAATAAGAATTGCAAAATTTTTGCGGTATGTAACAATTTACAGAGAATTTCACCGTCTCCTAGGGAGGGAAAACCATGGCCGTTAAAATGAAAAAGGGCGCTCTAGTTCGCGTTATTCGAGAAAATTTGGAAAATAGTCTTGAGTCCCAAGCCAGCGATCGCCGTTTACCGGATTATCTTTTCCATAGCAAGGGTGAAGTGCTGGATCTGAACGAAGAGTATGCCCTGGTGCGTTTTTATGTCCCCACTCCCAATGTTTGGCTCCGTCTAGACCAACTCGAAGCGGTGGCATAATAACCCCCATCGTGATTACCACACTCCGGGGAGGGTGTTATGGATACTTTGGCATCGACGGCGATCGCCTGCCAGGCATTGCAGGTGGCGGTAATAGGGGCTGGCAATGTGGGACGAACCCTTGCCCAACGCCTCGTCCAGCGCAACATCGCCAATGTGGTCTTACTGGACATTATTCCCGGTTTACCCCAGGGCATTGCCCTCGACTTGATGTCCGCCCAGAGTGTGAGCGAATCCGACAGCAAAATCATCGGCACCAACGACTACGATGGGACGGCGGGATCTGACATTGTGGTGATTACGGCGGGGCTGGCCCGCAAGCCGGGCATGAGTCGGGATGACTTACTCAGTAAGAACGCAACCATTGTCGCCCAGGCGGCCCGCCAAGCCTTAACCGTCTCCCCCAACGCCATGGTGATTGTGGTCACCAACCCATTGGATGTGATGACCTATGTGGCCTGGAAAGCGACGGAATTGCCGCCTCAGCGGGTGATGGGCATGGCTGGTGTCTTAGATTCTGCCCGCTTAAAAACTTTTATTGCCATGAAATTAGGGGCCGCCCCCGCCGACATTAGCACCCTGGTGTTAGGGGGGCACGGGGATTTGATGTTGCCATTGCCCCGGTACTGTACCGTCAGCGGAGTGCCCATTACGGAATTAATGACCCCGGAAACCATTGCGGAACTGGTGGAACGGACCCGCAACGGCGGTGCGGAAATTGCCGCCCTCTTGCAAACGGGCACAGCCTACTATGCCCCGGCGGCGTCGGCCTGCGCGATGGTGGAATCCATTGTCCGGAACCAAGCCCGCCTGTTACCCACCGCCAGTTACCTTCAGGGTCAGTACGGATTGAATGATATTTTTCTGGGGGTTCCTAGTCGCCTGGGGTGTCGGGGCGTGGAAAATATTTTGGAGGTGAAGCTCACCGCCGCTGAAAAAGACGCCCTCCATTGTTCTGCGGCATCGGTCCGCCATAATATTAATCTGGCGTTGGGGATGATTGACCTTTAACGCTGGGAGTTTCACCGAGGCAAGGGGTTAATGGGTAGTATTCGCCTAATGCACGCGAAGTTACATCGGGTCTGTGTCACTGAGGCTAATGTTAATTATGTTGGCAGTATCAGCATTGACCCAGAACTCCTGGTGCAAGTGGGGGTGTTGCCGTTAGAAGAAGTGGATATTATCAATCTCAATAATGGTCAACGCTTTTCCACCTATGTGATTCCCGGCACCCCTGGCTCCAAGGAGATTTGCCCCAACGGTGGTGCGGCATTGCTCTGTCAACCCGGCGATCGCCTGATTATTTTTGCCTACGAATTGTGCGATCGCCAGACAGTGTTTAAAGAAGGACATCAAGCCAAAGTATTGGTCACCAATGAATTTAACCAAACCCTAGAGTGTTACGTGCAGACCCTCATCCCAGACGGGGACGGCGTCAAGTTCCATAACCATACTCTCCAGCGCAGTGAAACACCGTTGCTGGGTTAAGGGTTGGGCGCCAGGGTTCAGGGTCAAAACCCGAGCAACGTAAACCGCACCAGCCGATACCCCACACAGAGCACCGTTAACACCACCAGGGCGGTGAGGCTCGTCCCCACAATTCGCAGTAAGGTTTTTTCGTAGTCCGGCAGTGGCATCATTCCCAACGCCCCCGTTACCAGTCCACCGCTTGGCGCTCCGTGACCACCCGTTCATAAATGGCGGCGGTTTCCTGGGCGAGTTTGGGCCAGTTAAAGCGAATGCTTAAGTCTTCAAAGGCACACCCCACCAGTTTTTCGGCCAGGGTCGTGTTTTGTAAAATTTCCACAATCCCTTTGGCTAGGGAATCTGGGCTATTGGTTTGGGTGACAATGCCCGTACTGCCATGGGTAACCACTTCCGGTAAGCCGCCGGTATCGGATACCACCACGGGGACTTTAGCGGCAAAGCTTTCGAGGGCAACAATGCCAAAGGGTTCGTAGAGGCTCGGGAAGACGGCACAATCGGCGATCGTTTGGAATTTATCCAGATCATCGTCGGACATAAAGCCAGTGAAAAAGCAATGCTCCCAAATTCCCAAGTTCCAAGCCAGTTGCTTGAGGCGATCAGTGTTGCCGCCGCCGATAATCACGAACTTCACATGGTAGTCCAGAGCCTCCAAGACTTGGGGCGCGGCACTAAGCAGTACCGAAATCCCTTTTTCATAGGTCATGCGACCCACATAGTAAACAATTTTTTCCTGGTCAGTAGCGAAGTGACGGCGAAATGCGGGGTAGTCAAAGTCGGGGCGGCGTTGCTTTTTATCGGCGCGGATGCCGTTGTAGATAACGTCAATCTTGTCCCAGGGGGTGCCAAAGGCCCGTTCTAATTCATGGCGCATATAGTTACTACAAACGATGACCCGCCAGCCGTTGTAGATTAAAATTCCCTCTTTTCCGGCAATGTAGCGTTGGGTGTCATTGTACAGCCCATTATAGCGACCATATTCCGTGGCATGGATGGTGACGACGAGGGGAATTTTGCCGTGGTGTTTAAGACTAATGGCCGCATCCCCCACAAGCCAATCATGGGCATGGATGAGATCGAAGTGCCCCAGTTGAGCAATTAGTTGTTGCCCTTTTAAGTCCATGGCGTGGTTCATATTATCCACCCAATGGAAAAAGTCATTCCCCGGGGCAACGCTAACGCGGTAAAGCTGAATACCATCAACCACTTCAGTGGCAGGGGTATTTTCCGTTTCCACGGTGATTAGGTGGATGTCATGACCCAGATTCACCAATTCGGGATACAGTTCTGCGACGTGACGAGCAATCCCTCCGACGATGCGGGGGGGAAATTCCCAGGCTAGCACTAATATTTTCATCGCTCGTTGAGTTTCTGGGTGAGCACGCGGGGCAACGGTGGGATAAGAGATGGGAGGAGTGAGGATTAACCCTCTACCGTAGAGGATGGTGGCGGATTTTTTTGTTCGTGATGGTCAATGGGTGAGGAAAACTGTGGTCTAAGGTGTTAAGTGTTTAACATACACGCGGTCACAGCGGTCGGTTTCCACCCCCGTGGCGGCAAGGTAGCCCCTAGATTCATAGAGTTGCACCGCTTCCTTTAGGATACTAGCGGTTTCAATCCAAATTGCGGTGAATCCCTGGTGGGCGATCGCCGTTTCGAGTTGTTGCAACAAGAAAGAACCCAGACCTTGGTTTCTCGCGGTGGGCAGTAAGTACATTTTGCGGATTTCCACGGCATTGTCTTGCCGGTGAATGGGATAGAAAGCACTGGTTCCCACAATGGTCCCCTGATGTTCAACCACCCAAAAAGTTCCTCCCCGGCTTAAATAATAATCCTCCACAGCCATAACATCCTGATCGGCGCTGTCGGGTTGCCAGGGTAAATCATATTCCGCTAACACCCGACGAATGACCTCGGCGGCCCCATGGCGATCGCCGGGTTGCCAGTCCCGAATCTGAAAATCCGCGTAGGAAATGACCATGGCATCAATCCCCTGGTTGGTTGGGTTTACCGATCCCACTTGAGCATAAATTGATCGTTCTATCAATTCAGGATTAGGCGACCGGGGTCGAACTCGCCATCCACCATAGCCAAATCACTAACCCTAAGACAAGAATTTTGACGAGAATGTAAGTCAGAGAATCGGGATAAAGATAGGAACCTAACATTGTGACCTCCTAGCAATGGGGCTGAATGACAAATCGTGTTTAGCCCACCGTCTATTTCCATCATGGCGCTGATTTATCCCAGGGGGGGATTTCTTAATGATTGCGCCATCAACGCCAGAAAAATAGCGTATAATGAAAGGTCTGAAATTTTCAGTTTATTGCCCACTGTGATTATTTACCGTTGAAGTTGTTGCCCCCTCAAGTCCTTTGAATGATTCCCAACAAACAAGACAGTCCCCGTGACGACACCGCTGTCTTGCCCCCTGGGATGAGGTGAGGAATCCCCCTGAGACTTACCTGCCTTACTCCAGTGTCCTCAATTTGTCCTGATTTATAACGTCTTAGCTCAGCATGAAAGCCCAAGCAGAACCCCGCTTCGACTACGTCAAAATTGCGATCGCCTCCCCCGAACGAATCCGCCAATGGGGGGAACGAACCCTGCCCAACGGCACCGTGGTGGGGGAAGTGACCAAACCCGAAACGATCAACTACCGGACGTTGAAGCCGGAAATGGATGGTCTGTTTTGTGAAAAGATTTTTGGGCCGTCCAAGGACTGGGAATGTTGGTGCGGAAAATATAAACGGGTACGGCACCGGGGCATTGTCTGCGAGCGCTGTGGTGTGGAAGTGACGGAATCCCGGGTGCGGCGTCACCGCATGGGCTTTATTAAATTGGCGGCCCCGGTGACCCATGTGTGGTATCTGAAAGGGATTCCCAGCTACTTGAGCATTTTGCTGGATATGGCCCTGCGGGATGTGGAGCAGATTGTTTACTTCAACGCCTATGTGGTGCTGAATCCCGGTAACGCCAGCAATTTGCAATATAAGCAACTGCTCACTGAAGACCAATGGGTGGAAATCGAAGACCAGATTTATGCAGAAGATTCCGAACTCGACGGCATTGAGGTGGGCATCGGGGCGGAAGCGGTGCAGCGGTTGTTGGCGGAATTAAATTTGGACGAGGAAGCGGAAAAGCTGCGGGAGGAAATTCTCAATAGTAAGGGGCAAAAACGGGCCAAACTGATCAAACGCCTGCGGGTGATTGACAACTTTATCGCCACGGAATCCCGTCCCGAATGGATGACCCTGGATGTGATCCCCGTGATTCCCCCGGATCTGCGCCCCATGGTGCAGTTGGATGGGGGACGGTTTGCTACGTCGGATTTGAATGATTTGTACCGTCGGGTGATTAACCGTAACAATCGGCTGGCCCGGTTACAGGAAATTTTGGCTCCGGAAATCATTGTCCGTAACGAAAAACGGATGTTACAGGAAGCCGTGGATGCGTTGATTGATAATGGTCGTCGCGGTCGTACGGTGGTGGGGGCCAATAACCGTCCCCTGAAATCCCTGTCGGACATCATTGAAGGGAAACAAGGGCGGTTCCGCCAAAACCTCTTGGGTAAACGGGTGGATTACTCCGGTCGTTCTGTGATCGTTGTCGGGCCGAATTTAAAAATTTACCAATGCGGTCTGCCCCGGGAGATGGCGATCGAATTGTTCCAACCCTTTGTTATTCACCGCTTGATTAAGCTGGGTATTGTTAACAACATTAAAGCGGCGAAAAAATTAATCCTGCGGGGGGATCCCCAGGTGTGGGGGGTGTTGGAAGAGGTGATTACGGGGCATCCGGTGATGTTAAACCGAGCACCGACGTTGCACCGCTTAGGGATTCAGGCCTTTGAACCGATTTTGGTGGAAGGTCGCGCCATTCAACTCCATCCCCTGGTCTGTCCTGCCTTTAACGCTGACTTTGATGGTGACCAAATGGCGGTTCACGTCCCCCTCTCCTTGGAGGCCCAGTGTGAAGCCCGGTTATTAATGCTGGCTTGCCATAACGTCCTCTCCCCGGCGACGGGTAAACCGATTGTGGCCCCCTCCCAGGATATGGTGTTGGGCTGTTATTACCTCACCGCAGAAAATCCCAAGGAACAAAAAGGGGCCGGGCGCTATTTTTCCGGCATTGAAGACGCCCTCAAGGCCTATGACCACGGTCAGTTAGACCTCCATGCTTTCATCTGGATTCGTCACTTAGATCAAGATATTGTGTCGGAAAAGCCGGATACGGAAGTGGTGAAAACGGAAACCTTGGAAGACGGGACGGTGATGAAATATTACCGGGAACGCAAAATCCGTGAGACCGCCGACGGCGAAATGATTACTCAATATATTCGCACCACGCCGGGGCGGATTATTTATAACCGAACCATTGAGGATGCGTTAACGTTCTAGGTGTTTTTGACCCCAGTCAAGTCAGACCGAAGGGGGGGGCACTTGATCGGCGATCGCCTTACCCCCGGATCACCGCAATCAGCCGACCGGCGGGACTGGTCATCTGCTTGACGGTTGTCCGCTCCTCGATAGGCGGTAAATCGGGACGGCGATCGAAAATCACTAACCAGCCAGTGTCTAAACTCAATCCCGCCAAATATTGATCCAACTGTTCCAAACCCTGGGGCAGGGGGTCTTTTTTCCCCGGGTGCCAAACCTTTAACTCCATGGC
>JAYKHU010000240.1:0-5548 GCA_035285105.1 Synechocystis sp.
ATCCTAGATCGGAATTTTGTTCCGGTCAAAAGGCAATGCTCACCCTTTAAATTGTTGGTGATAAAAGGCCGCATAGCGATCGCCGAGGGCCAATAATTCTTGATGGGTACCTGCTTCTACAATGTGACCGTTTTCTAAAAAGATAATGCGATCCGCTTCCCGGACGGTACTAAGGCGGTGGGCAATGACAAACACAGTGCGGTCTTCCATAGCCCGGTCTAGGGCCTCCTGCACCAAAGCTTCCGATTCCGAGTCCAAGGCCGACGTGGCTTCATCCAGAATTAAAATGCGCGGGTCAAAATACAGTGCCCTGGCGATCGCCACCCGTTGCCGTTGTCCCCCCGACAAATTAACCCCCCGTTCCCCCACCCAGGTGTAATAGCCCTGGGAAAATTGGGAAATGAATTCATGGGCATTGGCCAATTTTGCCGCCCGTTCCAGACGCTCTGGATGGGGTTCCATTTCTCCGTAGGCGATGTTTTGGGCGATATTGCCGGAAAATAAGGTAATATCCTGGGGCACTAAGCCAATTTGATGGCGCAAACTATTTAAGGTCACCTGGCGAATATCAATGCCATCAATTAATACCTGTCCCTGGTCGGGATCAAAAAAGCGGAGTAATAAATTGATTAACGTGGTTTTGCCGGCCCCCGATGACCCCACTAACGCTAATACCTCCCCCGGATGGACCAATAAATTTAAATTCTGTAACACCGGTTTGTCGGCGGTATAGGCAAAGGAAATCTGCTGAAATTCGACTTTGCCAGAAATGGGGGGCAAGGGGGGGGCATCGGGGCGATCGACCAAGCTCGGGGCGATCGCCATCAGGTCGAAAATCCGTTCCACCGATGCTTCGGTTTGTTTAAATTCGTTGTAGTGTTGACTGACCAAATCAATGGGATGGAGCAAGAGGGCGATCGCCGCCAAGAAACTGACAAAGGCGTTGGGGGTGAGGTTGCCTTGGGAAATCTGCCAGCCCCCCAGCAAAAACAAGAGCATAATACTGATCGCCTCTAAAAAGCCCACCACCGGATATTGCACCGCTTTTAACTGTTCAGTGCGAAACCGCGCTTGGCGATTACTGACGGCTTCCTGGTTAAAGCGCTGGACTTCGTAGTCCTGGGCCGCAAAGGCTTGGACTAGGCGCATATTGCTAAACACTTCCGTGAGTAAGGCGGACAGATTGGAAATTTGGGTTTGACTATGGCGGGAAAGGGTGAGTAACCGTTGGCCGAATTGACCGATTAACACCGCCATTAACGGTGCCAAGATAAAACTCGCTAGGGTTAACTGCCAATTCAAATAGGCCATGTAAATGGGAATGGCAATCAGTTGTAGCACGCAGGAGAGAAACTGCTGGGACATTTTGTGGATTACCTCCCCCACCCGGTCCACATCTTCGGTGAGGCGATAGGTTAAATCCCCCGTTTTGCTCCGTTCAAAATAGTCCAACCCCAACCGATGTAAATGGGCATAAACCGCTTGGCGCAAATCCAAGGTCACGTCCAACGCAGCCCGGATCATGCTGGTGTTGTCAAAATATTGAAAAACGCTACGGAATAAGAAGGCGATCGCCCCTAGCCCTAGCCAAAACGCAATGCGCGTGACGTTTCCTTGACCGATATATAACGCGACCTGCCCCGCCATATAGGGTAAAACCAACGTTGACAGCAGGTAACAAAAAACAAAGAAAAAGCCCTTGTAAAATTTTGCTTTGTGGGGGGTGATGAAGGGAGCGAGTTGCCAATAGCGGGAACGGGGGGCGGTCACGTTTAAGGTTTAGTAAAAGTTCACAATATATTAACCCAGGGGATGGCCCCTTAGAAAAAGCTTAGACCCAGCCTTCCTGCCCCTGATCCCCCCATCTTCCTTGGGGTTTTGACCCGGGTCGTTTCCTGGGGGAAAAGCGTTGATATACTGAGGAGCAGGTCGGAGTTTCATCCTTTGCCCTGTTGTTTGCTAGGCTTTTTTCCCATGCCCCACGTCTTCCCCTGGCCCAAACGCTTACTGCCGTTACTTCTGTGCCTTTGTTGTTTGCTCACTGGTTGTGTGAATTACGATGTGGGCATCACCTTTGGGGAGCAACATCGGGGCAACATTGTCCAGCACATTATCCTGGGTGAGCAGTTAACCACCCTGAGCCAAGCAGAGGCTGATCGCTGGCTTAACAGTCTTGAACAAAGGGCAAAAGCATTACGGGGGAAAGCCGATCGCCTTTCCGATCAAGAACTGGTGGTCACCATTCCCTTTGGTAACGGACAGGAGTTAGTGGACAAATTTAATCAGTTTTTCAATCCCGATCCCCCCAAAAGTCGGCGTTCCTCCCAGGCCGAGCAACTGGATTTACTGAATTTAAAAGCGGAACTGGCCCTCGAACAAAGTAACTGGCTGTTGGCGGACCGTAACCGTCTACGGCTGACGGTGGATCTCCGGGCGTTGGGGGTGTTGTCCAACCAAGGCAACATTATTCTTAGCCCCGGTTCTCTGATTGATTTACAGTTTGGGCTGCAAACCCCCTTGGGTCTTAACGTTTTGCCCAGCGAAGCGGACAATCTTCCGGAAGCCCTCTCCCTGGGGCGATGGCAGTTAAAACCGGGGCAGGTGAATGCCATCGAAGCCATTTTTTGGGTTCCCAGTTATTTGGCGATCGCCACCATCTTAATTATTGCCCTCTGTTTGGGGGGCTTCTACTTGAAATATCGACGGTGGCCCGGTGTGTTGCCCAATTAGGATGGGCCTAGGGCCACCCGGGTAATCGCTGCTTCAGTTGCATTTGTAATTGTCGAACCCTGTCCAGATCCTTGTCCCCCGGGGCCCGTTCAACGCCGCTGGACAGATCAATGCCGTCGGGGTGGAGGAGGGCTAAGGCTTGATGAAGATTTTCAGGGGTAAGTCCCCCGGCCAGCCACCAGGGAATGGGAGGGCGAAATGATTGGAGTTGATGCCAGGGCAGGGTTTGACCTGTTCCCCCTAATTGTTGGGGATGGTAGGCATCGAGCAATAGCACATCCACGTTGTCAAAATAAGCCGCTGCCTTTTGGAGGTCTTCCGGTTCCCGTATCCTCAGGGCTTTGATGAGTTGATGCCCCGGAAAGGACTGTTTGACCTGTTGACAAAATTTGGGCGTTTCATCGCCGTGGAGTTGAATTCCTGTTAACGATGTTTGGCTTAACGTGGCGTCTAATTGCTCCAAGGAATGGTTGGCAAATACCCCGATCGCCCCTAGGTCTTCCACCCCCTCCAGGGCCTGCAATACCCGTTGAATCTGCGCTGGCGTTCCGTACCGGGGCGATGCTTCCACACAAATAAAGCCAAAAATCCTAAACCCTAACTGGGCGATCGCCTGGGCCTGCTCCGGCGATCGGAGTCCACAAATTTTTACAGTCAATTCCCCCATAGTGTTCACAGGGTTCCCCCTAAAAACTCCTCAATTTCCCGATCGCCCAGGCGACAGAGAATCCGCTCATGGTCTTGGTCCATCTCCGAGCAGGAACGGTAGGTGGCGTCCCAATCCCGTTCTTTTTGTTGTTTTTGTAACGTTTTAACCTGTTTTTCCAACATTTCAATCCGGTCTAGCAGTAGGCGAATGACCTTCGCTTCGGAATCCGGTAAGTTGCCATGCTCTAGGGGGTTGACCTTAACCCCAGACCGATGCATGATTCGCCCCGGAACCCCCACCACCGTACAGTCCGAGGGGACATCCCGTAACACCACCGAACCGGCCCCAATCCGCACATTATTGCCAATGGTAATATTGCCCAGCACTTTGGCCCCTGCCCCCACCACCACATTTTCCCCCAGGGTGGGGTGGCGTTTACCACTTTCCTTGCCGGTACCTCCCAGGGTCACCCCTTGGTAAATGAGCGAATAATTACCAATAATTGCCGTTTCTCCAATCACGACGCCCATGCCATGGTCAATAAAGACACCCTCACCAATGTGAGCGCCAGGATGGATTTCAATGCCCGTAAAAAAACGAGCCAGATGGGACAATAACCGGGGAAAAAAAGGGAGATGCCAACGGTAGAGTTGATGGGAAAAACGGTGCATCATCAAAGCCTGCAAGCCAGGGTAGCAAAAAAGTACCTCTAGCCAATTACGCGCCGCAGGGTCACGTTCAAAAATAATCTTAAAGTCAGCGATGAGTGAATTCAGCACCCCGTTCACATCTCTCTTTACAGGTGGTTTACAAATTGGCGATCGAATCGTTAAACCCAATTTTATCCTGTTTTTAGGGGGAGCGATTTCAGCAAGCGGGGGGTCAGAGTCTCTATCAATCATCAATACCATAGTGGAGCAACGGGGAAAAAGGCCGGTGTGTTGTAGTTGGCCTAGAGCTAACTCCCAACGGCCAGACCTCCCCCAGAGTTCATGGTTTCCTAACCGATGCCCCCCCATTGGGCACAATTTCTGAAATATTTATCCGCAGGGGGAGAGCAAAAAAAAAAAGCGATGTACCCTTAAGGAAATTCATTTTGCCGAAGTGTGCAATTTAGGGAGCTATTATGACCAAACGAACCTTTGGGGTGATTGGATTAGCCGTGATGGGAGAAAACCTCGCGCTGAACGTCGAAAGCCGGGGATTCCCGATCGCCGTTTATAACCGTTCCCCAGAAAAAACCCAAAAATTCATGGCCGAACGGGCCGTGGGCAAAGACATCAAAGCCGCCTACAGCCTCGAAGAATTTGTCCAAGCCCTAGAAAGTCCTCGCAAAATTTTAGTCATGGTCAAAGCGGGAGGCCCGGTCGATGCAGTGATTGAGCAATTAAAACCCTTGCTGGCCGAAGGGGACATGATTATTGATGGGGGGAACTCACTCTACGAAGACACCGAGCGCCGCACCCAAGACCTGGAAGCCACGGGGCTAGGCTTCGTCGGCATGGGGGTCAGTGGGGGCGAAGAAGGGGCATTGAAAGGCCCCAGCTTAATGCCCGGCGGTACCCCCGCCGCCTACCAAGAACTCGAACCGATTCTGACCCAAATTGCCGCCCAGGTAGAAGATCCTGACAATCCCGCCTGTGTGACCTTCATTGGCCCTGGTGGGGCGGGGCATTACGTCAAAATGGTACACAACGGCATTGAGTATGGAGACATGCAACTCATTGCGGAAGCCTACGACATTTTGAAAAACGGCTTGGGTCTCAGCAACGATAAATTGCATCAGGTATTTGGCGAGTGGAATCAAACCGATGAGTTAAATTCCTTCCTCATCGAAATCACCACCGATATTTTTGCCTACCAAGATCCCGAAACCAAAACTGCCTTGATTGACCACATCTTAGATGCGGCGGGACAAAAAGGCACCGGGCGTTGGACGGTCATGAGTGGCTTGGAGTTAGGGGTTCCCATTCCCACCATTTATGCGGCGGTGAATGCGCGGGTCATGTCCTCCCTCAAGGATGAACGGGTGGCGGCGTCAAACCAGTTAAGTGGGCCGGACAAGTCCTTTAGCGGTGATGTCGAAGCTTGGATTCCCAAAGTTCGGGATGCCCTTTATTGCTCCAAAATGTGCTCCTATGCCCAGGGGATGGCCTTAATTGCCAAAGC
>JAYKHU010000241.1:0-14137 GCA_035285105.1 Synechocystis sp.
ACATTCATTTTCCTGACACCCCGGAGCCGCTTCTTTTAACGTTGGGGTGTTTAACCGCCACCGCTTCTGTCTCTCCCTGGCAGGCCACCTTAACCATTCAGTCCCAGGATGTGGCGATCGCCGAAGGCCAGGGACTGTGGCCCCCGGATATATCCCCCAATAAATTGGCGATCGCCGATCGCCTCATTGCCCATTTTTTAGTCCATGACTGGTTTGCCCCGGCCGTCAGTTGGAGCCAATGGGCCATAGGGGCAACCCCTGCTTGGCAACCCTTGTATACTCTCCCGGATGCTGAGGACTTACGGCAAAAAGAAGCAATTCTTGGCGATCGCCTCAAAGAGTTGATCCAAACAACAGAGTCCGATCTGATCGTCCTAGCCCAAGCCGTTGCCCTAGATCCCCAACGGGATTTGGCTGGTGGTAAGTTTGTGGGGGCCAACCTGAGCGGGATTGACTTGAACGGTGCCAATCTAACCGGCAGTAACTTTCGGGGGGCCATCCTCACCGATGCGGATCTAAGTGGGGCCAACCTCGCCGGCAGTAATTTTCGGGGCGCGGATTTGAGCGGGGCCTATTTAGAAGGGGCGAACCTCACCCAGGGGGATCTCCGCAAAAGCAGTTTAGCCCTCGCCAATTTAATTGGCGCCGACTTAACAGGGGCTAATTTGCAGGGAACCACCTTAAACAGTGCGAACTTCAGCGCCGCTAACCTGAGCCAGACCCAACTCGGGGACAATCCCGGCTTGACCGCAGAACAACAAACAAAATTAATCGAGCAAGGAGCAAAATTCAGTCCCGAACCCGCCCAAGAAATGCTAAGCTAAAAAAAGTTTTGGTTGCCTTGGCACCCAACTTTGGACATGTAGCTCAGTGGATAGAGCATCAGGTTCCGGTCCTGAGGGTCGGGGGTTCGAATCCCTCCATGTTCGTTGTCTCTCTCTGTTATCTCTTTAAGTGTGATACAGTGGAGGATGCTGACTTTTTGATTATTGAAGTAAAACAAAACCCCGATGGCAAAAAAATCCATGATCGAGCGGGATAAGCGCCGCAGCCGCTTGGTAGCAAAGTATGCTGCTAAACGGGAAGCGTTAAAAGAAGAATTCCGTCAAGCTGAAACCCTAGAAGATAAATTGGCAGTTCACCAAAAACTGCAAGATTTACCCCGCAACAGTGCCCCCAACCGTCGCCGCAATCGTTGCCAAGTGACCGGTCGTCCCCGTTCCTACTACCGGGACTTTGGCCTGTGTCGTAATGTGCTCCGGGAATGGGCACACCAGGGTCTGCTCCCCGGTGTTACCAAGTCAAGCTGGTAAGTTGACGCTCCCCAGGGCAGTGGTGCTGATTCAGTCTTAGACGTCTTGATTTTTCATAACCCACTTAAAATTCCCCCTAAAAGATTGACTTTACGGGGGAATTTTGATGCATGATGCTTGACGAAAGTGGGGAGTTTCCCTGATTAACGTTTTTGAATCAACGGCAAATACGAGTCCATCACTCTCCCGGTTAGTTCGCTACTGACCAGCAAATAATCACAAACAGGGCAAGCGGTTTCTGTAATGGTTTCGGTTTCGATGATGTATTGTTGCCGCAAAGCGTGGCAGCCACAATTGGGACAATGAATGGTTTGACGATGATGGCTGTGGGTCGGGTGAGGCAAAAGATTGTTCATCATGGTGTTTGGTATTAAGGAAAAGTTAAAAAGATAAATTAAAGGTTAAAAACTCGGGAAATTGAAACCGTGTTTATGGGCTAATACGTTGGACAAAAAAAGTGAGGGTCAACTTTGATCCCCAGGGGGTTTACCACGATTAAGCTCTTTTTCCCTTGGGGATCAGCCGGAAAGAAAACGGTCTATGAAAAAAATAATTGGGATTTTTAACGTTGCAGATAGCATCAAGTTATGAAACTAACATCTGAATCCCAGTCTGAGAAGG
This sequence comes from Synechocystis sp., assembly GCA_035285105.1. Lineage (GTDB taxonomy): Bacteria > Cyanobacteriota > Cyanobacteriia > Cyanobacteriales > Microcystaceae > Synechocystis. The sequence continues at coordinate 1,935 of JAYKHU010000241.1, forward strand.
TTTCTTAATAATCTATTAAGCATTGGTCGAAAAATCGTATTACATCAGTGAGGGCTGGGGTTAGGGCTGATCCCCGTCCCTTTTGCCGTCAATATTGCCCCAGAAATAGGTCAATGACGATGCCTTCGTAGCCTTCATTCTCAAAGCTGTTTACCATAGGGCAGTGGTTATCTCTGTTGCATTGTTATGGTTTCGACGTCTTCTCCCGAATGTTCACCTTCCTCCCCAACGCCCTCCGCTATTTTTCGTCTGTCGCCGCTGATTAAAATTACGCTGATCAATCTTTATCTCGCCTTAACCATCCCCCTACCGATTTTGGCCGTCATTAGCCAAGGACAACGGTTACTTGCTGGATTCTTAATGGTTGCCCTGGCGATCGGCTTACTGGCCCTGGTGGCCGCGCTGAGTGAGCAGGTGGTGTTAACGGATCAGCAGATTCAGGTGCGATATCCCCAGTGGGTACCGACATTTTTCCGTATGGGTTGGCAGTTACCGTGGGCAGAGATCAGCGAATTAAAGTGCCGCACGACGGGACAAGGGGGGCTGGTCTATTACTTTGTCACCCCCCAACGGGATCGTGCCTATTTATTACCGATGCGGGTGTCGGGCTTTAATCGGTTAACCCAATTAGTCAACTTTTATACGGGGTTAGACACGGATTCCGTGCGCCCCCTTTCCCAGCCCTGGATGTACTTTGTGCTCCTGGGCTTTACCGTCGTTTTATGGGGATTGGAGGCTGGCTCGGCGTTATTGGCCTGGCAAACCCTGTCTTGAGTTGACTAAATACCAATGGTGGGGGCCTTCATCGCCGGTAGATCCGTTAACGAATGGGCAATCGTTTCAGTGGGACTTAAGCTGGGAACCGATCGCCGGGCAGTTTGCACCAGTTGACTGATGGTGGGGTCATAGATCTGGGTAATGAGCTTGGGATAGAACCCGATCCCAATGATGGGGACTAACAAGCAACCGATGATGAAGACTTCCCGGGGTTCTGCATCAATCAAATTCGTGTGACTTACCAATTCCTCATTTTCTGGGCCGTAGAGCATTTCCCGTAGCATCGACAGTAGGTAAATTGGGGTTAAAATCACGCCTACCCCCATCAGCACCACAATAATGGTACGGAAAACGACATTGTACGCATCGCTGGTGGCAAAGCCCACAAAAACCATTAATTCAGCGACAAAACCACTCATCCCCGGTAAGGCAAGGGAGGCCAAGGAACAAGCCGTCCACATGGCAAAGCCTTTTTTCATTTTTTGACCAATGCCCCCCATTTCATCCAGCATCAAGGTGTGGGTCCGGTCATAGGTGGAGCCGACCATAAAGAACAAACTAGCGCCGATGAGACCATGGGAAATCATTTGCAGCATGGCCCCGCTGGTGCCCAAGTCAGTAAACGACGATAAACCAATCAGGACAAACCCCATGTGGGAGATGGAAGAATAGGCAATTTTTCGTTTGAGGTTCCGTTGGGCAAAGGAGGTGAACGCCGCGTAAATAATATTGACCACCCCTAAAATTACTAGCACCGGCGCAAAAATGGCATGGGCATCGGGCAACATCCCCACATTCATCCGCAGGAGGGCATAGCCCCCCATTTTCAATAAGATTCCTGCCAGTAACATGTGGGCCGGGGCCGTCGCTTCCCCGTGGGCATCGGGTAACCAAGTATGAAGGGGGAAAATCGGTAATTTCACCCCATAGGCAATCAAAAAACCGGCATAAAGTAATAGTTGCAAGTTGAGGGGAATATCCTTAGCGGCGATCGCCGAGAAGTCGAAGGTATTCACATCCCCATAGAATGCGAGGGTCAGACCGCCTAACAGGATGAAGAGGGAACCACCGGCGGTGTAAAGGATAAACTTCGTTGCGGCGTAGAGGCGCTTTTTGCCGCCCCAAATGGAGAGAATTAAGTAAACCGGCACCAACTCCAATTCCCATACGAGGAAGAAGAGCAACATATCCTGCACTGCAAAAACCGCAATTTGTCCGCCGTACATCAACAGCATCAGGAAGTAAAACAGTTTCGGCTTCAACGTCACCGGCCAGGCTGCCATCGTTGCCAAGGTGGTGATAAAGCCTGTCAAAATAATCAACGGCATGGACAGACCATCGGCCCCCACTGACCATTTCAAATCAATTTGTGGTAGCCAGGTATAACTTTCCGTCAACTGTAACCCCGGTTGACTCAGATCAAAACCGCTGTAAAACGCGTAAACGATTAGGGCGAAATCAATCAAGCCCACCGTCAAGGAATACCATCTAACGGTTTTGCCGTCCTTGTCGGGAATGATGGGTATTAATAACGCCGCTACAACGGGCAGCATAATAATCGTCGTTAACCAGGGAAAAGTATTCATAGGATTTATCAACAACTCCTGAAAAGGGAAAGGGAATACCGTGACAAGTTGAAAAGAATGCAGCACTAGAGTTGTTACAGACAATAATCTAGCAAGGATTTTTGGGGCCAGGACCACGGAAAATATTAATTTTTTCTAAGGATTCGCTCCGCTCTCTTGCCGTTGATGGCGATCGCCGACCTATTTTGCTTACTCTTTTTCGGATCTATGGTCACCATTGGTTGGTGTCGCGGCTTGACCCGCCCTATCCCTGAGACGGCGATCGGGATGTAACAGAATTTAAAGTTATGACGGTTTTTCTGAAAGGAAATTCAGGACTGGGGTAAACTAACCCATAATCCTGACAATATCTTTTTTTTCGACTTTACGGAGAACCCTCGGTTAAGGAGCCGATAGTCAATGTCACATAGTGTAAAAATTTACGATACCTGTATCGGTTGTACCCAATGCGTCCGGGCCTGCCCCCTCGATGTTTTAGAAATGGTTCCCTGGGATGGCTGTAAAGCGGCCCAGATTGCCTCTTCCCCTAGAACCGAGGACTGCGTGGGTTGCAAACGTTGCGAAACGGCTTGTCCGACCGACTTTCTCAGCATCCGCGTTTACCTGGGTGCAGAAACCACCCGCAGCATGGGCTTGGCTTACTAGTTAAGCAATATTTCCCGCAATTATTACAATTTCCCTTTAAAAATCTCTGTAAGGGGGAGGCCGTTACGGTCTTCCCTTTTTTTGTCATGCCCAGCAGATTTTTGCCCATAGACCCTTGCAAGCAAGACTCGGTAGGATAGAATTCATTAGACTAAGTAAATATACGCGAGGATAATTACCCATGCTAGCGGGGAAGTCTCAACAATCTGCATCCCTATCGGATCGAGAAATGGAAATCCTAGAGCTTGTGGCAACGGGACTCACGAATCAAGACATTGCAGCGCAATTAGAAATCAGTAAACGAACGGTGGATAATCACATTAGCAATATTTTGACGAAAACCAAAACCGATAATCGGGTGGAGTTGGTCCGTTGGGCGCTGCAATGGGGCAAGGTTTGTTTAAACGATGTTAACTGCTGCGTATTGCCGGAGTCGAATTCCGATCACTAACAGGAATGCCATCAACAATGCTGCAAGCGCAGGGATCTTGGTCTAACCAACTACTGCCTAATTGATGGAGGGCGATTAATACCGGCTGAATTTCTAGCCCCTTATCAGTGAGGGAATACTCAACGTGGGGGGGAATTTCCGCGAACACTTCCCGTTTGACAATCCCTTGGGTTTCAAGTTCCCGCAGCCGGGCCGTCAGCGTTTTCGTGCTACATCCGGGCAAGGCGTCTAATAATTGTCCGGTACGTCGGGTGGCTTTGAACAACTCCCGCAATACCAAGATTGACCATTTATTTCCCAATAAATCCACCACATGCTGAATGGGGCAAATGTAGTCGGATTCAAAACAGGGGTCTTGATTGGCCATGGCATTCTTGCTCCGGTAATAGACTAACTAACTCCACTGTAGCATTTCTTTATAAACCCCTTAACCCTAATTAAAACAACATTTCTTTCCTTTGGAAACTATGCGGTCGTCCTAGAAACTATCTTGTCAGGACAAAGGGAATTGGCAAGGATTGAAAACAACCTAAATGGATTTCCTTGGTTTTTCACCCTTAAAAAAAATCAGAACGCATGGTAACTGCATCTTTTACACCGCAACCTGACACCCTCCGTCCTGGCATTAAAGCCCCCGTTAAAGAAACTTTACTAACGCCGCGTTTTTATACGACGGATTTTGAGGCGATCGCCGAGATGGTCTTGACGTTACAGGAAGACGAGATCGAGGCGGCCCTAGAGGAATTAAGAAACGACTATAATCGCCACCACTTTGTCCGTAATGATGACTTTAAACGGAGTTTTGATCACATCGAAGGGGCAACGCGATTAGCATTTATTGACTTTTTAGAGCGGTCCTGTACCTCAGAATTTTCGGGATTTTTACTCTTTAAAGAACTCTCCCGGCGGCTAAAAGACCGGAGTCCCAAATTAGCGGAAGCCTTTGCGTTGTTGGCCCGGGACGAAGCCCGTCATGCGGGGTTTATCAATAAAGCCATGGCGGATTTTGGGTTATCGTTAGATTTAAGTTATTTGACCAAAAAACGAACCTATACCTTTTTCCCGCCAGAATGGGTGATTTACACCGTTTATTTGTCGGAAAAAATTGGCTATTGGCGTTATATCCTGATGTTTCGTCATTTAGAAAAAAATCCTGACAACAATATTTATCCCCTGTTCAACTATTTTGAATGCTGGTGTCAAGATGAAAACCGCCATGGGGACTTTTTTAAAGCCCTGCTTCGCTCCCAAACCAAACTGTGGAAAACGTGGCAGTCTCGGCTGTGGGCTCGCTTTTTCCTGTTAACGGTATTTGTCACCCATACGTTAACGGTGTTTGAACGGACGGATTTTTATGAAGCCGTGGGCTTAGATGCCCGTCAATACAATATCGACGTGGTGAAGCATACCAATGAGACGGCGGCCCGCGCGTTTCCCGCAGTGTTGGATACCGATAATCCTAACTTTTTCCCCCGCCTAGAAGCTTGCTCAGACGCCAACGAACACCTCACTAAAATTGCCCAGAGTGATGCCCCCCCATGGTTGAAGTTCTGCCAAAAAATGCCTTGGATTGCGGTGATTATTTGGCAAATGCTATGTCTCTTTCTGCAGAAGCCCGTTGATGCGGAAGCCCGTCGGGGATTGGTTTATTAAGGTTTGATTTCCCCCGTTACAGTCACCCCACTGCTTACCCTTATTTTTTTGTAGAACTGACCATGACCACCCTCGCTCAAAAACTCCGCCACGGCACCCAACAATCCCACACCCTCTCGGAAAATACGGCCTACATGAAGTGCTTTCTCAAAGGCATTGTGGAACGGGAGCCTTTTCGTCAGTTATTGGCCAATCTGTATTTTGTTTACCACACCTTAGAAACCGCATTACGCCAGCATCAAGATCACGAAATTCTGGGCAAAATTTATTTCCCGGAACTCAATCGCACCGACAACCTCGCCCAGGATTTAGCATTTTATTACGGTGAAAACTGGCAACAGGCCATTCACCCGACCCCCAGCGGTCAGGTTTATGTCGATCGCCTCAAGGCGTTATCCCAACAGGATCCGGTGTTATTGATCGCCCATTGTTACACCCGTTATTTAGGGGACTTATCCGGGGGGCAAAGTTTAAAAAATATTATTCGCTCTGCGTTGGAACTTCCCGACGGACAAGGGACAGCCATGTATGAATTTGCAGCTTTTCCCACCCCCGGCGATGCCGACGGCACGCTACGCGCACGCCATCAGTTTAAAGCCACCTATCGGGATGCGTTGAATGAGTTGCCCTTGGATGACGTGACGATGGATCGCATTGTGGAAGAAGCCAATGTTGCCTTTTCCCTGAACCGGGATGTGATGCACGACCTGGAAGACCTGATTAAAACGGCGATCGGAGACCATACTTTTGATTTATTAACCCGTCAAGATCGCCCCGGCAGCACGGAATCCCGCAGCACGCGCCATCATGCCGTCGCATTAATGGTGGCAGAATAACGCTCCTGAATTAACCCCATCAACCGCTACTTTGCTGAAATTAGCGGTCATTAACTCCCTTAATTCTACATAAATTGAGGGATGTTCTCTCCTGCTTCAAAACTCGATTTAAAAATCACTTTTTATGACAAACTTAACCCCCACCGTTGAATTTAATGCCGATTTAATTAACAAATATAACCAAGGCATTCCCCGTTATACCAGTTATCCCCCTGCCACGGAATTAACCCCTGAGTTTGACCCCACGGATTTTCGTGCTGCGTTAGCCATGGGAAATTATAAGCAAACCCCGTTGTCGTTATATTGCCACATTCCCTTTTGTTCAAAGGCCTGTTACTTCTGTGGTTGTAACACCATCATTACCCAACACAAACCCGCCGTGGATCCCTACTTAAAGGCGGTAAAAAAACAGATAGAAAAAATTGCCCCTTTGGTCGATCGCCAACGGGTGATTAATCAGTTGCATTGGGGCGGCGGCACACCGAATTACTTAACCCTTGAGCAAGCGGATTTCCTGTTCACTACCCTAACGGATGCCTTTCCCTTAGCCCCCAACGCGGAAGTGTCCATTGAGGTTAATCCCTGTTATGTCGATAAGGAGTATCTTTCTGCCCTTAAAGCGATGGGGTTTAATCGGATTAGTTTCGGCATCCAAGATTTTAATCCCGATGTGCAAGTGGCGGTGAACCGGATTCAGCCAGAAGCCCTACTATTCCAGGTGATGGATTGGATTCGTGCCGCTGGCTTTGACAGCGTTAACGTGGACTTAATTTATGGCTTGCCCTACCAAACCTTAGCCACTTTCCGCGAAACCCTACGTAAAACGGCCCAACTGGATCCCGATCGCATTGCGGTCTTTAATTTTGCCTACGTGCCTTGGCTCAAGCCAGTGCAAAAGAAAATGCCCGAGGCCGCCATGCCCGCCGCTGCGGAAAAGTTAAAAATCATGGAAGCAACGATCGCCGACTTAACGGCCCAGGGTTACCGGTTCATCGGCATGGATCACTTTGCAAAACCCGATGATGAATTGGCGATCGCCCAGCAAAAAGGAGAATTACACCGCAACTTCCAAGGCTACACAACCTTGCCCGAATCTGACCTGTTAGGGTTTGGCATCACCTCAATTAGCATGTTGCAAGACGTTTACGCCCAGAACCAGAAGACCCTAAAAGGGTTTTACAATGCCCTCGATTTAGAACAATTACCCCTAGAAAAAGGCTGCAAACTTAGCCAAGATGATTTAATTCGCCGGACGGTCATCAAAGAATTAATGTGCCAGTTCAAACTCTCAGCCCAGGATTTAGAAAATAAATATCATTTAGGCTTTGATTGTGACTTTAATGATTACTTTGCCGAGGAGCTAGCCGCCTTAGATGCCCTGGAAGCCGATGGCCTCTGTCGTCGTTTAGGGGATGGCATCGAAGTGACTCCCCGGGGACGCATTCTCATTCGGAATATTGCGTCGGTCTTTGATGCCTACTTAGCGAACAAACGGAATCGCATTTTTTCTAAGGCAATTTAGCTAAGAATGGGGGGAGGGCTGGGGGTTGATGTCTTTCCTCCTACCGCAGTAAAGCTAACCACTTGATTGCGGCCTTGGTTTTTCGCCTGGTAGAGGGCCGCATCAGCCTGGGCAATTAAACTTGTCACAGAGCTATCAGAGTGGGGAATCTGGGTGGCAACCCCTAAACTGACGGTGACATGGTCGGCCACGTCTGACCCTTGATGGGCGATCGCCAATCGATGAACCGCTTCATTAATCTTCTGGGCCACCATCATTGCCCCTTGGGCATCGGTATTGGGGAGGATAACGGCAAATTCTTCCCCCCCATAACGGGCCACCAAATCCGCCGGTCGCTGAACCACTTTTTTGGCCCGCTGGGCAATCTTCGTCAAACAGGTATCTCCCTGGGGGTGTCCGTAGCAGTCATTGTAATTTTTAAAATAGTCCACATCAAACAAAATTAGCGATAGTGGCTTTTGATCTCGATATAGTCGCACCCATTCTTGTTTGAGACGAATATTAAAACAGCGGCGATTCGCCACTTTGGTCAAACCATCCAAATCCAATAACTTATTTAGTCTCTGGTTTACCCTTTCCAAATGAATCTGGGCTTTTTGTAACTGTAATTCCGCTGCCTCTGCCCGTTCTTTTTCCGCAATTAATAAGCTTTCTGCGACTTTTTGCTCCGTAATATCAGTAATATAACCATGCCAGATAGTACTACCATCGGCTTCCCGTCGGGGGGTGGCGTACCCCAACAACCAAGTGATGGTTTTGTCCGTTAAACAAATGCGAAATTCACAGCGCCACGGGGTTAACCGCTCAGCGGAGTGAAAAATAGATTGGTTGAGTTGCTCCACATCATTCTGGTAAACCACTTCAAATAAAACCTGGGCATTGTGCTTAACCTCCTCCGGCCCCACGCCGTAAATCTCTCGAATCCCTTCACTGACATAGGGTAAACACGTTGTCCCATAGGGTTTGAGATGGAATTGATATAGCATACCGGGGGCGTGGCGGACTAACTGGGATAAACGGTTTTCTAGTTCCAGTTGTTCCGTGACATCTTCGGAAATCCCCAGTAAATATTGCACCTGCCCTGCATCGTCAAAAATAGGAATTTTCTTCGTGCGTAAAATCCGGTTTTCCTGGCTATGGGTCTGAATTTCAATCCCAGGAAAGGTGAGCATTTCTCCCTGGGACAAAATCATGCTGTCTTGAGATGCAAATAAATCCGCTTGATCCGCTGGAAATAAATCGTAGTCTGTCTTGCCCAAGAAATCATCCTTGCTAAAGCCTAAAGTGTTTTCAAACGCCTGGTTTAGGGTAATGTATTTCAGGGTTTTGGCGTCTTTAACAAAAATAATGTCGGGAATATTCTCAATAATAGAGCTGAGGAAGTTCTGAATCCGTTGCACTTCAAATTCAAACTCTTTACGCTCAGTGATATCCTGGGCCGCTCCCAGGGTTTGCCAGACTTGCCCCTCTGCTGTGCACTTAAAAACAATGTCTCTGCTGACCAACCAACGCAATGCTCCCTGGCGATCCCTCACCCGATATTCCCATTCAATGACCTCCCCATCGTGGGCCGCTTTCATTTGTTGGAGCACCTCCATCACCCGGGGGAAATCGTCAGGATGGATGACGGTGGGAAGCAGGCGATCGCCCATGGCTTGAATTTCCACCGGGGAATAGCCCAGCATTTCAGCAACGGAACGATTGGCGTAAACATTACGTTGTTCAATGTGGTCGTAAATGTAAAGTAAGTCGGGGGTCATTTCAGCAATTTTTTCGACCAAGTGCTGACTCTCTCGCAGCGCTTGTTCCGTTGCACTCAGCGACCCACCGTCATCGGCGGTTAAGGGGGGATTCTCCTCAGTAAGGCCAGGGAAAGCGCGACTTAGGCGGCGAGCAATCAAAATACTGGCAGTGCCAGAAAGGACCAATGTTAACCCAGACCATAACCATGCTTGTTGAACATTGGCTTGGATAACGTCCCCATAAACGGATTTCGGAACAGTACTCGGATCGCCAACAGGATTATCTCTCTGATCGATAAAGTACGTGGCGACGGGGGCGACAACCTCCTGGGCACTGCGATGGGAAAAATAACCTACTAGACCTGCCATTGCGACGCCCAGCAACATCAAGGACGTTATTAGTAGCCAATAGGGAAATGCTTTGGGGGATGGACGATTAACGTTAGCCATCTTAAAAAGGCTACTTTAACGAGGAGTTAAGTCAATGCTTGCTAGATATTAACGGTTTTATCCCATCTTTGGCAAGTTATGGCGGGATAATATCCCCGCCAATTCGCTATATTTCTGATTTCATCCCGTTTTTCAGCGATTGTTAAGGATGGGTAAACCCTAACCTTCGGTCAGGGGACGTTGAGGTTTGTCCCGAGGTACCACATAAATAAGTCCCGAAATCACGGTTAAAATCACCGCTCCCCAAAAGAGGATTAACCCAATGCGGGGATAGGGGGGCGGTAAGGGGGCTATCAAGAGGGCGATCGCCGTGATCTGACTCAGGGTTTTCACTTTCCCCCACCCATTGGCTCCGGGGATTTCCCCCTGCCCCCCCAACTGGGGATTGACCCGCCAACCGGCGATCGTTAATTCCCGGGCCAAAATAATACCCACTCCCCACGCGGGAACGGTGCCCCACTCCACCAATATCAACAAGGGTCCCAGCACCAACAACTTATCCACCAAGGGATCTAAAAATTTACCTAACGCCGTCACCTGATTTAACCTGCGAGCAAGATAACCATCTAACCAATCCGTACTAGCTGCCGCTAAAAACACCGCAACTCCCCACCAACAGGTCGGCGCATCAGGGCTGGGTAGCCACAGAAACAACAGCGGTAGCCCCAACAGACGGGAAACCGTAATCCAATTCGGAATATTCATGGGGAAAATGGGACGACTCTCCTAACTCAACTGGGAAACCAAATTCACTTCTATTTGGTTATCGTCCAACGGCTTCAACTCCACTGTTAAATCGGGGCCAAAAAACTTGGCAATTTTTTCTTGCTTTTCCTGCCAGGTTTCAACGGCAATGAACGGCGATTCAAACAACAATGAGAGGACATACTTGCCGTCCCAATCCCGTTCTTCTAAGCTGGCTAGCACCGGTCGTTCTTCGTCAGTGGGGCTGAGGCCTAACCGTTCCAGCGAGTCATCTAAATGGGCCTCTTGACCATAGCGATAGCGGGTAACGTCTTTGCGGATTTGATTTTGAGTCGGTGTGGCCAATTTGTCGCGCAGGGCTAAGACTGAATCCGTGGTCGGTTGACGAAAGGGAATGGGCTTCAATTCCGCTGCTTTCAGGGCTAGACCACCTAACAACAACGGTATGCCATAGAAGAATCCGGCTAAATTTAAAGTGGCATAGTCTAAGGCATAGGCCACAAATCCCGTGATGGTCAGGAGACTCCCCAAGGTTAAGCCCACCGCCGCTAAAGAAATTTTACGCAACATTTAACTTTCAAGAAATTAGGCTAGAAATGACGCTAATCAATACAGCACAGCCAAGACGGTTGACGCCGATTAGCTTCTCCAGTGTAGAAGAAAGGGTTACGGTTAAACACGGTTGATGGCGGGTTAGAGCGGTTTCTGCCCAGGAACACCCCAGCAAAAAAAATTCTCCAAACCTAACGGCATGGAGACAATAGTTTTAATCAATTGAGTTAACTGTCAAAACAGTGGGATGACAAGATTACTCGTCAGCGCCAACGGCCACCAGTTCCTGCTCATCTTCCGTCGCAGACAAATCGCTACTGTCGGTCATATCTGGCTCGTAGGGGATCCCTTGGGCTTCTGCCAAGCGTTTCTGACGGAAGATTTCCGCCATTTCATCCGCTTTCTCGTTGACTAACTCCCGGTTTTTCAGCATTGCGCCCGGTTCGGGTTCCAATTGCTTGGTGGATAGGGAGATCCGACCCCGCTCTGCATCTAGGTCGATAATCATTACTTTGAGTTCATCATTGACGTTAAAGACACTATGGGGCGTATCAATGTGATCGTGGGAAATTTCGGAGATGTGGAGCAAGCCACTCACACCCCCAATATCGATAAAGGCACCGTAGGGTTTGATGCCCCGGACGGAACCCACCACAACCTGAGCCACTTCGAGGCCGTTCATCTTCCGTTCCACTAAGGCACGGCGGTGACTGAGGACTAGGCGATTGCGTTCTTCGTCTACTTCTAAAAACTTTAACGGTAAGTCTTCCCCCACTAGGTCTTCTTTGGCTTCCCGAGCACTGATGTGAGACCCAGGGATAAATCCCCGCAGCCCTTCAATTCTGACAAGGGCGCCCCCTCGATTGGTCGCAAAGACATTGGAGCGAACGGTGGCATCTTCTGCTTGCAATTGTCTGACCCGTTCCCAAGCTCGCATATATTCAATACGACGAATGGAAAGTGTTAACTGACCATCTTCATTTTCATCGGTCAAGATAAAAAATTCGCGGGTTTCGTTCGGCTGCAAGACCTCTTCGGGGTTGTCAACCCGGTTGATTGACATTTCCTGAATGGGAATGTAGGCAGCCGTCTTGGCCCCGATATCAATCAGTGCCCCACGGGACTCCATGCTGAACACGGTTCCGGCAACGATGTCGCCAGGGCTGAAGTGGTAATCGTACTTGTCAAGAAGGGCGGCAAAGTCCTCGAGAGTGAATCCAATAGTTGCTGTAGAAGTTTGACTGACCATGTAAATTTTAAGTCCTAATCCCTTAGTCTCCGTTT
>JAYKHU010000242.1:0-9316 GCA_035285105.1 Synechocystis sp.
ACTTGTGAAATTCGGGGCGTAGCGCAGCTTGGTAGCGCACCACTTTGGGGTAGTGGGGGTCGTGGGTTCAAATCCCGCCGCTCCGATTCAAGGGAAAAGCCTTCTCCAGACGTTTAAACCGTTGTCAGAGAAGGCTTTTTGCTATGTTTTAGAACTGGATTGGTTAAGCCTAGGACGCCATACGGGAGAGGATTTTCTGCACGATATCCATCCCCGTCACCGCTTGCCACCCAAATAAACCAACTAGCGTCACGTTGAGGGTAATGTGGGCAACCCGTGCCACATCATTGCCTTTCTGCATCCAGGGGACGAGGGCTGCCGCCAACGCAATCAAGGCCGTCATGGCTAATCCGACTAGCAGGTGGGGGCCAACAAAGAGTTTGCCGTTGTTAATGTAGGTAACGGCCATACCACCAATGGTTCCCAATATCATCAATGACAACAGTAGGGAACCGAGAATAAAATGCTTGCCTTTGACATCTTTTTTGATCAATTCCTGCCGTTTTTCCTTATCCGCAGAACGAATTTGTCGGGATTGAAACCCTAGCCACATGGCGTAAAGGGTCGTGGCGAATAGTAGCCACATCATAACGGGGTGACCAAATTGACTATAGACTTTGACTGATTCTGGGATCTCAAGGGCGAGTAGGGGACTTATCATCGTTTTAAGAAGACTCACAGTGCGATTTCTTAATAAAATTTAACATACTACCTTGAACAGCTCATCCCCTGATTCTTCACTGCAAACGGCGATCGCCAGCATTCAACAGTCATTAAATTGGTATACCAGCGTCCGGCGTCATTGGAATTATCCCCCGAACCTAGAATTGCAAGGGGCCGTGCGGGAGGATATCCAAGCGATGCAACAGGCGTTAGCGACGTTGGAACAGCGGGTCTTTAAAATTGCGGCCTTTGGGTTGGTCAGTCGGGGAAAATCTACGGTGATTAATGCCCTATTAGGGGAAAAACGCCTCGAAACGGGGCCCCTCCATGGGGTGACCCAATGGCCCCAATCCATCCGCTGGCGTAGTAACGATAAGCTGACTATTGATTTGATTGATACACCGGGATTGGATGAAATTGCCGGTTCCCCTCGGGCGGAGATGGCTCAACGGGTGGCTCAACAGGCGGATTTAATTTTGTTTGTGGTGGCGGGGGATATTACCCGGGCGGAATTTAATGCCCTGCAAGATCTATACCAAGCCGGAAAACCCCTGTTTTTAGTGTTTAACAAAATTGATTTATACCCCGAGCAGGATCAACGTCAGATTTTCGAACAGTTACAATCCATGACGGCGGAGGGGGAAATCACACCAATTTTCTCCCCCCAGGACATTATTCTGGTGGCGGCCGATCCCCAGCCCCTGACGGTTCGTATCGAGTATCCCGATCGCCCTCCGGAAGAACGGTGGGAAAAACCTGAGCCCCAGCTTGATGCGCTCCGACAGAAGATTTTTACCCTTTTGAATCAAGACGGTTACCGTTTACTGGCCCTCAATGCCCTACGCCGGGCAGAACAAGCAGAGCAGGCCATTGCCCGAAAAACCATCGCCCTGCGGGAAACCGAAGCGGATCACCTGATCAATAAATATATGCGGTACAAAGCCCTGGCGATCGCCGTTAACCCGTTTGCCCTTTTGGATATGGGGGGGGGGATCTTGAGTGATCTATTATTAATTCGCGGGTTGGCACGGTTATATGGCCTACCCATTACCAGCTATGAAGCCGGACGCATTTGGAAAAAAGTGGTGATTGGGGCGGGGGGAATTTTAGTGACGCAATGGGCATCGGCATTATTGTTTGGTTTTCAGAAAACCGCTACGTTGTGGGAAAGTCCGGGCAATTTAACCGCCTACGCCAGCGGCGCCCTGTTGCAGGCCGGCATTGCCGGGTATAGCGCCTATATCGTTGGCCAGGGGGCTAAACGTTACCTCGCCCAAGGATCAAGCTGGGGCACTACGGGCACCAGCACGGCGATCGCCCAGATACACCAATCCGCCCCGGAGGGCAGTCTTCTCTCCCGGGCAAGGGCGTCTTCCCCCCGTCCACAAACGCCTTAACAGGGGCAGGTTAGGGGGAAATTGGGGCATCCTTAGGGAGAAATCCCTGCTTAAAAATCAGAAATGGTGAACAAATCTGTCAAAAATCGTCCTAAACTTGACTTGATGGGGAAAAATATTCTAGTCTTAACTTAAAGATAAATTAAAGTTAAAAGTTAAATATAACGTCAGATAATGCTAGTCCTGTTGCAGAAAGCATTCTCGAACGCTCAAGATTGCCAGCCTTCACCAGCGAGACCGATACACCACTGACTGGTTCAGATTCAGTATTTTTGTAAGTTGGAGTGAAACAACGATGTCAACTTTCCCCACCAGTGAGCGTAAACGCCTTGGCATGATTTTATTAGAGGCAGCATTAATTACCCCCGCTCAACTGGAAGTCGCGCTCAATAACCAAAAACATTTTGATTACCTCATCGGGGAAGTGATTGCCCTCCATGGGTGGGTCAAAAAAGAAACCATCGAATTCTTTGCGGAAACCTGGTTAGAGTTGCTAGCGCAGTCCAACCCCTTACCCATTGGCCATTATTTACAAATGGCTAGTTTGTTAGAACCCGATCAAGTTGAGATAATTCTCACGGAACAAAAAAAGATGGGCTTGCGGTTTGGGGCCATGGCGGTGCTAAAAGGTTGGATTAAACAGGAAACGATGGATTATTTCCTACTCAACCTGAAATCAGATATGTCAAAGCGTTCAGGCTTCCAAACCCATCAAATTTCGATGGAAACCGTCGAGAAGTACCGTCAAGCACGGAAGACCCGCAACAAGCAGACCAAAGCCCCTCACCCCACCCAGGGCCAAGGGCCACGGCGCAGTCAATCCCCCACCCATCCCCGGGGAAAAAACCAGATTATTATTAGTGAATCCACCATTGAGTTACCACCGGAATTTCAGGGGGCGTCCATCTACCACATTGATCCCCACGCGACGGAGGATGAGAATTTTGATTTAGCCAGTGTCTTGGAAATGGACGAGGGCAATATCTGTTAGTCAAGGCTGGGGTCATAATGTTGGGAGAATGTTGGTAACCCCCCTTAAATAATGTTTTCAGACGAAACCTATCTGCGGCGTTGTTTGGTCTTGGCAAAAACGGCGATCGGTAAAACTGCCCCCAATCCCCTAGTGGGATCGGTGATTGTTAAACAGAATCAGGTTGTGGGGGAAGGATTTCATCCCCAGGCCGGTCACCCCCACGCGGAAATTTTTGCCCTCCGTCAAGCCGGCGATCGCGCCCAGGGGGCAACCCTCTACGTTAATTTAGAACCCTGCAATCACCACGGCCGCACTCCCCCCTGTACTGAGGCGATTATTCAGGCAGGGATTCACACTGTGGTGGTGGGGATGGTGGATCCCAATCCGTTGGTAGCGGGGAAAGGCATTGACCGGTTACGACAAGCGGGAATTACGGTGCGGGTGGGAGCAGAAAAGGAAGCCTGTCAACAATTAAATGAAGCCTTTTGTTTTCGGATTAAGCATCAACGCCCCTTTGGTGTGTTGAAATATGCGATGACGTTGGATGGAAAAATTGCCACGGAACAGAGCCATAGCGCCTGGATTACTAGCCCGATCGCCAGGGGATGGGTACACCAATTACGGAGTGAAGGTCAGGCGGTGATTGTGGGGGGCAATACGATGCGGCGAGATAATCCCCAATTAACCAGTCATGGGGTAAGCGATCACAATCCCTTGCGGGTGGTGCTGAGTCGATCACTGGCTTTACCGTTACAGGCCCAGTTATGGGATCAGCGGGAAGCGAAAACCCTGGTGATTACGGAACCCAATCAGAATCCCCATATCCAATTACAGCTAGACGCATTAGGGGTGGAAGTGATCGTCCTCGAAACCGTCACCCCGATCGCCGTGATGAATGAGTTGTACAAACGGGATTGTTTACAAGTGCTGTGGGAATGTGGCGGCACGTTGGCCGCCCCGGCGATCGCCCAAGGGTGTGTGCAAAAAGTTCATGGCTTCATTGCCCCGAAAATCATTGGAGGACGCCATGCCCCTTCCCCCATCGGCCCCCTTGGATTGACCCAGATGACCCAGGCGTTAACGCTTAACAATACCCAGTGTCAGGCGATCGGGCCCGATTGGTTATTTACAGGTTATCTGAACGGCGACGACGACAGCGTTCTGAACAATATTTGACCTCATCCCAACAATTGGCCCATTTCTTGCGCCAGGTGAAAGGCCGCTGGCACACAATGCAGATTTTGCTGGGTAAATTCCCCTTATTACCGCGATGGTTCATGGTTTGCCAAACGTTTTGATGACCTTTAAGCCGCTGTGGGTAACGCCACCACCCTACCGTAGGCCGTGGAGGACAAATAGGTTTGGGCCGCCGCTTGTAAGTCCTGGGGCGTTAACCGTTGGACATGATCCGGATAGGTCAAAGCCGGTTCCAGATCACCAATTTGGGAATAGTAATAGCCGTAAAGGTTGGCCCGATCGCCGGGGCGTTCATTGCCAAAAATGAAACGATTGGCCACTTGGGTCCGAACCCGGGCCAAGGTCGTTTCGGGAATCAATTCCGTTTGCAGCCGGGCAATGTGCTCCCGAATAATGGCCTCAACAGTCTCCACATTGTCAGGGGATAATTGGGCCGCGATGTAAAACAATCCCTGTTGGGCTTGCACCGAATTACTCGCCCCGATCGCCGTCACCAGTTCTTTCTCTTCCCGTAACTCCCGAAATAACCGCGAAACCCGTCCCCGTCCCAAAATCACCGCCAACACACTCAAGGGCAACAAATCCCAAAATCGCTCTAGTCCCGGCACTCGCCACAACAGAATTAAGCGGGCCTGGTGCAAGGTTGGGTCATGGATGACGCGACTTTCCACCTGTTCAAACCCAGGCAAGGAAACACTGTCTGGCATGGCCAAGGTTTGGGAGGGGGTTTTAACGCGGTAGCCGGCGGAAAAACTCTGGGACACCAGGGACACTAATTCGGCGATGGGGTGATTGCCCACCACCGTAGCTGTCATCGCCTGGGGTTGGTACCAATGGGCGTGGAAATCTCGCATTTGTTGCGCCTGAAGACCTTCCACACTCTGGCGATCGCCAAGGACAGGGCGGGCATAGGGGGACTGGGGAAAGGCTAATTGAAACACGGCTTGGAAAATCCGTCGTTGGGGATCATCCTGGGAACGCCGAATTTCTTCGAGCACCACCAGCCGTTCCCGCTCAAAGGGATCATCGGCAATGGTGGGATTGAGCACCACCTCTAACTGCAACGGTGCTAACGCCGCAAAATCCTGGGGCGCACAGGTCAGATAAAACTGGGTATAGTCCTGACTGGTCGCCGCATTCGTAGACGCTCCCCGGGATTCAATCGCCCGTTCAAATTCGCCCATGGCCAAACGGGGCGTGCCTTTAAAAACCATATGTTCTAAAAAATGTGCCATGCCATTCAGTTCATCTGCTTCCCAGCGGGCCCCCACCTGCACCCAGAGATGAAAAGAAACAGCATCCACAGGCATCTGTTCCGCAATGATGGTTAGGCCATTGGGCAAACGTTCAATCTGGGGGTGATGAAGGCGAGGCGGCAATAATTGGGGGCTCATGGGTCAGTCAATCACAACAATGTGCTCGGATGCTTTCTTCACTTTGACATACTCTTCCGGGTAACGGGTAAACCCTGCCGACGGTTAGAGCGCTGGCGATCGCCTTAAAAGGGACTGTCTGCGTGACGACGACTCCCAAAGAGGTAAGTAAACACAAAGGTCAACTCGCAACCAATGAAGAATACTTGAAAGAGTAAGTAAATCCACAACAAAAGCACCATAACATTACCGATAACGCCATAGGCTCGAAAATTTTCACCAATACCGATAATGCCGCCACTAATGGCATTTTGTAACCCCATGAGGGCCGCTGCGGTGACCAGGGCGCCGGGAATGATATCTAACCAATACAGCCGTGTGGATGGCAAGACTTTAAACAGTCCGAAAATCACCGTTGTAATCAAAAAGTAAGACAGCCCAAATTGTAAACTTTTCCAAATCGCGAGGGTGTCCAGTTGAATCCAGGCGATCGAGTCTTCCAAATCCACCACAATTGAAAAAATAATCTGAATGGCAAGGTTCGCCAACATCGACGCCAGAAAAACAAAAACCGTACTCAACACCAAGAGAAAAGCCAGAATTTTACTTTTAATAAACGTAAATGCTTGATGCTTAACCCCCGTAACAGGACGCTGAGCGGAATGAACCTGCCAAATTTTATCCACACTCCGATTTAACGCATCAAAAATCTTGCTGGCAGTCAGAATTAACAGTCCAAACCCGATTACCCCCGCACTGATGCTGCTACGATTCAGATTCAACAGGGTTTGCTGCACTATATTAAAGGTCTGACTGGGTAACGCATTCTTCGCCAATTCAATGAGTTGTAGATAATAGTCCGAATTGGGCCCCAACAGCATCCCCAAAATACTCAAAATCACCAGACAAATGGGAAATAGCGAGAATAAGGCATAGTAAGCCAAGGCGGCCCCCATTTCCAAACATTCGTCTCGCTGCCACTTTAGGATGGTTTGTAGAATTAATTGGGTGAACCGAGATGGCAAAACAACAGTCTTAACAAAACGAATAATGCGCTGAACCCAGAGGGGAAGTTTCCTCATTGCGGATGGACAATAAACAACAAATTGGTCAGACCTCCCGTGTTTTTGTTCCTTGATGGTGGACGGAGACTAACTATCAACAGCCCCTATTCGTGGCGGGAGTCCCAACGGAATAGAAACACCATGAGGGCAACAACCCCCATTTGTAGGGCTAAGTTGGGCAAAACCGTTTCAGGAGCACGACCCGCGATCAGTTTTAGACTAAAAATAAAAAGGCCAATCAGACCCGACGCGCCAAAGCCTAAATAAATAAACTTCCGTAAACTACGATAGGGGGCCGTCGCTTCTGCTTTTAGGCGATCATATTTCTCAGGAGAAAGTTTAGGATTAGGAAAAGTCATAGGGATACTGACGCTAGACCAGCCGAGGGTAATTGTTAAACAATTTAACGGTTTCTACATGCAGTACGCTCAACTATCATAGGGTAAAGTCTTGAACGATCCGGAACCGACGCCCCCTGAGCTTCCCCTGTTAACGCCTGTGGTTCTAAAAAGGACGGTCAAAATTAAGCCCCTGGGGCCACGCTAACTGACTGTTTTGCCCGACCAACCCTGGTGATGGGTGACGCCGTCCAATTTTTTAAGTCTTGTTTAGCCAACGTCAAAAAAATGGATTTTAACACCGAAAGCATTCCCGAAATCATTGACGACATCGAGCAGCATCGTGAAAGTATGCGCATGCGGAAGATTCTCTATGGTTTGACGAATAAGGTGTGGGAGAATGACCCAACCACGGTTCAAGGGTCTTCTCTCTACTCGATGCTGAGGGATTTAACAATTTCGTGGCTAACCATGCAAAAACTAGTAGGGGGCACCCACAACCTGATTCAAAGTTTAAATCGCCAGGAAGTCTATATCCCGATCGCCAAGGACTTTTTGTACATCGTCGCGCCCCTGTACGATGCCTCACCGGATGACGTGAATGACTATATCCAAGAAACCATCCTCGAAGAGACCCGTCGGCTGAATGAGCAAGTCCAAAAGAAAAATTACCTCAATCTGATGGAGCCGATTGTCAAAGAAGAAATTTATACCGAATTGCAAAAATTGCCCACCAACATCGCCAAATTTATTAGCATCGCTGAAGTTGCCACCTATGCCCTCAACCGACTTCCCCCCACCTACGTGGCCAGTGAAGAGGGGAAGAAGCACCAACTGTACAAAATTGAGCAGATGCGGGGGGAGATCCACACCGCTGTCCTCCAAGGGATCGGGGCAGTCATGCGGGATCCCCTACGGAAATCAACCCCCCTCAACATGGATGAAGTTGATACCTTTAGTACCGCCCACGAAATTCTGGTCGAGTTAGAAGAATTTGTCAGAAAACTGGATGATATTAAGGGAAAAATTAGCTTGGAAGATTTGACTTTCAGAATTAAACTGGGCATCCAGTCTTACAACAGCTCTTTGGCGGAAATTGAACAGGCCCTCAACAATTTTGGCATTGAGCATGACAAAATCACCGCTAAAAACCTCGGGTTAACCATTCGTAAACTCCTGCGTCGGCTTGAGGCAGAAAAAGATAAGGAACAGGAAAAGCCCTCTCTTCGCCGGCGGGCATCGGAATCCCGCGCCCATGCTTCCCGGTCCGAAGAAGCATCCCTAGACGCTCAACAAACCTCAATCCGCGAATTTCTCGAAGATCATCAGGACGATGACAACGGCGACGAAACCTTTGCCACCTCCATTCGGGATTGGTATTCGTTCTAACCCCCAGGGAAACCGGGGACATCATTCTGTTAGCGTGTAGGGGTGTCCCCGTTGTCTATGACCACGAACCCATGACCTTACACAACCATCATTTATCCCTCGACCATGGCACCTTTTGTCACATCCTGGCCCACACTGAAAATTTATTGATCATTCAGGATTTAGATGGGGTCTGTATGGAATTAGTCCAGGATCCCCTCACTCGTCAACTGGATACTGGTTACATCAAAGCCACGACAGCCTTTGCAGGGCACTTTTATGTCCTCACCAACGGGGAGCATGTGGGCCGGCGGGGGGTACAGGGGATTGTGGAACGGGCTTTTGGAGATACCGATCAGGTTAAACAGGACGGTTTATATTTACCGGGACTGGCCGGGGGTGGGGTGCAATGGCAAGACCGCCAGGGAAACGTGTCCCATCCGGGGGTGAGTGAGGCCGAGTTAACTTTTTTAGCGGCGGTGCCCCAACGCATCGAAGCTTGTTTGCGGCAATTTTTTCAACAATATCCCGATCTACTTCCCCCCGCTGAATTGGAACGGGGCATACAGGCCTCTGTGTTGAATAATCTGGTGTCCCCGACGGCTAATTTGAATACTTTGGCCCATCAACTCTGGGAGTATCCCGACGTTTATCGTGATCTACAGAAGGCGATCGCCGTTCTACTGGATACGTTAATTGCCGAAGGGGAACAGCAGGGGTTAACCAACAGCTTTTTTGTTCACTACGCCCCTAACCTGGGTCGGGACAAAACCGGCAAAGAGTTAGTGCGCTGGGCTACGGCCACGGATTCGGGCACCACGGATTTTCAATTAATGTTGCGGGGAGGCGTTAAGGAAGCGGGGGTTTTAGCCTTACTGAACCGGTATTACCATCACCGCACTGGGGACTATCCCTTGGGAGAAGCGTTTAATGCTCGCCAGGC
>JAYKHU010000243.1:0-2952 GCA_035285105.1 Synechocystis sp.
AACCAGCTTTTATGGAACGGCGGCCCTCATCGCGGCGGAGGTGCAAGCGGTGGTGGGGTTTGACCGGGTCTTGGTCTATCAATTTTCAGCGGAGGAAGGAGATATTGTCATCGCGGAGGCCCTGAAAGATCCTGATAATCCAGTGAGCTATAACGGCTTGCGGTTTCCCGAGTTTGACATTCCCCCGGTGGCCCGCCGTACCTTTAGTGCCAACCGTCTGCGGATGATTGTGGATCTGGACGCCCCCCAAGCCCGTCTAATTCCCGCCATTAATCCCCAGACCAATGCCCCTTTTGAACCGATCGCCTCGATGCTGATGGGGGTGTCCCCTTGCCATGGGGAGTATTACCGCAATATGGGGGTGAAGGCCACCTTGGCGATCGCCATTATGGATGAGGAACGGCTGTGGGGCTTGGTGGTGGGGCAACATAATACGCCGAAATATGTGGAACCGGACTTACGGAATTATTGCGATAACCTGGGGTATTTGATGTCCTTGACCTTACCTCGCAAGCAGCGCCAAGAAATTCAACGGTATCGACAACAGATGGAAATCACGTTGGCATATTTGCGGCGTGAACTGCAAACGGTGGATACGGAATTTTTAGGGCGGTTGCCGTTCCCCGTTCCCGGCAAGTCACAATTTACGCCCACCACCACCCCTCCCTTGACCCTGGACCATCGTCCCGAAAGCCTATTACAGGAAATTCTCCAACGTCATGGGGATCAACTCCTGGCGATCGTGCAAGCCACCGGGGTCGCTTTATGCTTTGGGGAAGCGTTAACCCTGCTGGGCAAGACCCCCACCGATGCCCAGGTCAAGGAGTTACTACGGTGGTTACGGCAATCCCCAGATTACGGCCACCAAAACTTGTTTGCCATTAACAGCCTGGGGGCCATCTATCCCCCGGCACAAACCTTTACGGCGATCGCCAGTGGGGTGCTAGGGTTAGTGATCCGCTTACAGAACAGTGCCTACTACATCCTCTGGTTCCGGCCTGAAATTGCCCAAACCGTCAGTTGGGGCGGCGTCCCTTCCCCGGAAACCCGATTAGACCAATCCGGTGCCCTCCGCCTCTGCCCCCGTAACTCCTTTGAGTTATGGCAAGAACATGTTCAAGGTAAAAGCTTGGCTTGGCATCTGGCGGAAATGGATATTATTGCCGATCTACGGGATATTTTGACCCATTCAGCCCTGCGGTTATCCCAAATTGCCTGGGAACTGGCGGCGGAACAAGCCCGCATTGCCAATCAATCCAAAAGTCAATTTTTGGCCAAAATGAGCCATGAATTACGCACCCCCCTCAATGCCATTTTGGGGTTTAGCCAAGTGATGAACCGTGATGAAACCCTGTCGACGGAACATCGCCAGAATTTGACCATTATTAATCGCAGCGGTGAACATCTTTTATCCCTCATTAATGATGTGTTGGAAATGTCCAAAATCGAAGCGGGACACCTGAGTTTTAATGCCAATTCCTTCAATCTCTATCAATTGGTGGAAGGCATCACCGAAATGTTACAGCTAAAGGCCTCCGCCAAAAATTTACAATTACGGTTGGAATACGATCCCCAGGTTTCCCCCTATGTGATCACCGACGAGGGGAAATTACGCCAGACGTTAATTAACTTGTTAGAAAATGCCATTAAGTTTACCCATGAAGGCTGGGTGAAATTGCGGGTATTTCCTGGCTCAACGCCAACCCAGATCTTTTTTGAAGTGAGTGACACCGGCCCGGGCATTGCCCCCGACGAACACCATCTCTTATTTGATCCCTTTTCCCAAACTGAATCCGGTCGCAAATCCATGCAGGGAACGGGATTAGGTCTGCCGATTTGCAAACAGTTTGTTAATTTAATGGGCGGTGATTTCACTGTGGAAAGTCAGGTGAATCAGGGATCAGTGTTTCGGTTTGATATCCAGATCAAGACCGCTAACGCCGTCGATTCCCCCTTGTCGCCAGCAGGACGAACAATTCTGGGGCTAGGGCCGGGGCAACCCCAGTATCGGGTGCTCATTGTGGAGGACGTTGAGGAAAATTCCCTCCTCTTACTGAAACTGCTCAATCCCCTGGGCTTTGAAATCCGCACCGCCAAAAATGGTCAGGAGGCGATCGCCGTTTGGCAAAGCTGGCGTCCCCATCTGATCTGGAT
The DNA here is from genome assembly GCA_035285105.1 of Synechocystis sp. Classification (GTDB taxonomy): domain Bacteria; phylum Cyanobacteriota; class Cyanobacteriia; order Cyanobacteriales; family Microcystaceae; genus Synechocystis. The sequence goes on from JAYKHU010000243.1 coordinate 2,155, forward strand.
GGATATCCTTATGCCGATCATGGACGGTTATGAAGCCACCAAACAGATTCGGGCATTACCCGGTGGGGCAGAAACCATCATTATTGCGTTAACGGCCAATGCCTTTGATGATGTCCACCGAGCAGCCCTAGACGCCGGCTGTAATGATTATTTGGCGAAACCCTTCCAAGACACCCGCATTTTTGAATTAATGGGCAAACATTTGGGGATTTGTTACTGCTATCGCGAAGAAAAAACCTCCCCAAAGACAGTATCACGCTCAAACTATACGCTGAATTCCCAATCCCTCGCCGTGATGCCCGCCCCCTGGCGATCGCAGTTACACGATGCCGCATTGGCCATGGATGAAGACCGCCTGGAGGATTTGATTGCCAAAATTCCGCCTGAACAGCGCGACTTAGCGGATAATTTAACCTATTTGGTGGAAAACTTTCGTTTAGACTTAATTCTAGAACAGAGCCATGGCGATGATTGACACTACCGCCGTATCCAAAGAAACCGTGCTGATTGTGGATGACTCCAGCGATAACCTACGGCTGCTATCCACCATGTTGCAATCCCAAGGCTATCAGGTCAAAAAGGCCATCAGCGGCAAGTTTGCCCTACAGTCGTTGACAGTGATTGAGCCAGATTTAATCCTGCTGGACGTACACATGCCGGAAATGGATGGCTATCAAGTGTGCCAAACCCTCAAGGCCAATCCCCATTACCAGGGGATTCCCGTTATTTTTATCAGTGCAGCGGATCAGCTTTTCAATAAGGTGCAAGCTTTTCAGGCGGGAGCCGTGGATTACATTA
>JAYKHU010000244.1:0-3811 GCA_035285105.1 Synechocystis sp.
TATCAAGTGTGCCAAACCCTCAAGGCCAATCCCCATTACCAGGGGATTCCCGTTATTTTTATCAGTGCAGCGGATCAGCTTTTCAATAAGGTGCAAGCTTTTCAGGCGGGAGCCGTGGATTACATTACCAAGCCATTCCACCTTGAAGAAGTGTTAATTCGGGTGGAAAATCAACTCAATCAAAAGCGTTTATACCGAGAATTAGAAAAACAAAATATTCTGCTTAAAGCGGAAATTACGGAACGACGGAAGGCGGAAGAAGCCCTCACCCAAGCCAATCATCGCCTCGAAGAATTAGCTGCCAAGGATGGCTTAACAGGGCTGGCCAATCGTCGTCACTTGGATCGCTATTTAACCCTCCAATGGCGATCGGCATTGCTCAATCGACAGTCCCTGGCCCTCATCCTCATTGATGTGGATTTTTTTAAAGCCTATAACGATGCCTACGGCCATCTCTTAGGGGACGATTGCCTTAAACAAGTGGCCACCATTCTGCAATCCATGAGTCGGAAACAGTCGGATTTGGTGGCCCGCTATGGAGGGGAGGAATTTGTGGTTGTTTTACCGAATACCACAGTCGAGGAAGCGAAACAATTAGCCCAACGCATCCAAACGGCGATCGCCGAACAAAAGATTCCCCATCGTCAATCGAAGGTGGCCTCCCACATCACCCTCAGTATGGGCCTGACGAGTCTGGTCCCCGAGGAGACAAAAACAGCGGCCACGTTAATTCAAACAGCGGATTTAGCCCTTTACCAAGCCAAAACAAGGGGTCGTAATCGAATTATTTGTCATTAATTGGGGTGTGTTACCCTTGGTCAGTAAATGTAGGGCAATTCTAGATGGCTAACGTGACGCCCGCTGAGTTAACCAATTATTTTTAGCAGTTTGTTATCGTGTTGGCCCAACGCACATTGATGATTCGATATTTTATATGACTAATACAATGAATAATCAATCGCGATATATCCTTTTAATCAGTATCCATGGGCTTATCCGCAGCACCAATTTAGAATTAGGTCGAGATGCCGACACCGGGGGACAAACAAAATATGTGCTAGAACTTGCCCGGGCCCTAGCCCAAAACTCCCGCGTCGGTAGGGTGGATTTAATGACCCGATTGATTAGGGATGCCAGGATTGACCCGGATTATGCTGACCCCCTAGAACCCATTTGCCCTAGGGCCAACCTTGTCAGAATTGAATGTGGCCCGGATGAATACATTGCCAAGGAATTCCTGTGGGATTACTTAGATAACTTTGCCGATAATGCCCTGGATTTTCTGAAACAGCAAGATCGTTTACCCGATGTGATCCATAGTCATTATGCCGATGCCGGTTATGTGGGTACCCGTCTGTCCCATCAATTGGGAATTCCCTTGGTGCACACCGGGCACTCCCTGGGACGCAGTAAATATACCCGCCTACTGTTGAGTGGGGTGAGTGCAGAAGGCATTGAAACCCGTTACAACATGACCCGCCGCATTAACGCTGAAGAGGAAACCCTCGGCTCCGCAGAACGGGTGATTACCAGCACCAATCAGGAAATTGAAGAGCAGTATGCCCAATATGACTATTACCAACCCGAACAAATGTTGGTTATCCCACCGGGAACGGATTTGGAGAAATTCTATCCGCCCCAAGGGGATGAATGGGACAGTCCTATCGTGACCACCCTCCATCGCTTTTTAAACACACCGGAAAAACCGATTATTTTTGCCCTCTCCCGCCCGGATCCCCGCAAAAATATCCATAGTTTAATTGAAGCCTATGGCAAATCCCCAGCCTTACAGGCGCACGCTAATTTAGTGATTATGGCGGGCAATCGGGATGATATTGCCGATCTGGAAATGGGGTCCCAGGAGGTGTTAACGGATTTATTGCTCACCATCGATCGGTACGACCTCTATGGCAAAGTGGCCTATCCCAAACATAATCAGCCCCAGGATGTGTGTGATCTGTTCCGTCTCACGGCATTATCCGGGGGCGTTTTTATTAACCCCGCTTTAACGGAACCCTTTGGCCTAACGTTAATTGAAGCGGCGGCCAGTGGGGTTCCCATTGTGGCTACAGAGGATGGTGGCCCGGTGGACATTATCAAGAATTGTCAAAATGGTTATTTAATCAACCCCCTCGATCCCGATGATATTGCCGCTAAATTATTAACGGTCTTAACGGACCCAGTCCAATGGCAAACCTTATCCCAACGGGGATTACAGGGAGTTAAACAACATTATTCTTGGTCGTCCCACGTTGAAAAATATTTAGAGGTGCTAGAGCCGCTGATTGAGCGTCAGGAAATGCTACAACGGAGTGTTTTAAAACGGCGACCGACCTTGTATTACAACGGGGCGATCGTTACCAGCATCGATCAAAATTTACTCGGGGCGTTGCAGAGTAGTTCTACCCAGGGGCGACAACCCTTAGATGAGTTGTTAGGGGTCTTGCATCACCACCGGAAAAATGTAGGCTTTTGCATTGCCACGGGACGGCGTTTAGATTCGGCGTTGAAAACCTTGCGGGAATACCGCATTCCCCAACCGGATATTTTAATTACCAGCATGGGCACAGAAATTTATTCTTCCCCAGATTTAGTCCAGGATAAAACGTGGCGTGATCACATTGATCATCTTTGGAATCGAAAAGCCATTTTACGCCTGTTGTCCGAATTACCCGGCCTGACCCTCCAGCCCAAGGAAGAGTTGAGTGCCTATAAAATCAGCTATTTCTACGACGGGGCGATCGCCCCCAGTTTGGAGGATATTCGCCAGTTGCTGTATCAAAACGAGCAAACCGTTAATATTATTTTTTCCTTTGGACAATTTTTAGACATCCTGCCGGTGCGGGCCTCAAAAGGCTATGCCCTGCGCTGGCTAACCCAACAATGGAATATTCCTTTAGAGCATGTGTTGACGGCCGGTGGCTCGGGGGCGGACGAAGACTTGATGCGGGGTAATACCCTCTCCGTGGTGGTGGCCAATCGTCACCATGAAGAATTGTCTAATTTAGCGGAAATTCAGCCCATTTACTTTTCCCAACAGGAGTATGCGGCGGGGATTTTAGATGGACTGGCTCACTATAAATTCTTTTCCCTGCTCGAAACTAGCGGAATTTCCGATCTCCATAGCACCAACACTCCTGGGCAGACACGTTAAGCTATGGAATAACCGGGCGGCATTGCCTCAGGTTGACAGTTTGGGAGCAGGTTAGTTGCCATCATGCGTATCATTACCCAGTCCAGTGACATTCTTCAGGAATTACAGCGTTTACAAGCGCGTCACTATCCCCCGGCTTTCTCCCTGATCGCCACGGTTCTCGACCAACTCACCCCCTTTCAACAGGCATTAACTCAAAATTCCCTTCCCCAAACTGTCATCGATCGCCCTTTGCGGGTGAGTGGTTCCCACTTAGATGCGGCCTATCAACGCATTGCCCGGGAACGATTAAACGCCATTCGTCGCGCCTGCCACCAACTTGAGCAGGTTTATCATCACCGGAAACCTACCCCTACCGTCACCTTTGGGGAGCAGGATTTAGTCAAAGGCCAACGTTATTATCCGGTGAAACGGGCCGGATTTTACCTGGAAAACCAACCGGGGGATAACCTGAGTAATCTACTGCGCCAGGGGATGTTGGCCAAAGTGATGGGGGTACAGGAACGGGTCTTGGTCACCCCAGGGGATGCGCCGGGGGATATCGCCCCCGATATTTTAGTGGCGGCCCAGGAAATGGGCATCGAAGAAATTTATCAAATCGAGGGGGTCACGGCGATCGCCGCGTTAGCCTTTGGGACTGAGAGTTTAGCCCCCGTG
>JAYKHU010000245.1:0-14778 GCA_035285105.1 Synechocystis sp.
AAACTGGGGGCAATGGATTACGCCTTTAAGGAAGAGTTAACCGCGTTTTCCCTGATCACCATCCTCAATCAAGCGATCAGTACCCTGCGATTACAGGCGGCGGTGGACGAAACCCAACAACAAACCGATGCGTTACAGGCCATTGGCGATCGCCTGGCGAGGGCAGCGGATCTTGAGGAGATGTTAGATTGCGTTGCCAACTGTACCCGTCAATGCCTCGGGGCTGATCGGGTCTTAATTTATCGCTGGGATTCCCACACCCATCAGAACACGTTAGCGGCGGAGTCCACCAGGGCCGGCTGTTTATCCTACCGGAATAATCCGGCCGCCATCCACTGGCAAGATGTCTGTTTACAGAAAATCCTAGACCAAAACTGGCAAACCTTCAGTTACATTGCGGCCATTGATGACACCGAAACCGCTGACCTCAACGATGAGTGTCGTCACTGTTTTCAACAATTATCCACCCGGGCAAATTTAGTCGTTCCCATTTGGTTAGATTATGCGAACAAGCAACTGATTTGGGGCTTTATTGTCTGTCAACACGGGGAGCAACCCCATCCTTGGCGATTAGCAGAGTCCCAATTTGTGGAGCGTATTGTCAATAATTTGGCGATCGCCCTCCATCAAACGGAATTGTATGAGTCTTTGCAGAGCTTAAACCACCACGTAAAAGACCAGGTGGTAGACCCCCACGATCTATCCCATGAGGCCCTAGAACGACATCTCATGTTTCGGCTCTTGCGGGACAGTGAACAGCGTTATGCCACCCTCACCAGCGCGGCTCCCGTGGGGATTTTTCGGACTAATGCCCACGGGGAATGTATTTTTTTTAACGAGGAATATTCCCGGATTACGACCATTACCCCGGCCCGTAAAGCCCAGGGGATTCAATGGCTTGACTTACTCCATTCGGAGGATCGAGAACGGGTGTTGACCACCTGGGGGGAAAAAAGTGCCAACCGAGAAGTGTATCGCCAAGAATTTCGCCTTTGCCATTCTCAGGACAACATTATCTGGGTGTATTGCCACGTTGTACCGGAATTCGACTTCCTTGGCAATCCCATGGGCTATGTGGGGACAATGACCGATGTCACCGTTCAAAAGGAATCGGAGGCCAAGTTGAAAGCCAGTGAAATGGCCTTGGCAGAAGCCCAACGCCTGGCCCACATCGGTAGCTGGTCGTTTGAAATTAAAACACAAACAATTACTTGGTCTGATGAACTGTTTCGGATGTTTGGGCGCGATCCCCAAGGCTCAGAACCCGATTATGCAAAATACCTCAATCACTATATTCACCCCGATGATCGACCAATTTTAGAAAATCATGTGGCGATCGCCATTACGGAAGGAAAACCCTATGTGTTCGACTACCGCGCCCTGTTACCCGATGGCAGTATGCGTCACCACGAAGCCCGGGGACAATTAGAGCGAGATCAAGAGGGGAATCCTGTCCGGTTATTCGGGACGGCGATCGACATCACCGACAGAAAAACCTATGAAAACGAACTCCAACACCTCAATCAAACCTTGGAAGCCAAAGTTAAGGAACGAACCCAGGAACTAGAAGATTCTCAAGAATTTGTCAGAACGATTTTAGATACCATTCCCCTACCGGTTTTTTGGAAAGATCGCAATTCGCGGATGTTAGGTTGTAATCAAAAATTAGCTAATCTCATGGGCTTAGAGGTTTCCAGCGACTTTCACACCCCCAAAGGAGCTGAATTTACCCCCACCGATGAGGAGATCGAAAAATATGAAACCGATGACCAACGGGTCATTGCCTCCGGTCAACCCTTGTTAGGGCTAGAAGAAACATTTACCGATGCCCAGGGCAATCAACTGATGATTGAAACCAATAAAGCGCCGTTACGGGACAGCAATGGGGAGATTATTGGTCTAGTGGGGATGTTTCAGGATGTGACCCACCGACGGCAAACCGAGCAAGAAAATATTTCTCTGAAGGAAAGACTCGAGTTTTTGTTGGCCGCCAATCCTGCCATCATTTACAGTGCCCAACTCAACGCTCAGTTTTCCACCACCTTTATCAGCCAAAACGTTGAGTCTACCCTGGGATACGCCCCGGCGGATTTCCTTAACCCCCCGGACTTTTGGGTGAGTCGGATTCACCCCCAGGATCTTGACTGTATCCCCAAGGATTTAGACAGTTTGTTAGAGGGGATTAACTTGACCCGGGAATATCGCTTTCGCCATTGTGAGGGCCACTATATTTGGTTACGGGATGAATTTCGCTTGGTGCGGGATCAAAAAGGTAATCCCCTCGAAATTGTTGGTTATGTTGCCGATATAAGCGCCCTGAAACAAGCAGAGCAAGAATTGCGAGTTGCAAAAGAGGCCGCAGAGTTAGCGAACCGGGCCAAGGGGGAATTTTTAGCCCTGATGAGCCATGAAATTCGGACGCCCATAAATGGCGTATTGGGGTTGACCCATTTAGCCCTACAAACCAAACCCCATGCCACCCTCCAGGATTATTTGTTAAAAATCCAGGAATCGGGGGAATCCTTGCTGCAACTGATCAATAACATTCTAGATTTCTCCAAAATTGAGGCCAACAGGTTAGATCTAGAGTCTGCCCCCCTGAACCTCGGGAGGGTGATGACCAAAATTGACAGCCTTCTGCGCCCTAAAGCCGCAGAAAAAGGCGTCGCCCTGCGCTTTGTACTCGATGCCAATTTACCGGAACTGGTGTTGGGGGATGAACTGCGCTTGAGCCAGGTCATGATGAATTTGGTGGGCAACGCGGTGAAGTTTACGGATGAAGGTCAGGTGGCGATCGCCGCTAACGTTGTGGAGACTAGGGCAGACCATATCACCCTCAAAATTATCGTTGAGGATACGGGGATTGGCATTGCCCCGGATAAGCACCGCCATCTGTTTGAGGCCTTTACCCAGGCGGACAATTTTATCAGCCGACAATACAGTGGCACGGGCTTAGGTCTGTCCATCTGTAAACGCCTGGTGGACTTGATGGGGGGCACCATTGAGGTCTTCAGTGAGGAGGGATGGGGGAGCCGCTTCACAGTGACCTTAGATCTTGCACTCCCCCCTCACACCGCGCTAACGCCGACCGTTGCGGAGACGGCAACATCCCAGTGGCTCGGTTTAAAGTGCCTGGTGGTGGAGGATGTGGAGGCTACCCGCATTAAGTTAACCCGGTTTTTAGAAGTTCTCGAATTACGGGTGACCGCAACGGATAATGCGGAAACGGCGATCGCCGAATTACAACATTGCCCCCTGGAGGATCCCTATGAACTGGTCATTATGGACTGGCATCTCCCGGGGATGGACGGCATTGCCGCCAGCCGTTATCTCAAAGAAACGGCCGGTTTGACCATTATTCCCAAAATCCTGATTACGACCGCCCATCATCGCCAACAGTTAGAAGCGATCCTGGATGACGACGAGGTGAACGGCATCCTCCTAAAACCCCTCAGTTTCGAGCAATTATCCACGGCGATCGCCCAACTCTTTCCCCCCCGTCCCCTAGGACAATCCCCCGCCCCCCCTCCCCTCCGCCAACTGGCCGGTGCTCGCATACTGTTGGTGGAGGATAACGCCATCAATCAACAGGTGGCGGCGGAGTTACTGCGTCATATCGGCCTCACCGTGGATATTGTGGCCAACGGCCATGATGCGGTGGCGGCCATCCAACAGAACCCCTACGATCTCGTTTTAATGGATATTCGGATGCCCGGCATAGACGGCTATGAAACCACCCGCCGCATTCGTGCCTTGCAGGGAAACACGGTGGAAACTGGGGAGCGGTTTATGGCAGTGCCCATTGTGGCCATGACCGCCCACGCCCTGGTAACTGACCAACAACAATGCCTAGGGGCGGGGATCAATGCCCATTTAGGGAAACCCATCGATCCCCAGCGGCTCTACCAGACGTTACTGGAATGGATTCCCCCCCGCCCCACTGACCCCGCAGACGGGGCGATCGCCATTGAGGCAGTCCCCCCCGGAGAGTTTGATTTCCCTGACATTCCCGGTCTTAATATCCCGGCGGGGTTAGCGAGGGTGGCCGGCAATGGCACCGTTTATCAACGCTTACTGCGACAGTTTTACGCCACCTATCAAACCTTCCCCGACAAACTGCCCTGCCTGTTAATGACCCAAGAGTATGACGGCATTCTCGAAGACGTCCATGCCCTCAAGGGGGTAAGCGGCAATCTCGGGGCGGAGGATCTTCACCAAGCTCTGACGGATTTCGAGCGGGGGATTAAGCAGGCTGACGCCCCGGCCACCCTCTGCCAATGCTGTCATCATGTGAAAACGACCTTAAGGGCGCTCCTGAAGGCCTTAGCGGCCTCTTCCCTGCTGACAACCCCCACACTGACGTCCCTGCAACCCCCACCAGGGGTTTCCCACAGCGTCCCAGACCCCGTTGCCGTGGAATCATTGTTGCAGCAGTTTTCTGATCTCCTCGATCAGGATTTAGGGGCGGCGATCGCCGTTTTCGAGCAACTCAAGCAGCAGGTCAATTTTCTGGAATTTCAGCCGTTGTTAGTAGCAATCGAGACAGAATTGGGGAACTTTAACTTAGATAGTGTGCATCAGCACCTTCATAACCTGTCCTCCCATCTAGAGCGTTCCCAATCCAATGGAAAGCCCGCCCCCCGTTGAAAAACCCAAAATTTTAATTGTGGATGATCGCCCTGAGAATCTTCAAATCCTATTAGAGATTCTGAAGGAAGATTATGCTGTGATTGCTGCTACCACTGGGGAAAAAGCCCTGACCTTGGCGACGAAAGACCCCCATCCCGATTTAATCTTGCTGGACGTGATGATGCCAGACTTAGACGGTTATGGAGTCTGCCAACGGTTGAAGGCCAATCCTGTGACCCAGGCTATTCCAGTCATTTTTGTGTCGGCCCGGGAAGAAGAGATCGACGAAACAAAAGGCTTTGAATTGGGGGCAGTGGACTACATCACTAAACCCGTCAGTCCCCCGGTGGTCAAGGCCCGTCTCAAAAGCCATTTAACCATCCAGCGCCTCAATCAAAGTTTAATGGCCACCAATCAAGGGTTAGCGGAGGTTACCCGCTATAAAGATGAATTCTTGGCTAATATGACCCACGAGTTGCGAACGCCGTTAAATACCATTCTGGGATTTTCCGAGGCTTTACAAGAAGGCATCTACGGCAAGCTCAACGATCGCCAAGCCAATGCCCTGCGGACCATTGACGCCAGTAGCCAACATTTGCTGAGTTTAATTGGCGATATTCTCGATTTGTCCAAAATTGTGGCGGGCAAATTGGAGCTCCAACAAACCCCCACGGCGATCGCCGAATTATGCCGGGCCAGTTTGTTGTTTGTCCAGCATCAGGCCCAACAGAAAAATATTCAACTGAGTTGCTGCCCCCCCGAAGGATTAGAACTAGCTTTACTCGATGAACGACGCATTAAGCAAGCCCTAATTAATTTGTTGAGTAATGCGGTGAAATTCACCCCCGAAAACGGCACAGTCAGTTTAACGGTGACAGTGGAAACCCCTTCGGCTTCGGACCCCGCTAGCCATTCCCCCCGGATCCTGTTTCAAGTGTGGGATTCAGGGATTGGCATTAGTACCGCCGACCAGGAATATTTATTTCACCCCTTTGTGCAAATTAATCCCGTCCTCAATCGCCAACAAACCGGAACGGGCTTAGGATTGGCGTTAGTCAAAAAAATTGCCGAATTGCACCAAGGCGATGTGTGGGTGGACAGTGAGCTAGGTCAGGGCAGTTGTTTTAGCATGGCCCTACCGTTACGATTCCCTGACCGGAACGCCTCCCCAACCCTCTTGTCCGCGTCTAACGTGATCCCCTTTCCCTCATCCTGCCCCTTGCCGGTCTCGCAGTCTCCCTTAGTGTTATTAGCGGAAGGCAACCCCGAAACTCGCCAAACCCTGAGCACTTACCTCAGTGCCCGTCGCTATCGAGTAATTACCGCAGACAATGAACCGGCGGCGATCGCCCTAACGGAAATTAAACACCCCGATATTATTTTGCTGGATACACAAATCCTGGGGGATGACGCGGAAACGATGGTGGCGAAGCTGCGGGCAAATCCTCTCCTGGCACCAACGCCCCTCGTGGTGATGATGGCCGGGAAAATCCCCGATCCGCCGTTTAGTTGTGCCGACAGTGGCCCCACCCATTATCTCGCGAAACCATTTCGACTCAAGGAATTAACCTACATCATTGATCAGCTCGTTAATCCCCTGGCCGTGGTGAATTGAATCGACTGGTCAAATGACAGTGCCCCGGATCCCGTCCTACAAATCGAGCTAAAATGGGCAGGAAATTTGTTCAAGGAGTGTTAGCCCAATGTCTAAATTTGTTTTCGTCACTGGGGGCGTGGTGTCCAGTATCGGCAAAGGCATTGTGGCGGCGAGTCTAGGACGTTTGTTTAAGTCCCGTAACTACTCTGTGTCGATTCTGAAACTCGATCCCTATATCAACGTTGACCCCGGAACCATGAGTCCCTTTCAACACGGGGAAGTCTTTGTGACCGAAGATGGGGCGGAAACCGATTTGGATTTGGGACACTACGAACGCTTTACCGACACCTCCATGTCCCGGCTGAACAGTGTGACCACCGGTTCCATTTACCAAGCGGTGATCAATAAAGAACGGCGGGGGGCTTACATGGGAGGCACGGTGCAAGTGATTCCCCACATCACCAACGAAATTAAAGAACGGATTTTACGGGTTGCCCAAAACACCAATCCCGATGTGGTGATTACGGAAATTGGTGGCACGGTGGGGGATATTGAGTCCCTCCCTTTTTTGGAGGCGATTCGACAATTTCGCAAAGAGGTCGGACGGCATAATGTGCTCTATATGCACGTCACCTTGATTCCCTGGATTCCGGCGGCCAAGGAGATGAAAACCAAGCCCACCCAGCATTCCGTCAAGGAATTACGGTCCATTGGGATTCAGCCCGATGTGTTGGTCTGTCGCTGCGATCGCCAATTACACCCGGGGATGAAGGAAAAGTTATCGGAATTTTGCGATGTGCCGGTGGAGTCAGTAATTACCTGCCCCGATGCCAGCAGTATTTATGAAGTGCCCTTGATCTTGGAACAGGAAGGCTTGGCGCAGCAAACATTGGAACTGCTGAAAATGGACAATCGATCGCCGGACTTGCAACAATGGCAGTCCTTGGTGGAAAAAATGCGATCGCCCCAACAGGAAATCACCATCGCCCTGGTGGGGAAATACGTCCAACTCAGTGACGCCTACCTCTCCGTGGTAGAGGCCCTGGGCCATGCGGCGATCGCCTGGGATAGTAAATTGCAGTTGCGCTGGGTGAGTGCGGAGGAAATCGAGGCCCAGGGGGCAGAAAAACTTTTAGCGGGGGTGGATGGTGTCCTGGTGCCGGGGGGTTTCGGCATTCGGGGGGTGGACGGCAAAGTCCAGGCGATCGAATATGCCCGCAAAAAACAACTCCCCTTCCTCGGTCTCTGTTTGGGGATGCAATGCTCCGTGATTGAATGGGCCCGCAATGTGGCCCATCTGCCCGAGGCCAATAGCGCTGAATTTGAAGCGGAAACCCCCAACCCGGTGATTAACCTGTTACCGGAACAACAGGATGTGGTGGATCTCGGTGGCACCATGCGCTTGGGCCTATACCCCTGTCGCATCGCCCCCAATACCTTGGCCTTTTCCCTCTATCAACAGGAAGTGGTCTACGAACGCCATCGTCACCGATACGAATTTAATAATTCCTATCGCACCCAATTTACCGACACAGGATTTGTGGTGAGTGGGACATCCCCCGATGGGCGCTTAGTGGAAATTGTCGAATACCCGAACCATCCCTTTTTCATTGCCTGTCAGTTCCATCCCGAATTTCGTTCCCGCCCCAACCAAGCCCATCCCCTGTTTGCCGGGTTTATCGAGGCGACCCTGAAATGCCGCCCCCCTCAGTCTGATACCTTTCCGGCCCCGGAAGAATTAGACCATTCAGACCCGGAACCGGAAATTCTCGCCTTTCCGGTCTCTGCCAATTAAATTTCATCCCAACCGGATACCCCTGAGGACATCACATAACTAGTAACCGTCGCCTCAAAGAAGTTCGCTTTTGTGTGAGCTTCTTTTTTGGTGTCAGAAAACCGTTCTAGGTGAGTGTAGGGACTTTTGGTGAATTTCGCGTCGCCATAGAGGGGATCCAAGCCGATCGCCCGCAAACGGCTATTGGCTAAATATTTGGTGTATTGTTCCGTGCTGGACTCCGTAATCCCTAAGATATTGTTACCGACAATGTGGTTGGTCCAGCGACATTCAAATTCCACCGCTTTATCAAACATTTCATAAACCTGATCCTTAGAATGGGTGAAGACCTGCATGGCCTCAGGAATGAGCTTTTGGTAAAGACGAACGTGGCTCAATTCATCCCGGTTAATCATTTTAAAAATGTCAGCGGAACCGGGCATTAACATCCGCGATGCTAGATTGTAAAAATAAATAAAGCCATTGTAAAAATACAAGCCCTCTAACAAATAATCCGCCATTAGGGCCACAAAATAATTTTCTTGGCTAGGCTGATCCACATAATTTTGATAAAGAGTAGCAATATATTCACACCGTTCCTTTAGAATTTTATCCGTGCGCCAAAAATCATACACCGCATCCCGTTTTTCCGTGGGAATGATAGTTTCAATCATGTATTGATAACTCTGATTATGCATCCCCTCCTGGGAAATTTGTTCCGCCATACACAGACTAATTTCCGGTGCCGTAACGCTACTTTTGAGATGGGGAATATTACAGGTTTGAACAGAATCCAAAAAGGTCAAGTAGGACAAAATCCCATCGAAGGCATAACGTTCTTCGTCGGTCAAATTCCAGTAATCGGTAACATCTTGGGTAATATCTAGCCGTTGAGGTCATTATCGTTCAATTAGGCTCGCTAAACCTAATCCGCTTTATTCAAGCTGCCCTATGTCACCACAGGGATCGGACTATATCATCATCCTTAAACTTAAGGAGTCCCCCGCTTCGACAGTCAATCGCTTACTGCCTACTCTACTCGGTCAAATAACAATGATTTGCCTTTAGATAGTCTCTACACCTTCTGCTGTTTTTCTAGCAGCTTGGCACGGTATTGTCTGTGGTGCAAAATTCTATGACAGTTTGAACACAGAAGTAAGCACTTATCCAATTCCTTGAATACTTTGTCTTTCCTTAACATCAACATATCTGAAGGAGTGTATTCCTTTTCAGATGGGTCAATGTGGTGAAAGTCAAAAGCAGCAATCGTGTCTTCGGTCGCTTCAAAACCACATTCAGAGCAACATCCCCCTTTATAAAGACAAAATTCAAGTTTTCGCTGATTCTTAAATTGAGAATCTCGATATTTTTGGGAATACTGTCTGTTATATTCTGACCTTCTCGCTGCGTTTCGTCGATTATAGGCTTGGATTTTTGCTTTGCCTTCGCTTGATGCGTAGTATGCTCGCTTATATTCACAAGTACACACCTTACATCTTGCTACATGTCCAGTTTTAAGCCTAGCATCTTTATGAAACTCAGAGAGTGGCTTGGTTTTGTGGCACTTCGTACAGGTCTTGCTATCCATTGTTTGTCGTCTAAAGTACATTTTGACGATAACAGGATTTTCTTAGAAACGGAATACAGAGTTTCACCGTTTTCAAGGGATTTAAGCTGGACTGCCTAGTTAATCCAGAAATTTTCGCGCATTTGCTGATACAGCCCAACTGCCCAGCTATAACGGACATCGTTCAACTGCATTAAATTGGTTGTATTGCCAAACCAAATAGTACGACTTTCAATGGAATCATTACCCGTGGGATTAAAAATGGGGGTAATGGGCATGGGAGCCGTGGCGTTCATCGTGCTAGCGACCATAGAAATTTACAAAAACGTTTTAGGGTATGCAAAGCAATTATGGTAACGCAAATTTAAAGCTCGAGTCGGGGAGCTTGATGGTGTCAATCCTATATTTAGCGTCTAAACCGTCGGACTTCTACTGTCGGTAGTGTTCTCTCAGGAACGGTGCAATGTCCAAAAGGGAAAGGTCTGACTGGGATTGACCACAACCCCCTCAATGCCCTGTTGAGCAAAGGCATAATCCTTGGTTTGCCAGAGGGGAATATAGGGAATGTCAGCGGCCAGTTGGGTTTGGATTTGGGCAAAGACCTGTTGACGTTGGGGAGGATCGCTTTCCCGGCGTTCTTGGCGAATGAGATCGTTCATGGTTTGGCTGTAATAGAAGGATCCTTGGCTTTGGGCGCCGCCCTCTTCACAGCCGGTTTGCGTGCTGCCTTTAGCACAATCCAAAAACGGATAAACGTAATTATCGGGGTCAAGAAAATCGGGATACCAGGCCGACAGGGAGCTTTCGTATAACCCTAAGCCCACGTTGCGGTAATAACTGGCGGAGGCAATGCTATTGGGTTGAAATTCCAGTAAACCGTCTAAATCCCGCTTTGCTAAGGCCCGCATCACCGTCGCCACAATGCTGGCATTGGTGGAATTAGAGGTGTGCCAAATTTCCAAGGTTAAGGGATTTTCAGGGGTGTACCCCTGGGAACGCAGCCATTGTTTGGCTTGGGTCAGCCGTTCGGTGCGGGGGGGCATATTTTGCTCAAAAACCGGTTGGGATTCCTTAAAACTGCTAGGAATCATGCTGTAAAGGGGACTGCCCTGCCCCAATAAAATACGGTCGATTAAAAGTTGACGATCCACTAAAGCGGCGATCGCCTGGCGGAGGGGCAGTTGGTCGAGGGGAGGGCGTTGCTGGTTGAGGGCCATGAAGTTAATAACCGAACCGGCGGCTTCAAAAATTTGAAACTTATTCTGGGGGGCATCGGCCTGGAGGGTTTTCACCTGTTGGGCCACCAGGGCTTGATAGGCCACATCCACTGCTTGGGTCCGAAAGGCGTTGAACAAATTAGCCGGGTTACTGGGAAAAAGTTGCAGATCGATTCCTTCATTCCGGGGGCGATCGCCCCAGTAGTCTGGAAACGGCTTAAGGCGGAGGGCGTTACTGCTAAAACTCTCGAGTTGGTAAGGCCCCGTTCCCACCAAAATATTGGGTTCAAAGGACCCCGCTTCAATTTTGTAAGCCTGGGGAGACACCGCACAGGCCCCCGGATAGGCTAAGAGGGCAGGAAAGGCAGCAAAGGGGGACTTGAGGGTAATGGTTAATTTCTCCTTCCCCGTCGCTTTCACCGTGGCGATCGTGTCGGCTAACAGAAAGGAGGGTTTCCCCCCGTTGTCCATAAACCGTTGCAGGGAAAAGGCCATGGCTTCGGCATTAAAGGGGGTTCCGTCGTGGAAGGTCACCCCTGATCGCAGGGGAATGGTATAGGTTAAGCCATCCTCACTAATGGTGGGTAAGGCAGTGGCCAGCCCCGGCTCTAGTTCCGTGGTGCCCAATCGATAGCGATAAAGGGTTTCCCCGAGGTTATAAATAACCATCAACCCCGCCAGTTCATAACTGTCCGCCGGATCGAGGGTGCGGGGCTTTTGGGTGGTGCCGATGGTGATAATCTCCGCCGGGGCAGTGCCGCCCTGGGAAGGATTGCCCCCCGGGCTACAACCACTGATGAGTAGACAAAGACACAACATCACCTCCACTCCCCGTTGCCAAAACCAACGGCAACTCTTGCCAAGCCTTAGAATGCGATGCGCCATGGTGGGGTGAATCCTCGTCACAAAAATCCCGTTGTCATGCCCTTAGGTCATTCCGTGGGTAACGCCTGGAGGTGTTGAAGGCGACTCTGGGCTTCGGCCAAATCCGGCTTTAGCGTCAGCGCTTTTTCATAACTGGGAATGGCTTGGTCATAGCGGTCGAGGGCTTCCAGTACCATGCCTTGGTTAAACCAAAGATAGGCATCATCGGGGTTATGGGTCGCGGCTGTTTGAAAATTGGTCAAGGCCTCTTCTAAACGCCCCATATTCCCCAACGCACTGCCGCGATTATGCCAGGCCGGAGCGAAGGTCGGTTCCAGGGCGATCGCCGCTTCCCAACTGGCGATCGCCGCTTCCAATTCCCCAATTTGGGCTTGTTTTAATCCCCGTTCAAACCAGTCCTGCACCGTTTCTGGGGGGGGCATGGTGGCAAGTTCTGACTGGGCTTGGTTAATTTGCGCCACCAACGTTGCCATAATCGTTTGGGGATCGGCCTGGTCTAACCCCAGGGTCTGGGCAAAGTGGGCCGCTAACGCTGGATCCTGCTGGAGGCGATCGGCGAGGTCAGCTAACCCATAGCTTTCTGTTTGAGTGCCACCGTCGGGCAAGGTCTCCGTAATATCGACGTGGGGAGGCGGCGCACTAGAACCCGCATCTGGGCCATCGTATTCCCACACCACCGCTTCCTCCTGGGGAGGGGCTTGGCGGGCATACAGTTCCCGTCCAATGCGATAGGACTTGTCACCGATGGGGGCAATTTGGGGGAAAGACTGGGCCAATTCCCCTAACCGCATCATCCGGGCCGCCAGGGTTAAATTAGGAGAAGGGGACTGCAACACCGTTACTTCAAAGCGGTCTAACCACTGAACCCAATCCTTCGGGCGACTCCGGTCTTCCAATTGGTAAAAAAACTTTAAAATCCGTCCTTCATGCCAACCGTGGGCAATGCCGTTTAACAACTGGGTGTATAAAAATTCGTAGTCCGTATCGCTGAGCGGAGCCGCCGCCGCCAGTTCCTTCCCCCCTAGACGTTGGGCAGATCCCGTACCCATTAACGGGGCCAAAAGTTGTTGAAACCATTGCCAAAGGCGTTGAAAAAATTTTTGCATCCTAAACCTTGATGACGATCGCAACCGGCGGAGGGCGATATTTGCTGCTCTCTATTCTACGCCATCCCATGACTCCCCCTGGATTTTCCCGTGGCGATCGCCGTTCGTTTGCCGGAAATCGTTAGTAAGAGTGGGAAATCAAACAGTAGAATAAAGACAAACGCCTTTTTGATGGAAATGGTTGAATGTCCGTCATCACTCTCACCTTGCTATTACCGGGAAAAGCGCTTCCCGTTCAAAGTTGGACATTTAAGTCCGATTCGACTATTCGTGTTGGTCGTGCCGCCGATAACGATGTTGTCCTATACAGTGCGGTTGTCTCCCGTCATCATTTAGAATTTCGCCTGGGCGATCAGGGGTGGGAAGCGGTCAATATTGGCGCTAACGGCACCTATGTTTCCGGTCAGCCCATTGAGAGTATGCCCGTTGAGGATGGTCTGATTATTCGCCTAGCGAGTTCAGGGCCCAAGATTCAAATTCACCTCGAGGAAGGGGTAAGTCCCGCCCAGGCGATACTCACCCAACAGCGGAGTAAGGCGTCGTCAGCGGCCGAGGAGCATCCCCAGAGTCCCAAAAAGGATAATGCCCGGGAAACCATGGTAAATAAGTAATCGCCATGGCTGGGGCCAGTTCCTCTACGTTAGGATTTATAAGATTTTTTGACCAGTTCCTCAGATTGCCCCGCTATGCCCCGGAAACCGCCGCCCCGCTATAATCCCCCTCCCCGTTCCAGCTATGAGCGTGACCGCGAATACGACCCCAGATCGGTTCAGGGCAATAAGAAATTTAATTTAAATTACGGCACGATCGCCCTCTTGGGGGGGATTTTTGTGTTGGGCATTGGTGTGGGGATTGGTTTTAGCTCCACCGCCAGCTTTAGCCCCGAAAATGTGGCATCGAGGGAGGTTATTGACCGCAGTGCCCCCAACGCAGAAGTGTGTGTCCAATTTGGGGCCAGTGCCATCGTGACGGATATGCGGGTGTTTGTCACCCTCAATCCTTTTAATGTTTATGTGACCCAGCCGGTGATGAAACCGGGTTGCGTATTACGTCGCAATAATTGGAACATTTTAGAACAACAAAAACTGGTGGATTCCCGACAGGTGAACGATTGTAAAAATCGGATGAATACCTTTGGGTTTACAGGCCCCCTAGAGGGGAATCCTCGGATTGATTGCATTTATCAAAATGAAGCAGCGGGGAATCTTTTTACCAACCAACCGGGGGCGGTGGGGCCACGGCCGGAGACTGATAAGTTTTAGTAATACCCATACAAGTTTGACCAGGTGATCAGGTATAGTGATTTTTGCTTAGTCATATTAGTGATATCAATATAGTTTTTTTAATATTTTTTACCAACTTAACCATGGTGAGAGGATTTAAGCCTGCTGATGGGGCGCTGCTCCCCCGGCAAACCCTGATGGAATCTGGGGGATAGGATAATGTCTGTTATTGATTTCAAGGATTTAAAACACTACGATCGGGACGTTAAACATCTCTCTCTCTATACCCAAACCTATGGTGTATTGATTGTTCTCAATCAAAAGAGATTTACCATTGATCAAATCAGTGGCAATGTAGAAGATTGGTTTCAGGTAAGTCCCCAAGTTCTATTAAATAAACCCTTAGGGACATTATTGCCCAGTGCCACGGTCCAAGAATTGGGCGATCGCCATCGACAGGCAACGGGGAATTTTTATCATCGGTTTCAATTTCAGCAAACGGTTGACGGCCAATGGAAGCAGTTTCAAGGTTTATTGCGTCGCTATCAACAGTATTTGGTGGTGGAGATTGAACCGGGACGGGGCGACAGTTCAGGGGCAGCCCCCCATTACCATGAACGATTGAAAACCTTTGTCAGTCAGATTCGCCCGGAAACCAGCTTTTATGGAACGGCGGCCCTCATCGCGGCGGAGGTGCAAGCGGTGGTGGGGTTTGACCGGGTCTTGGTCTATCAATTTTCAGCGGAGGAAGGAGATATTGTCATCGCGGAGGCCCTGAAA
>JAYKHU010000246.1:0-24083 GCA_035285105.1 Synechocystis sp.
TGTTGGCGGCCAATGTGACCCCGATGATTGCGGAGAATAATTTGGCAGACGTGGCGCGATTTTCCAGTCGTTTTTATGAAAACACCACTAATATCCGTTACATGATTTATGCCGATCCCGCCGGCAAGATCTTTTTTGGTATTCCCTATTCTGAAGCAACGGTTAAAAATTCCCTAACCTTGGAACGTCGCATTGAACTGCCCCAGGCAGATTTGATCAATACGGGCAAGCCTTTTGTGCGGCAGCACCATACCCCCAATGGGGATGTTACCGATGTATTTATTCCCCTGCAATACCAAGGAGAGTATTTGGGGGTGTTGGCGTTGGGCATTAATCCCAATCCAGCGGCGGTGAGTTCCTCCAATTTGACCCGGGATGTGACGATCGCCGTTTTTATTTCCATTTGGGTGATGGTCATTTTAGGGGCCGTGTTTAATGCCTTAACCATTACCCAACCCATCAAGGAATTACTGTTGGGGGTGAAAAATATTGCGGCGGGGAACTTTAAACAACGCATTACCCTGCCCTTTGGGGGAGAACTCGGGGAATTAATTGTAAATTTCAATGAAATGGCGGAACGATTAGAGCGTTATGAAGCCCAAAATATTGAAGAATTAACCGCCGAAAAAGCCAAATTAGATACCCTGGTTTCCACGATCGCCGATGGTGCCATGTTGGTGGATACCAATTTGCAACTATTATTGGTTAATCCCACTGCCCGCCGTTTATTTGCCTGGGAAAATCGCCCCATCATCGGTCAAAACTTACTGGAAAATTTACCCCCGGAAATTACCGCCCAACTGACCCAACCCCTGCGGGAATTAGCGGCGGATCACCCCATGCAGTTCCATGAGGTGGATAGTTTCTCTCCCCCTACCGAAAGACATTACGCCCCGGAAGAATTTCGCATTACCCTGAGTCAGCCAGTTTCCCGTACCATTCGCTTGATGTTAACCCAGGTCTTTGATCAAACCCGGGAGAATCTGCGGGGGATTGTAATGACGGTGCAGGATATTACCCG
Organism: Synechocystis sp.; assembly: GCA_035285105.1. Taxonomy (GTDB): domain Bacteria; phylum Cyanobacteriota; class Cyanobacteriia; order Cyanobacteriales; family Microcystaceae; genus Synechocystis. The sequence goes on from JAYKHU010000246.1 coordinate 1,022, forward strand.
GGAAGTGGAATTAAATGAAGCTAAAAGTCAATTTATTAGTAATGTCTCCCATGAATTAAGGACACCATTATTTAATATCAAATCCTTTATTGAAACCCTGAGTGAATTTGGGGAAGATTTAACCGAAGTGGAACGGCGAGAATTTTTAGAAACGGCTAACCATGAAACCGATCGCCTGAGTCGGTTGGTGAATGATGTGTTGGATTTATCCCGCTTGGAATCGTCGAAAATTTATCAGTTGGAAGCGGTGGATTTGCATCAGCTAATTGAGCAAAGTTTACGCACCTATCAACTCAATGCCAAAGATAAGCAACTCCTTTTAGAACAAATCGTTGATGACAATTTACCCTTTGCCCTGGGCAATTATGATTTGTTATTGCAAGTGATGACCAATTTAATTGGCAATTCCTTAAAATTTACCCCCGCTGGCGGCAAAATTCTGATCCGCGCCTATGCCCTATCCCCCCACCCAGATCACCCGGATCATAATGGCAGTCAGGATCACGCCGGTTTAGTGCGGGTGGAAATTGCCGATACCGGCATTGGCATCGATCCCGAGGATCAAGCCGCTATTTTTGACCGCTTTTACCGGGTGGAAAATCGCGTCCATACCCTCGAAGGCACCGGGTTAGGGCTGTCGATCGTCAAAAATATTATTGCTAAACACCAGAGCCAAATCCATTTGGTGAGTGAAGTGGGCATTGGCACAACCTTTTGGTTTGATTTAGCGGTCTATCAATCGTCCTTGATGGTGGTGGGTTAAGTATTCAACACCGATCACTCAATGGTGGCGATCGCCAGTTGACCTTTGGGGGAAGTGGCAAAACCCAAAAACGCTTCTACAGAGGGCGAAGGGGGTGTTTTGTAAACGTAGTAGAGTTGGCGGCGCAGGGGATAGGTTTGCTCCGTCGGTAACGTGCCATCAATGGGGACAATCTGGGCGGTTTGTTGGTTTTCCACCTGCACATAGGTGGCGTAACTAATGCCATTGCTCCCTAAAGCGCGAATAATCGGGGTGGTGGCATCCCGATCCAGGGTTTGAAAATTATTACCCTGGCCAAAGGCGCGATCCTGGAGTACCAAACTTTGAAAAATTTGCCGGGTGCCACTTTCCGAGGGACGATTAATCACTTGAATCGGTTGATTGGGGCCCCCCACCTGAGACCAATTATTAATTTGACCCGAAAAAATATCCTGTAACTGGGGCAAGCTTAAACTTTTTTGGAAGGGATTGGCTTCCCCCACAATGACGGCGATCGCATCGTTAGCGATGGGCACAGCAGCTAACCCTTGACCCTGTTCTTCCGGGGTGAGGGGACGGGAACTGGCGGCCAGGTCAATTTTACCCAAAATTAAGTTCACAATGCCGCGATCACTCCCCTGGGCATCGGTTTCCACCACTGTGCCAGGATAGGTTTGCTGAAACGTTGTTTTCAAGGCTTCATTGATGTTGACCATACTGGTGGAACCATCAATTTTAATCGTCGTTCCCGCTGCCACCTGCTTCGGTTCTGTAAATGTATTACTGGCTTGGGGTTGATTCGGCGGTGGCAGTGTTTCCGTCCCTCCATTGCCCTGGTTCTGACTGACCGGAGGAGTGACTGTACCGCCCCCTTGAAACCGATTCCACAACCACCAACCGCCCCCGGCAACGATCGCCCCGGTAATGGCTAAGGCGGCAATTAAAATCGCAGCTTCATTCTTTTGAGACATGGTGTTACTTTCCTCCCCTAGGTTAGGAATACATTCAACAGGTTAGCTACTACCGAGGATAAAGAGACTGATCAACGTGCCACTGTTCCATAAACTATGTAGGGTCATGGACGCCAACAGGTTGCGGGAACGGCTGTAAACAATCCCCAATACACACCCCAAAACCAGTAAGGGTAAAATTTCTGACAGGTTTAAATGGGCGATGGCAAAGAGGAGGCTACTGGCGAGAATTGCCAACCACACGGGAAAGTAGCGGGTGAGGGACGGCAGTAGAAAACCGCGAAAAATCAGTTCTTCAAAAAATGGGGCCAGCACAGCGGCGGTGAAGAAGAAAATCCCCAACACCAGCCAATTTTGGGACTCTAACGCTAGGGACAGTAACGGATTGCTGCCCCCTTGCCCCTGCCAAATTTCTTGATTGACTAGGGAAATTAACACCACCAACGGCAAGGCCACCAGGTAACCCCCTACGCCCCAGAGAATCGCTTTACCGGAAACCTGAATCCTGAACCAATCGGCAGGCAACGGTCGAAACGTCCGCAATGAAATAAGCAACACCCCAATGCCCCAAGTGGCGATCGCCGCGTAGGTTCCCAGGACGTAGAAGGCTTTCCCCAGCAACGTTAAACTGCCGACCTGTATCGGTAAAATCCCGATCGCCAAGGGGAGAAGGATTTGACTGGAAAAGAAGAACCCCACCACCAGCACCTGCCAAATGGTTTCCCAATCCCAGGGGGTGTCCCATTTTGTCTGGGCATGGGTGGCCAAAATCGCTTTTTCGTGCCCAAAGGCCCATTGCAGCAGCAAACCCACCAATAATAAAACCCCAATGCCTCCCCCTAGCAGCGGGAGACTATTTAATAAGCCCAGCTTTAATAACGCTTGTTGGGCTTGGGTTTCAATAGTTTTCCCTAGGGCTAAACAGGCTTCGGTGTCACAGGGTTGGGTTTGCTCACCTAAATTTGCCTGACGGCGATAAAAACGCTCCAAGGCCTGCCACTGGAACCACCCCGATAAATTTTCTTGGATTAAGACTTCGGGGTTAGGGGGTAACGGTTTGTTCTGATAAAGGGCCAACAACAACCGGGCCGCTGCTGTTTCCGAGTCGGCTTCCCCCTGCTTAACCACCGTTTGCCAAGTTTCCAGGGCTTGGGGGGACTGATTTTCGTGTTGTTGAATTAACCCCAGATTGACATTGAGGCGATCGAGTTGGGTTTGATTTTTGGCAATGACACGCTTTAACTGCTGACGGTTAACGTTGCTATTCACCAACGCTTGGGAAAGGCTGGGATCGTTGGCATCCTGATCCAAGGCCCCTAATTGACTGCTCAGTTTCTCCACATAACTGGTTAATTCCCCACGGGCAGCTTCGTACTGTTTTAACCCCGCTGCATAGGGATGACTTTCCAACAGGGCTGTACGTAGGCTGGCCCCCAAACTTTCATCCACCGCTTCCCCCCGCCACGCCGCCGCCTCTAGCAACAAATTGGTTTGGGAAAGTTCTAATTGGGATTGTACCTGGGGTTCTTCGAGGCTACTGACCAGGGACAGGAAGAAGGGAATTAGGGAAACAAGAGTCAATAGGGCGAGAATAAGGCGCTTCATAAAGCCATTCAAAAGATTAGCGAACCGAAACGGCAGGACTAAAAAAGAGGGTAAATTCCCCCGCTTGCCCCCGCCATTGTAAGTCTTGGAGGGCTAACCGTTCCCGGGCGGCGGCATCTAGGAGTAAATAATTGCCCTGTTCTGCCAACTCCCGCAACCGATCATCATTCTCCGCCAACACCTGGCGATCGCCGTAGAAGTCCAAACTGGGGCGACTGTAGGCAAAGGAGGTGTAAACAAGGGTTTTCGCAGGAGTCTGTTGTTTAATTAACGCCCCCACCGGCGGCACCGCAAAGGCTTCATTGACTTCCCAATTCCATAACGGCGAAATCATTAACAACAATAGTCCCCCATATAAGCCCCCAACAATGCCCCAAACGAATCGGGGGGAGGACTGAAAATAGTACCAAGTTCCGTAGCCCAGACCACTCCCTAACACCAGGGCAATCGCTGTAATCCCCCCCTGCTGTTCGACAATGCTCAAATAAATGCCCGCAATTAATACCAAAAGCGTAGTTAATGCCAGTAAATAGCCGATTAATCTTGGGTAACGTTTTCGTGATGCTAAATCCGTTAAATAATAGCCCCCCATCAACGCTAAAAACGGATAACTGGGCAGCAAATACCAAGGCAATTTGGTGGTCATGACAGAAACGATCGCCAAAAAGCCCAACCCTAAACCCAGGCAAAGCTTGGCCCAATCCTCCCGCCGGTGGGTCACCGTTACCCAAACCGCTGGAACGAGGAAAAATAACCAAGGGGCCGTATATTTGGCAATTTCTAGTAAATAAAACCAAATGGGCCCCGTATTACCCTCCACCGCTGTGGCCAGGCGATCAAAACTCTGGGACTGGAAATGCACCTGCCAAAACGCGTCCCCATAATGGGTACCCTGCAACCCATACCACCAAAACACCGGGGCAAAACCCAGCCCTAACCCCAGCCAGAGTTGCCACCGTTGCAGTAACCGCCATTCCCCCAGCCATAATCCCGCTATCCCCAACAATCCCCCCAGCGCCACCACAATGACCCCCTTACACAGGGCGATCGCCCCTAACCCGACCCCGATACCCAGTAACCACCAGGGATTTTTGCGGCCTTTGAGCAAACAGAGCAATGACCCCAACAAAAAAGTATTAATCATGCCGTCCAACATGGCGAGCCGCCCCAACCGCACCACCGGCAACAGGGTCAACAACATCACCGCGCTGTATAGTGCCGTTTTGCGTTCTGGAAACACCTCCCGCCCAATGCTATACAACAGCGGCACGGCGATCGCCGATAACACCGCCATCGGTAAACGGGTGCTCACTTCATCAATACCCAACAGGGCATAACTGAGGGAAATCAGCCAGACAATTAACGGTGGTTTAAGCAAAAATCCTTGACCGTGATAGGTAGGAAACCGCCAATCCCCCCGCAGATAGGTATCCTGGGCCACCGTGGCGTAATAGCCTTCATCAAAGTCCCGCAGGGGCACATTGCCCAGCCCCACCAATCCCAACAGGAGGGCCGCACAGACGAGGAACACCAAGTTTTTTTGATCAGCGCTCAGGGCAGGCAGGTTCACGAGTCTTTCTTCCGGTTTTGATCGAGTAATAAATTTTGAATCTTAAATTCCCAGTCATTATTTTTCGCAACCAATGCCATCCCCATCTCCATCAAATCGGTGGGGGTCAGGGGGGAGGACGCGAAAGCGGCGGGCGGAAACATCTTTGCAGTCCAAATCGGGGATCCTCGGTGCTAAACAAAAATCAGGATAGGCGGGATCACAACCATTCGCGGAGGGGGTCAAACGAGTCGTTGCTGTTACCCCCCGCCGAAAATCCCACGGCATGACGGGATTTTGCTGACGCCAGAACGCCAATTTTCTCTGTTTGGCGCCTAATTCCGCCTGTTCATATTCCGCCTTGCTATCCTGGCACCCCTGAAAGTACTCCCGATAGATAACAGACTGCCCTTCCTGCACCATGATTAAATTAATCGACTTAGCCCCTTTAAATACTTCCGCCACCGTGCGACCATAGCGATCCGTGGTAATGACCCGTAACGTAACGGGAGTTCCCGCCGGCAGTAACGCCTTAAGTCGCTGACGGGATGACTCCCCAAAGGGTTTTTGTTGCAGTTCCGGGCTATCAATACAACCCAGTCTGACTTTGACAGTTTTTCCCCCTAGGGCGACTGTAACAGCATCGCCATCCCCCACGCTGATTACCGTTGCCGACAATGACTGGGCGGGCCGCGCAACCAATCCCTGCGGGAGAACCACTGGGGTAAGCAAACACACAACGAGGGTAAGACGAAAGAGGGGGGTCACTAATTTGAGGCAAGGGGATACTGGGCCTTGAGACGATCATCATGATCATCGGCGATCATGGCCACCAGGGTAATAGCCCGGGAGATTTCCCCTGGAGATAAATCCGCAACGGTGCGTTGATAAAGGGTGACGAGATGATCATCCCGCAGCGCAAACCGGGCTTCGAGGGTATCAGACCAATTCAGCGCCATGACTTCCTTTAATAGCGCCAAGGGATCGTTGACGGGCAAGGCGAGGACGTCGGCCCAGACGGTTAGTAAATCATCGTCTTTTTCCCCGGTGAGTTGGACAAAGACTGCCACGCTGCCATAGGTGAATCTCCACACAGACCCTTGATCAGTATTTTGTACCATCGCACTATCTGTTTGTGCCATGCTACTAATCACCGTTTCGATAACATCGTGGTGATTGGTGGGCAAGTAATCCTCCTGGGGAAGATTATCAGGGATCGAGTTAGGTAGAGTGGTGGTCATCATGCTGGCCTCAAGGAGATGTTCTAGCCCAAGTTTAGCGGCCAACGGCCGAGAAGGAAAAATCGATCATTGTAGCGGTTACGCGGGTCGGGTTTTCGCCGAATTAAAGGCAATGACCTCGGCTTCGTTACTTTCCCGGGCCACCCGCACTAACAACCCAGCCAAAACCAAGCTTGCTAAACAGGAACTACCGCCGTAGCTAAAGAAGGGTAAAGGTAAACCGGTGGTGGGTAAGGCGCCACTGGCAACACCAATGTTCAAGAGGGACTGTCCCACTAAAAAAATCACTGCCCCCATGGCAATTAACCGTTTCACCCGATGGCGACAACGCATGGCGATCCGTAAACCAATGGTGGTGACCAACCCCAAAAAGGCGAGGAACGCGATACAGCCAAGCCAACCAAATTCCTCGGCAAAGACGGCAAAAATAAAGTCTGTGGTTTGAATGGGTAGGTAAAATAATTTCTGTTGGGACAGACCAAACCCAGTGCCCAAAACGCCCCCAGAGGCGATCGCATATAGACTCTGCACTAACTGGTACCCATCCCCCCTGGGATCGGCAAAGGGGTCCAGAAACGAGGTAACCCGGGCTTTTTGATATTCCCGCAATGAAATACTGGTTACCGCCGTGGTGATTCCCAGTAGGGCCGTAGAAGTTAAGTAACCCCAGGGCAAACCGGACGACAACGCAATCAGCCATAGTCCCATCCCACACAAAGCAGTTGTACTGAGATTGGGCTGCAACAAAATACCGGCTAAAGTCAGGGTAAATACCCCCAGCCAGAGCAAACGCGTCCGCCAGCTAAACCGGGGCCAATTCCCAAACAGATTAGCCCCCTGGAGCACTAAACAGGGTTTCATAAACTCCGACGGTTGTAGCAAAACGGGACCCAAACCAATCCACCGTTTCGCCCCATTCACTTCTACCCCTAAACCGGTTTTTGTTGCCAGGATTAACCCCAATACGATGAATAAGCACCAGGGAACGAGCTTTAAACAGACCTGTAACGGTAAGCGAACTAAAAAATTAAAGATATTTAACCCAATCCACAGATAAACCACCTGTTTAAGGATAATGGCGAGTCCTGTACCACTTTGCTCTAGACTTTCAGCATAGGAGGCAGAAAATAGGACAATCAGCCCCATTAACATCCACGCAAAAATAAGCGTCCGCATAAGACGGGCCTCCCCAGACCAGTTGAGCACTTCAGGGTCATAAAAGGGGAACAGGGTTCTGAGGATAGTACCGGAGTTAATCAAGGGTTAATGGGGGAGGAAAGGAATCGTCAAAATACTTATAACCTAGGCTATTGAGTCCTTGCTAAAGGGCTTGGACGTGGAACCATGACAAAAAGATGCCAGTTGACAAAAAAAGCCTGCTTGGTCAATAGTTTACCCCTCGGACGGTCTGGGTTTAGATGGTGATCGCCATCAAGCGGTTCAGCAAGGCATTCGTGATTAATCGTCTCTCAAGGAAATCCAATTCGATCCGTTCGTATTGCTCCCTATGAAATTTTGAGCTAACGTTGCCCATCACCCGCCGCTAATAACCTTGGAGGTTTACAGATACTCTACGATAAGGTCGAGCGCAGTAATTTGTTAGACATTTTCCTAACTAGAGACTATGGCAAAGGCTTAATTGTCACTAATCCTCCAGCAAAACCCTGAATATTCAATTCATAGCCCTCAAGCAAGCCCATGCCTACCAATGGATCTGTTTCCGACTCGTTGATTTCAATAGATTTGATTTGACCATTCCAAATCACAGATGCTTCAAATACGTTGAACATACAGATGCGTCCATCGCCCAAAATTCCTTCTTCTTGCATATACCACGTTAATCCTAGCGGGCTGATGATAGCAGAAGGCAAAGTAAGAAATCCAGTGTAACCAGTGTCAATAACTGCTTGAATCGCTTGTCTCTGATTATTTTCGCCTAGTACTGCAAATTGAATAATTGCTTCTCGGCGCGAATTAACGCTCCCTATCATCATGGCGACATACTGGGGGAACGAAAACCAAAACGATGGACAGCGCGATGTCCAATCCGAATACCAAATATTTGTGCATCAGGAAAACGTATTAACAGTTGTTTAGCCGCTGTTAGGCTGTCGCCAGCCACTTCAAAAGCCCCTGTTTCAATATCTATTGCAACAATCTTTCCTTGATTCCCTTCCTCGACTTGAGAACGTATCTGAGACTCGTAGACTTCGTGTCCACGTCGAGCAAATTCTTCTTTGCTGTAGCGGGGTTGACGGATCACCATGATTGCGGTTTCTCCTTAATCATTGCTTTGTCTAGGATTATAGCTGACCAGCCAGTGCCGGGTCTGTTAGCGCAGCGTGACGGATTATGGCAAAGCGAGAAGTGATAGGTTCTCGTCTTCATAAAAAACTTTGATCGCGCTAAAATTCTGACGCAGCGAATTCTCAACCGGCAATGTCGAACAGTTCCCAAGACGAAGCCAAATCACTTTCGGTGGATTTCCAAATACCAAGGGCACTGGTTAGCTAATGGGATATAAAATGCTGAAACCCTTGTAGTTCAAGGCATATGGTGATTTTCTTTGGATTTAGCGGTAACTCTTGTTTTGTGGGTGTTACAGAGACTCGTACCCCTTTAACAGACCATTTACCTATGCCCAGCCTTCGGCAGAGTCCCCTGCACCTTCGACTGCTACTTCGCCCCAGTCTATCCTTCGAGTTCGGTATCCCTCATAATCGGGTACCGGACGATCATACTCTCCATCCATTAGAGGAGACGAGATCACAAAATCGGCAGAAGCCCGATTGCACGCAAACGGGATATTCCACACAACTGCAATTCGCAAGAGTGCCTTGACATCCGGATCATGTGGCATTGGTTCGAGCGGATCCCAGAAAAAGATAAGAATGTCTATCTCGTTGTCGGCAATCTTGGCACCGACTTGCAGATCACCTCCCAAGGCCCCGCTTTTGGGTTTCGTGATTCTGAAGCCGAGTTCCTGTTCCAAGATCTCGCCGGTGGTGCCTGTCGCAACTACTTCGTTGTGTGCCAAGAGATTGCGGTTATATTTGGCCCATTCCACCAAGTCCCGTTTCTTATTATCGTGCGCTACAAGAGCAATCTTCTTGTTATGTTTCATAGCAATCTTTCTGTAAGTCATACGACTTCCTTGATCTTTTCTGCGCCGTGGCGGAACAATCTTTGAACGGTTTGGCGAATTGAGTCAACAGCCATGTTTCACTTCGCTTCAAGGAGAATGCTGCCCAACTATGGATTATACGAAAAGTTTTCGTATATCACGCCGAATACGCATTTTTTAAAGAAATTTTCCATGTATCACTCTCATGAAAAGCGATCGCCAAATATTTTCCGTACATTATTCCCAAACGAGTGAGTTGCCATACCCTAAAGTGCACCGTGTAGCGGATCTCTGCGCGATCGCCTGAAGGGTCTACGGCTGTTAACATTTCGCAAACTTGACTAAGATAGATGAAGTAGACCGTTGTAGATCGAGCTTTTGGAACCGTTCATGACTGCCACTCTCCTTGTTGACAAGCAAAAAGTTGAAAATCCCCCCCTGGAGCTGCATTACCTAGGGGATAAAGTGTTGCGCCAGCCGGCGAAACGGATTGCCAAGGTGGATGACACAATTCGTCAACTGGCTAAGGATATGCTGCAAACCATGTACAGTTCCCAAGGGATTGGTCTTGCGGCTCCCCAGGTGGGTATCAATAAGCAGTTACTGGTGGTGGATTGTGAACAGGATGATCCCGCTGCGCCGCCGTTGATTATGATCAACCCCAAAATTACCCGTATGGGGGAAGAATTATGTGTGGTTGAAGAAGGGTGTTTGAGTATCCCCAACGTCTACCTCGATGTCACCCGTCCGAAGGTGATTGAGGTGAGCTACAAAGATGAGCATGGTCGTCCCCAAAAACGTCAATTTGCGGATCTACCGGCTCGCGTCATCCAACATGAGATGGATCACCTCAACGGCGTTATGTTTGTGGATCGGGTAACCAGCGCTTTAGAATTAGCAGAATCCTTAAAGAAAGAAGGGTTTTCCATTCAGGCCGTTAAACCCATAAAGTAATCAGGACATCTCGATGGAGGTCAGGACAAGAACGCGGTGGTTGAGTCCCGATCGCCATATCCTGAGTTCATCAATGGTCTGTTTTCTTTGCATATCGGAGGCAAATTTTCTGTGACCCCCAAAAGCGGTATTCTTCTGCTGTTTTCCTGTGTTGCGGCGATCGCCGCTGTCGGTTGTGTGTTTGAATTGTCATCTGGGCAACCGGAGCTAGGTATTACCACGACCACTGCCATTTTGTTAGCCAGTATTCCCCTAACGGCGATCTCTTTTTGGATTGCTGTCCAAGATACCCGCGCCAACATGAAATAATTGATCAACGGATTCCCACCAGACGTCGTTGTGGTGATGTCCTAACCCGCTATCCGAGGCTAAGACTCGGATCTTTTTTGTGCTTGGGGACTCCTGCCCCCGCTATCATTTTTGTTCATTAACCTGTCACCATGTCCGATCCCCAACCCCACTCCAACCTGAATGAAATTCGTACTGCCCGCCTTGAAAAAGCGGCACAGCTTCGGCAATTAGGACTGAATCCCTATGCCTACCGTTGGGAGATCACGCACCAGGCCGCGGATTTACAAGCCACCTATCAGGATTTACCCAATGGGGAAGAAGTGGACGTCCCGGTGGCGATCGCCGGTCGGATCCTCGCGCGACGGGTGATGGGGAAATTAGCCTTTTTTACGTTACAGGACGAAAGCGGCACCATTCAGCTCTATTTGGAGAAGCAACGGCTCACGGAAAATATGTCGGAGGTGGAAAATCCCTTTAATTTGCTCAAAAAAATGAGTGATGCCGGGGATATTTTAGGGGTCACTGGCACCCTCAAACGTACCGAAAAAGGCGAACTGTCGGTTTACGTTAAAACCTACGCAATGTTGACCAAATCGTTACTCCCGTTGCCGGATAAATGGCATGGGTTAACCGATACAGAAAAACGTTATCGCCAGCGCTATGTGGATTTGATTGTTAACCCCACCGTGCGGCAAACTTTCCGTCGTCGGGCCGACATTACCGCCGCCATTCGTCGTTATTTAGAAGATCAAGGCTTCATTGAGATTGAAACCCCTGTTTTTCAAAGTGAGGCCGGGGGGGCCGAAGCCCGACCCTTTATCACCCACCACAACACCCTCGATATGCCCCTCTACCTCCGCATTGCCACGGAGTTGCACCTCAAGCGATTAGTGGTCGGCGGGTTTGAGAAGGTCTTTGAACTGGGGCGTATTTTCCGCAACGAAGGGGTTTCTACCCGCCATAACCCGGAATTTACCTCCATCGAGGTGTATCAAGCTTATGTGGACTACACCGAAATGATGGCTTTAACCGAGGGCATTGTGACGGCGGCGGCCCAACGGGTCTTGGGAAGCCTCACAGTAACCTATCAAGGGAAGGAAATTGACCTGACGCCCCCCTGGAAACGGATTACCATGCATGAGGCCGTTTATGCAGCAACGGGGATTGATTTCAGTCAATTTACCGATCTGGCGGAGGCGAAAAAGGTGGCAGCAGCAGGGGGCATTGGCGTACCGGAGGATTGTCCCTCCCTGGGGCATTTACTCAACTATGCCTTTGAGCAAAAAGTGGAAGAAACGTTGATTCAACCCACCTTTATCATTGATTTCCCCGTGGAAATTTCCCCCTTAGCCAAACCCCACCGTGATAAGCCAGGACTGGTGGAACGGTTTGAACTTTTTGTGGTGGGTCGGGAATTGGCCAATAGTTTTTCGGAGTTGACCGATCCCATTGATCAACGTCAACGGTTAGAAGCCCAAGCTGCCAAAAAAGCCGCCGGGGATTTGGAGGCCCATGATGTGGATGATGATTTTCTCACGGCGTTGGAATATGGCATGCCCCCCACCGGTGGTCTGGGTATCGGTATCGATCGCCTGGTGATGTTGTTGACGGATTCCCCCAGCATCCGGGATGTGATTGCCTTTCCCTTATTAAAAAGCCAGGCAGGCAGCCAGCCGGAGTAAAATTAAGTTTCCTTGCTGATTTTTAGGCGTTTAACGGTTCATTGGGGAAATTATCGTTTTTGCTATGACATCTGATTCATTACTTAACCTAGCTCGCAACGCCCGCCAAGCGGCCCTACACCTGGGGACGTTATCCACCGAGGAACGCAACCAGGCGATCGCCGCCATCGCCGCAGGCTTAACCGCCGCCGCGCCGGACATTATTGCCGCTAACCAGGCCGACTGTCAGGCGGCCCAAGCAGAGGGCATTCCCACCCCGTTGTATAACCGGTTGAAATTGGGAGAAAACAAGCTCAATGCCACGATCGCCGGAGTCCGGGATGTGCAAAATTTACCAGATCCCTTGGGACAGGTCAGTCTCCACCGTCAATTGGATGAGGGGTTGGTGTTGAAACGGATTGCTTGTCCTTTGGGGGTTTTGGGCGTAATTTTTGAAGCCCGTCCCGAAGCGTTAATCCAAATTACCAGTTTGGCGATCAAGTCCGGCAATGCGGTGATTTTAAAGGGCGGCAAAGAAGCTACCCGTTCCTGTCAAATTTTGACCCAGGTGATTCAGACTGCCCTCGGCCAAACCGCTGTGAGTCCCCAGGCCATTAATCTACTCACGACCCGGGAAGAAATTCGGGGCTTATTGGGGTTGAATCAATACGTTGATCTGATTATTCCCCGGGGATCTAACGAATTTGTGCAATATATTCAGCAAAATACCCACATTCCCGTGCTGGGCCATGCTGACGGTATCTGTCATTTATATTTAGACGCCCATGCCGATTTAACCAAGGCGATCGCCATTACGGTGGATGCCAAAACCCAATATCCCGCCGCCTGTAATGCCATTGAAACCCTCTTGGTTCACAGGGCGATCGCCGAAACGTTCCTCCCCCCCATTGCCAAGGCATTGCGGGAAAAAGGGGTCAGCCTCCGGGGAGACACTGCGACCCAAGCCATCATCGATTGTGACCCCGCCGATGAGACGGACTGGCGCACCGAGTACTGCGACCTGATCCTAGCGATCAAAGTTGTCTCATCCCCCCAAGCGGCGATCGAGCATATCAATACCTATGGCTCTAAACACACTGATGGGATTGTCACCGAGAACCAAGCAGTTGCTGAGCAATTTTTGACCCAGGTGGATGCGGCCGGCGTTTATCACAATTGCAGTACCCGCTTTGCCGACGGTTTCCGGTATGGATTTGGGGCGGAAGTGGGGATCAGTACTCAAAAAATGCCCCCCCGCGGCCCCGTGGGGTTGGACGGGTTAGTGACCTACAAATATCAACTCCGGGGATCTGGTCAGGTGGCGGCCACCTACAGCGGCGATCAAGCCCGGCCGTTTCACCATCGGGATCTCTGATCGACCCAACCAACAAAAAACGTTGTTGTTAAGCCGTAATGCCTAGCAACAACGCTGAGGATATTGGTAAGTTTTAGGGAGCAACCCCGAAGGGCATCGTCTCCCACAATCTGTGCCTGAGGGGTTACCACATGCCGCGAATAGGCATGGGGGCGGGGGCAGGGGCGGGAGCCGGCGCAGGGGCAGTCCGGGTCACAGGGGGTAAGGAGACCGGCTGGGACGGGGTGAATTCAATTGCCGAAATGGTTACCTCTTCAACTTCTTTAAGCTCAAGGCGGGTTAACCAAGCCGGGTGGGCAACGCCAACAAATTCAGCGCCCATGTACATACCACTGTCATCAAACAGGGGTTGGATGAGAACGTCATCACCGGGCATCGCTGCACCGCTACCATCCCAGTGGTAGCGACGGTGGCCTTCGCTCACTTGGATATAGCCGGGAAAGTCGCCATACTCCATAAATTCCACTTGGATAATGCTGCCGACGGCCCCCCGAACACGCCCGATCGCCAAACCATCAAAGGACATTTGTTCCGAGCCTTTGATATAGAGGTCATGACCCGCCAATTGGCTTAATAAAATACTTCCTTTGCTTTCCATCGGCTCAGCCTGGGCGGAAGCCGCACCAAGGGTTGTCAAAGCCAGCAGAACTCCAGAGAGGACTTTTGCAGATTTATTTAACACGATAACCTCGCTTGTGATTCACGAAAATCAATAACGTCTGGGCAAAAGAAAAGCCCCGACGCCTAAAAGTATAATATAGTTCCTATGAGAAGGAAATAAGTAGTAAACCGCGATGGACGCTTTTTTGCCATCAGTTTGGTGAGGGGGAATCGTACGGGCAAACGGCAAAAATCCTGGGCGATCGTCTCAAATTTTGGCATTTTTACCTATAATCAAGTTTATGATTATTTACAATGGCGCACGATATTTTAACTAGTATTCAGACATTAATGAAATCAAAGCAGCCATGGCGATCGCTCCAACAAGGCTTAATTTTTGGGTGTATTGGAATTCTTTTGAGTTGGTTAGTCAGTTGTCAGCCTTTTCAGCCCCAAACGGCCGATCTCACCAACCGGGTGACCTTTTGGACGATGCAGTTGCAACCCAAATTCACCCCCTACTTTACCGATTTAATTACGACTTTTGAACAAGTAAACCAACCGGAAGTGGTTAATTGGGTGGATATTCCCTGGAATGCCATGGAAAGTAAGATTTTAACCGCAGTTTCGGCTAACACTGCCCCCGATGTCGTCAATCTCAATCCCACATTCGCATCCTTGTTGGCCAGTAAAAACGCTTGGGTGAATTTAAGTGAGGCGGTGCCGCCTGAGATTCAAGCCCAATACTTACCCAGTATTTGGCAGGCAAACCGGCTGGGAGATCAGGTTTTTGGCTTTCCCTGGTATTTGACAACCCGCATTACCATCTACAATCAATTGCTTTTGCAGCAAGCAGGCATTGAGCGTCCCCCGACCACCTTTGCCGAATTAGCCACCGCCGCTCAGTTGATCAAGCAGCAAACCGGCAAATATGGCTTTTTCGTCACCTTTTCCCCCTCAGACTCAGCGGAGGTGTTGGAAAGTTTAGTGCAAATGGGGGTGCAGTTGGTGGATGAAACGGGGGAAGCCGCATTTAACAGTCCCGAAGGCAAAGCAGCCTTTCAATATTGGGTAGATCTCTACCAAAAAGGGATCCTGCCGCCGGAAGTGTTGACCCAAGGCCATCGTCAAGCGGTGGAACTCTACCAAGCCGGGGCGATCGCCTTTTTAGCCACGGGGCCAGAATTCCTGGCCAGTTTAGAAAAGAATGCCCCCAGTATCGCCCAGGTTTCGGCTGCCGCCCCCCAAATCACCGGTCAAACGGGAAAAATGAACGTGGCGGTAATGAACTTGGTCATCCCCCGCAGTACCCTCAATCAATCCGGGGCCATTAAATTTGCGGAATTTGTCACCAACAATGACAACCAACTGGCCTTTGCCAAAGCAGCCAATGTGCTGCCCTCCACCCAAAAGGCGGTAGATCAATACCGTCAAGAATTAGAAGCCCTAACCAATGCCACCCCGCTGGAACAAGCAAGACGGGTGAGTGCCCAGCAACTGGCAACAGCAGAAGTGTTAATTCCCCCCATGGCGAACTTGAATCAACTCAAACGCATCATTTACGAAAACCTGGGGGCCGCCATGTTGGGTCGCCTATCGGTGGATGACGCCCTAGCCGAAGCGGAACGCCTCTGGAACCAGAATTTGAAAGGCTGAAGCAAGCGAGTAAGTGAGAAGAGAACTTGAAGATGTTGACCATGGCGCAGGAGATGTCGCCAAGCCTCAAAACAGAGTTGTTCCTCTTCATTATCAAAGAAGTTGGTTACGATGCCGGAAAGAGGATCAAAGGACAGAAGAGATTTGTCCTTGTGGATACCTTGGGATTGCTAACAGCGTTCAAAGTAGTTGCGGCCAGCGTGCAAGAACGAGAGGGGGCACAAAAGTTTTTTGAGAAAAGGAAGACAGAAAAGCACGAATGTCCCCGATTAATCCGAATTTTTGTTGATGGCGGCTTTTCGGGAGTACAGTTCATGAAATTAACAATGGACACTTTTGGCTTCATTCTAGAAACCGTATTACGCTCAGATAAAGCCACGGGATTTGAGGTACTGCCTAAACGTTGGGGGGTAGAACGAACCTTTAACTTTGGTTGGTTTAACCACTGGTGTCGGTTGAGCAAGGATTATGAAGTGCTTTCAGAAACCACGGAGGCCTTCATTTAAGTTGGTATGATTCGTCTCATGCTCAGGCGCCTAGCCTAAATGCCCTCTCACACCATATCTAGACCTTTTCAAACATTCTCTCAGTACCACAATTTTTTTCAGCACTCTATTTCCTAAAATCCCCTCATATCAGTCTTTTTCAGACTTTTTCCCACCAATAAGGGTTGCAAGTACGACTTCTTATCTTTTACAATATAATTACGTACTTGATTTTACTGCATTTCTGTAAAAGCACCATATACCTGTCCAAAGGTTCCTTTGGTTAATTCTAATTAACTTATTTTTATTTCTATTGGGTTTAATTCCCTGCCCCTTGGGGCGACTAAACTTAAGGGCGGTAATGCGATCCGTAGGAGAAATTCCGTAATGTCCCGTTGCTTGCAGCGGAGATAGAGATTCTAACGCTCTGCCCGTCGCCGTTTTTACTTTATCCAAAACCATGAGAAATAATTTTGTGCAACTTTGGTGGCGTCTTCTTCCATTCACGTGGAAACTGACTGAGAACAGTTTCAAAGATTTCTTCTCTTTGCCCGTCGAAGCTTTGGACCGAACATTCCCGATTGTTCCGTCTGAAGACTCTGCGGCAGAAAAGACGGCACCATTGGAGAGAGCACACAATGTGCCGCCAGAAACCGATAGCGAGGATCCTCAGTCTCCTAATACCTTGCTGGAGCACAAGAACCTAACAGATGCCCCGGGACTTTTGGCTTATGTAGCTGCCGCAGGAGAGGTCGCTCAGCCTAGTAAGCAACGAGTCGGTGGGGAGAATGCGGTCGTAGAACCATTAATTGTCTCGAGCGGTCCCCTCAATGTGAGAGCGGCTGAAGGACGCCCAGAGCCTCTTCTAGACGGGGATGAGGAGATCGCCTCCCCCCAAGCCTTACTGACTGGAAATCGGATAATTGTTCAATGGAGATACAATGCCCCGGCGAGGGTTCGCCAAGAGGCTCTTCAGGCGATCGGTGGGAAACTCCTGAAACCGATCCGCTCCAATCTGATGGCTCAAAGAGATAAGGGGCTACTGGATGTGATCCAGGTAGCCCCTGGCATGAGCACTGAACAAGCAATCCTTGCCTACCAGAATCGCCCTGGTGTTGAGTTTGTTGAAAGAGACTGGGTTGTTGGGGTTCAAACCGTCCCCAATGATCCAAAATATACTGATGGCACTCTTTGGGGAATGGAATCTTCTGATACCCCCATAAATGTCGGTCCTGCAGGGACAACCAATATTTACGGTAGTCAAGCTGAGCAAGCGTGGTATCAAGGCCACACCGGCAGCACAACCATCGTTATCGGTGTTATTGACGAAGGTGTTGACTATACGCATCGAGACTTGTATCTAAATATTTGGCTCAATCCGGGCGAAATCCCTTCATCCCTTAGAGGTAACCTCCAGGATATTGATAACGACGGCATTATCACCTTCCGAGACCTGAATGATACTTCAAACTCGACCTACGTCGACGATGTGAACCAAAATGGATATATTGATGCAGGTGATCTTTTAAACGATGCCAGATGGGAGAATGGCATCGATGAAGATGGTAATGGCTTTGCGGATGACTTAATTGGCTGGGATTTTTTCAATAATGACAATAATCCTTACGACGGAAGTGGAGACGATCACGGAACCCATGTTGCCGGAACTATCGGTGGTATTGGCAATAATGGAATCGGGGTTAGTGGTGTCAGTCAAGATGTTTTGATGATGTCATTAAAGTTCCTAGGTTCTAATGGTGGATACACTTCAGATGCCGTCGCAGCGGTGAATTACTATGCTGATATGACGAATCGTCATGATGTTGATATTACGGGTTCAACCGCCACCGGCAATTATATCGGTACGAGCAATTCCTGGGGGGGCGGAGGCTTTGTACAGTCTCTTCAGGAGGCTATCGTCACCGGCGGATCGGTCGGAAATTTATTTATTGCTGCTGCTGGCAATGACGCCAGTAATAATGATTCGATCGCACGATATCCCACCGGTTACTCGACATCTGCCGATTTGGGGTGGGACGCCGTCATATCCGTTGCGTCAATCGCAAGTAATGGTGCATTATCGAGCTTCTCCAATTATGGGGCCACGACAGTTGATCTCGGCGCCCCTGGATCCAGTATCTACTCAACGCTGCCAGGAGGCACTTACGGCACCTACAGTGGCACCTCAATGGCCACACCGCATGTCAGCGGCGCTGCAGCGGTTCTCGCTGCGGCTTTCCCGTCTCTATCGGCCGAGGAATTGAGAGCAGCGCTACTAAGCTCAGCAACGTATACCTCAAGCCTTGATGGAAAAACGGCAACCAACGGTCGACTTGATCTGGCAGCAGCGATAGCAGCGATCAATCCGGCCGGCCTCGATGTGTCCATTGTTCAGACGTCTTCGTCAGTTCAGCTTGAGGGCGGCGGCGGCACGTCGACGACCTTCCGCTTTCGGATTGAGGTCGACGAGCAGCCCACTGACAATGTAGTCGTCAACTATGCTCTGCGTTACGGCTCTGCTAACGCAGACGACTTCAGTGCACCATCAACAGAATCAGTGGGATCTGTGATTCTTTCAGCGGTACAAACCTGGGCCGATGTTTCCTTCACAGTTAAAGATGATTCAGAGATTGAACTGGATGAAAACTTCTTCGTCGATATCACGTCAGCAGAGCGTGTTCTCAACGCGACTGCTGAAGGCATAATCCTTGCAGACGATGCGCGGATTGAAGGTCTTGTTTGGAATGATCTGAATCAGGATGGTGTTTATGACACGTCTTCAGAGCAAGGCTTAGGCGGTATTACTGTCTATCTCGATGCAAACAACAACGGCTTTCTTGACAGCGGAGAAAACGTTACTGAAACTGCTAATGATGGAGCCTATTCGTTTAACACAAATCCTGGCGATTATCACATTCGATTAGATTTCAGTAATACTCCAAATCGTACACAATCCTATCCTTACAATTTCAGTGGCAGCCTTGAACCGGATAATTACAGCAGTGGTTCTATCCTGAACAGCCAGCTTGAACCCTCGGTCGTCGTCTCTGCGGTTGGGAACAGTATCACTAACAATAGTGTTTATAGCCAACAGCAGAACTTCTCTTCGACTGGCGCCAATGTTTTCGCAAGTTCATGGAATGGAGGCTTATGGAATACAGGTGACGCGGAACTGCGAGTTGACTTTTCATCTCCAGTCAACATCGTCAGTATCGATGCGATATCTGATGATTCATCAGATTTTGCCCATCTTCGCGCATACGATATCAATGGAATCCTCATTGAAGAGTACATAACATCAGATCTTGGGACTGGTGTCTCAGAAACAATGACTATCAGCCGGCCAACGAATGATATCAGCTATTTCCTGGCGTCAGGTCTTAATGGGCAATTTGCGTGGCTTGACAATCTCGTTTATGGTTCCATTGATGGCAACGCTCCGATTCAACTTACTCTAGGAGCAGAAACAGCTACAGGTAACAACTTTGGTGTGTTTTCACCTCAGGCGACCCCTGTGGTGTCCCTTCAAGTTATTGATGGTAGTCCTCAAGTCAGTGAAGCTGGCACGCAATTCACTTTTGACATTTCACTGGATACAGCACCTATAGGGGACGTCCAGATTCTGCTTGATGTTGTTGATCAGCAGGGAAACCCTAGTGACGAAGCTGTTATTGATCGGACTAGCCTTGTTTTTGATGCGAGTAATTGGCAAACGCCTCAGAAGGTCATCGTTACTGGAGCGGACGATCTGTTGGTAGACGGAGATCAGACGTTTGTTGTGCGTACAAGTGCTGTCAGCAGTTCCGACCCTGCCTACAACGGCTTAACAGTAGACGATATTACAGCAATCAATACCGATAATGATGAAATCCGAGAGGTGTTCTTTGAGGCAGTTTCATCGGAACTGAGCATCAACCCAGATGCTGTCTACGAAGTGGGTGTGTCCCCTGTTGTTGTCGGAGATGTTGCTGCTGTCAGCTCATTAGATGAGTCCGGTGCTGTTCAATCCATCACTGAAGGTGTGCTGATTAATCCTGCAGCTTATGTGGCCAGCGGCGAAACGGCTGTGACTGGAAGTGTGAATGGTAGCTACACGGATACCCGTGAGAGTGACAGCGTCAGCCAGACCATCACCGAAGTTGAAAGTGGTGGTAAGCCGTCTAATCGCAGCACATCCCTGGAGCATATCTGGAGCTTCACCAACGTTAACAACGCCACGACGCTCCTCATTGAGGCGGATCGGTCGGGAGCTGGCGATGAAACTTACAATCTCGATTGGTCAACGGATGGCGGAGTAAACTGGACCGCTATCGGTAGCGATATTGTCTTCAGTGGTACAGCCATTTTCTCAGGACTTAACCTGAATGGTTCCGGTCTGCTAAGGGTGACAACGGCATCTGCTGAATCTGGAGAGCGTAATCTTGACAGCCTGCAAGTTGATCGAATTGTACTTGAAGGACCTGGATCTAGCAGTTCAGGAATTGACAACTACATGTTATGGAAGTTTTCAGATCTTGATAGCGCTACTCAGATCTATATTGAAGGTTGGGAAAATGATGTTGTTGATGACTTTCAATTTGAGTATTCCAGCGATGGCGGGCTGAACTGGAATCTAATTGGAGTTCTCAGCGGTGGTAGTTCTGCAAATCCGACAGTGGTGGATGTGACTCTCTCCGAGGTAATCAGCGCCCCTGAAGTTCTGGTGAGAGCTTTTGACACTGATCGTAGTGATACCGACACTAGCCGAGGAACGCTGTCTGTTGATAAGCTCTACTTCAAGGCAGAGCAGACAGATCTGCGTACACCCGTGGAGCTTAACCTAAATAGTGGACCCGCCACGGAGGAAGGGCTAAATCCTTCCGTCTTCCGGTTCGTCAGAGAGGCGGGCGGCGATACGTCCAACTCCCTGCGTGTCTATTTTGAGTTTGGTGGTACAGCCGCCCTGAGTACTGACTATACAGCAAGTGGCTTTTCTACCAATGGTGAGGGGACGTATGTTGAGATTGCCGCTAATTCCACCTCGACTGATATTGTCATCACTCCCATCGATGACGCTGCTGCAGAAGGCTCTGAAACCGTAGTGCTAAGCCTGATAGAGAAATATGGTTACGAATATAGAATTGGTGTAAGTGGGACAACTCAAACTGAAATTGTGGACAATGATCTGCAAAGCTATAAACCCTTGAGCTTGACCCTAGAAGCAGGCAATGTTGTTCAAGGAACTGTCACTGATCTCACGACAAGTGATAACCAATCACAAACTCTGGCGGAGGGGGAATCAAACGGAAAACCCTCTTCTCGGTATACCTACCTTACAGGGGTCTACGACTTTGGAGAGGTGAGTAATGTCGCTAGTTTTACAGTCGAAGTTGACGCCTTGACTGGCTTATCAAGTGCAGAATCCTTCACACTAGAGTACTCTCTCGATAGCGGGACAAGTTGGATATCTCTAATTGATGAAATCACTGGCATCGGAACTTACAGCCAGACCTTCGGTACCCCATTGAATACGATTGGTGGAAATCCACTCCAAGTGAGAGTTCAAGATACCGATCAAACCCCTGGCGAGCAGGCTGTCAGCTCGATCAGCCTCGATCAAATGGCATTCAGTACTGAGACACTTTCGGCTTCGGGTACTCTTAACCTGGGAACATTCTCTGACGATCTCATCTTTCTCGGCCAATCAGATATGATTGGCGGGATCGGCTAAGTCTTTTTCTCTCAGTAATGGTCAGGATGGCGGCCGATGGCTCAACGTCCTGGCAAGACCAACCAGAAGGGTACAGCGACAAATTGGACGCCCTGGCAGCAGCTAATCTTAATTTTCTTAAGGCAGCTCACAGGGCCTTAGCTCCAATCCTTTGGTAGTTGGGCAGACAGCAGGAGATGATAGATTATTGCGACAATAACGTAATAGTTCTTATTCTTTTGGGATAATTAGGCTTATTCAGTCAAAAAGGACATAATTTACTTAGTATGATTAGGGGTAGTGGAAAAATCTGTCATGACTCTGTGCCTTCAATCTCAATGTTTTAAGGTTAACCCTGACAACGCCAAGTTCTGTCAGTATTGCGGCAAACCTTTGTTGCTTAAGGATCGGTATCGACCCGTTGAACTGTTGGGACAAGGAGGATTTGGGAAAACCTTCATCGCATTGGATTGTGACAAACCCTCCCAACCGAAGTGTGTCATCAAGCAATGCTCCCCCCAGCTAGAGGGGTCAGATAGTAGTGGAGTAGCCAAAGCCGAAGCGTTATTTGCCGAGGAAGCTAAGCATCTGGAACAGTTGGGCAACCATGACCAGATTCCTGAACTGTACGCCTATTTCATGGTGGAGAAGCAACAATATTTGGTGCAAGAATATGTACGGGGACAGACGTTGACCCAGGAAGGGGTATTTAGTCAGAATAAGATTGAAGCACTATTATGTGACCTGTTACCTGTCTTAGGGTTTATTCACCGTATTCCGGTCATTCATCGAGATATTAAACCCGATAACATCATCCGCCGAGAATCTGAGTAAGGCAGACAAGGGGCAATTTTCCCCGTCACTTTAAGACTTGAACCTCAACAATTAGCATTACCTCTTCTGTCTGACGACAATCTGGATCGCCTTCACAGGAAGCGGCCTGAATATTGGCCGCTTCGTAGATTAATTCGACCCGCTGACCCACCAGGTCTTGTTCGCAAATTTCAAAATCTGCATACTGGGTGGACACATTACCCAAGTCATCCATTAACTCCACGTAACAGGCCCGATCGCCCGCCGTTAAACTCTGAATAATCGCCGTTGAGGGTTGGTTCGCAA
>JAYKHU010000247.1:0-3684 GCA_035285105.1 Synechocystis sp.
CCGCTGCGAGTTCCCGGTCATGGCGTTGGCCATAATTAAACGAGAGGGCAATCACGTCATACCCCTGACTTTGGGCGATCGCCGCCACCGTGGCAGAATCCAAGCCCCCCGATAACAACACCACAGCCGTTTTAGACATTACTCATTTCTCCCGAAACACTGAAATTAACGATAACGTAAAGCCCCCCTCAACTTCTAATGAGACTGCCCACACTAACGACGTTGGCGAAACAACCGTAGCGCTAAAATAACGATGACGGGGGAGAGACTGCCCCATAAACTTTACACAATCAACACTATGGGATATTTGATTGGCTTCGTCCTCGGGGGAATTTATGGCGTTGGCGTCTGGCGGTTTCTGTCGGGATATCGCTACACCAACTTTAATCGCAGCCTGACCACCCGTTTATCCCTGGCATTACTGTGGCCGGGGTTATTAATTGTCAATCCGTCCTATCGTCGTAACTTCCAAAAGGCCCTTAAAGGTCGCTAGCTGCTCCGATGCCAGTTTATTTTTATTGGGGCGAAGATCAATTTACCCTGCAACAGGCGGTGAAACAGTTGCAAGCCAAATGCTTAGACCCCGCTTGGACGGCCTTTAATTTTGAGAAAATTGCCGGCAGCCAAGGGGATGCGACCCAGCAGGCCCTGGAACAGGCGTTGACGCCCCCCTTTGGCGCGGGCGATCGCCTGGTGTGGGTGGTGGATTCTACCTTGGGGCAAAGTTGTGAGGAGGGATTATTGGAGCGATTACAGGGCAGTATTCCTGTCATTCCGAAAAACTGCCATTTACTGTTCACCGCCAGCAAAAAACTCGATCGCCGCCTTAAGTCCACTAAATTTCTCGAAAGTCACGCCACCATCCGCGAGTTTGCCCTGATTTCCCCCTGGAACACCGATGGGTTGATTCACCAAATCCAGGCGATCGCCAGGGATTTGCAGTTGTCGTTACAACCGGAGACGGAAACCTTTTTAGCCGATGCCCTGGGCAATGACACCCGCCTGATTTGGAACGAATTAGCCAAGCTGAAACTCTATAGCCAAAGCCAATCGGCCCCTTTGACTGTGGCCCAAGCGGAGCAACTGGTCAACACCAGCACCCAAAACAGCCTCCAACTGGCCCAAGCCCTGCGGGATGGGGACACCGCCCAGGCCCTGCAACTGGCAGCGGAGCTACTGTTAACCCGCAACGAACCGGCCTTAAAAATCCTGGCCACCCTTGTGGGTCAATTCCGCACTTGGACGCTGATCAAACTGGCCTTGGAAGCGGGGGAAAAAGATGATAAGGCGATCGCCGCCCAGGCGGAGATTAGTAATCCCAAGCGGCTTTATTTTTTACGCAAAGAACTTAAAGGCATTACCGGGGGTCAACTGCTCAAAACCCTGCCGTTACTGCTGGAATTGGAATATCAACTCAAACGGGGAGCCGACCCCTGTCAGGCCCTGCAAACCAAGGTCATTGAAATTAGCAGCTTGTTTCAGCCCCGCCCACTCCGTCGTTAGCCATTAAGAAAACGTTAAATCACTCCACCAAAGGCAGTATGCTGAAAAACCGATGGCAGCGTCTTGCGCCGTTTCTCCGACCGTGGCAATCCCTTAATGAAATTGTTGGCTCAATCCCCCTACCTCCGTTGGCTCAAGCTTGTAGGCGTAATCCCCTTTCTGCTCTGTTTGGTGATTATTGGACTCCTATTCACCGTTGGGCCGCAATTTGCTGACGCCCGGGAAATCCCCTTTGATATTGCCTTTTTAGACTTCCTCCATCAGGTGATCCCCGATGCGTTAGCCCCCTTTTGGAAATTGGTTTATCAAGTGACTGGGGCTGAACTGACGGCGGGGATGGTCGTTATCTCGTTGGGAATATTTATTTGGAAACGCTATTGGTCCGAGGCCAAGTATCTGGCCTTTGCCACGTTGGGCATTTTATTGGTGGTGGACCAAGGACTCAAGCCCATTTTCAATCGCCGTCGTCCCTTGGAAAGCTTAGTTGAGGTGGATGGACGCAGTTTCCCCAGTGGCCACGCAGCGGGGGGCGTCGTTTTTTATTACTATTTAGCCTACGTGCTCACCACCCGTTACCCCCACTATCGCTGGCAAATTTATTTGGGCACCACCCTCTGGGTGGGCTTTATCGGGCTGAGCAGTATGTATTGCCGTGTTCACTGGCTCAGCGACATCGTTGCGGGCTACGGGGTGGGCTTTGTCTGGTTAACGGTGACCTTATTTCTATTACGGCGATCTGAACCTAACATCTATTGCCAGCGGAGGCTTGGTTAAACGTTGCCGCCGTCTCGACTGGCTTTGCCCATCACTTTCAGGTTCTTTCCCCCAAAAAAGTCAGTGAAATGCGCCGTACGACTTAGCTTCCTTTGTGTTACGGCCTTATTAGGAAAAAGCAGAACGGACGACCATAATGTTTATAGCCCTAACGTTTCTGATCAATTGATAGGAGAGTTGCTAAAGCGGGCCGAGCTTTGTTTAGGTATTTCTCGTCCCCTCTGTGATGCCTACGAGACAAAATTAGTCCAAAAATTTTGGTTTGTGCCCCCGCTGGTGGAGGGGCATCTTCTCTGGTCCAATCTTCCCCCCCAAGGCGATCGCCGGGGTGGCAGATGGGGGAATTTCTTGGGTATCTTCCCAAAAAACAGTTGGTTTGCCCGTCTTTTTAATTGCCTTTTAGTCGACAGAACATCAAAGACTCAAAGTCATGGTAAACTTACCTAAGTTTTTCGGCTTGTAAATCCCCAGAGCCTAAGATCGTGTTTGAAAAGTATCAAGGGCTACGAGATAACGGGCCTTTTAATCTTGTACCTTCAACGAAAGAACAAGGGGGACAGCGACTATCCCAAACTTCTCAAACATCATCTAACTCTAGCAGGGTTTTTCGTCCTTAGGCACTATCAAAACCTAACTAAGTTCGTTTCGATAGTCTAGGGGTCAAGCCAACTTTCCCCCAAGATCTTATTCACCTTTGGTAAATTACTCTAAGACAATAATCGATTAACTATGACCCAAGCAATGACCATAGACTTGCAGAAGCAGTTAGTTGTGGCTCTGAGCGATCTCAACGCACGGCTAGAGTGTCCGAGCTATAAGATTGTTGTCTCTGCCAATGAGATTAATCATAACCACGGGGTTGGCATTTTCCTCCATCGACTGTTTCCAGATACCAGTGACATCTACTCGATCCGTTCCATTGATTTATACGGAGGAGACCATTACTTTGGCAATCAAAGCTTTTGTCTATAAAAAAAGAATGCCACCTTCCACGAAGTATTAAATGCGGTTCAGACTAATCTTGGTCAGATCAGAGCAACGGCAGTTTTACTTATTCCCTACTTTCCAGCGGATTTTCTCCTGGGGCTGGCATTGAAAAGGCTTTATAACTGCTCCCTGTGCGTCTTCATTATGGACGACCAAAATATCTATTCCCACTTTGTTGAAGATTATTTAGCTATTAGACGGGAAGCCCCGCGCTGTACCGGAACGGTCAGCGTCGGGATGAGAGCCGCGTGACTGAGCGAAGCGAAGGAACAAACTATCTAGGAATCGTGACAGACAAGCCTTTATCGCAATACTAAGTTTATGCTAATATAGAGACATGTTGAAAGCAGTCAAGGTCAGAATTTATCCCACCGATGAGCAGTCCATCACGCTAGCCAAGCATTTTGGTTGTACTCGATG
>JAYKHU010000248.1:0-6014 GCA_035285105.1 Synechocystis sp.
TCACTCGATCTTCCCGTAACCGTTCCGCCAAACTATCTAAATGAGTATCTTGGCGTTGAATGAGGATTTCTTTAGCCTGTTCAATCACTGCCATGGTAATGGGTTCAGCCGGGTCTTTGACTAAATATTGGGTCGCTTCCCTGGCTAACGCATTAACTAACCAAGGTTGCCCATCGGTTAAATAAAAGGCATGGCTCACTGCCTCGGGGGTAAAAATTTGTCCAGTAGCATCGGTATGTTGTTGGTATAAGTCCCTCACATCCTCAAAACTAAAATTGCCCATGGTGAGGGATGCCACTTTGATATTGAAAGGACTAGCCGTATTTAGGCGATCGCTGCCCCCCGATTTCACTTTGTAGTCCCGCACGTCCCGCATGCCAATCAGGCCCAAGGAATGGGGAAAGCCTTGGGGGCGGAGGGGATAGCCATCCCGCAACTGTCGCAATACAGAAATCAGGGTTTGATCTTGGAGAGAATCAATTTCATCGATGAATACCACGAGGGGACAGGGAGCGCTTTTTGCCCACTGATTCAGGAATTGGCTAAGGTGTTTTTCTTCTTTTACATCGGGATACTGAACAGGATGATGTTCTACGGGTAACCAGTGCTCAATAGCATTTTTCCAACTATTTAGAATTGCCCCTTCAGCAATGTCGGGTTGCTCAGGAAAAGCGGCACCCACTTCAACGGAGAGCATCACGGCGGTATAGTCGCCACTAGCGGTTAATTCCTGCGCGAGGGCGATCATGGCGGTGGTTTTGCCCACTTGTCGGGGGGCGTGGATAACAAAGTAATTTTGCTGTTGGATCAACGGCAGTAATTCCGGGAGTCGTGCCGTGGGGGAGAGCATATAGTGGATGTCGGCTTTACAAGGGCCGGCGGTGTTGAACCATTTGGGCATGGGGCTTGGGGGCTAGGGGTTAATGATCAGTGTAATTGGCGGGATTAGGATTAGTTAAGACTTTGGGCACGTTTTTGATGACTGTGTTCAGTTTTGCTTATCTATTAAATAAAATGGCCGGTCGTTACCTCTTAATTTCTTAATTAACGATGGGGTTACTGGCTTCCAAGCAGAAAGTGACTTGGTGGTTCAGGTTTAGCATCTGGCGATCGCCAACTCGAAAATGTTTGGAGGCAACTATTGCAATATTGGCGTAATCAATTCCCGCCGCTATGATCGGTAACGGTAATTTAGACACTTTTGCCAATTTTTTATCTCACCCCAAGACATCACCATGCGGATTCCGTCCCCGTTAGCCCGACTTTTTCCTGTATCGACCCGTCAACAACGGTGGCAACGATTTTGGGGCTTGGTCTGCAGCAGCGTGATTGTGGTGGTGGGACTGTTTGGGGCTTTTACCTTACCCGCCGCCACGGCTCGGCCTTTAACCCCTGCCCCAACGCCGAAAAATTATGATCAATTAACCTTTCCGCCCCTGCCGGAACTGAAAATTCCCGCCTATGACCGCTATACCCTGCCCAATGGCCTGGTGGTGTATTTAATGGAGGATAGAAAACTGCCCCTGGTGTCGGGAACGGCGATTTTACGGGCTGGGGAACGGTGGGAACCGGCGGATAAGGTGGGATTAGCGGATTTAACGGGGCTGACCATGCGTTTAGGGGGAACCCAGCAGCATCCCCCCAGTGACCTCAATCAGTTATTGGAACAACGGGCAGCGGCGATCGAAACCAGTATTAATTTGTCTTCCGGGTCGGCGAGTTTTTCTGCCCTCAGTAAGGATTTAGAAACGGTGTTTAGCCTATTTGCGGAAGTGGTGCAAACCCCAGCCTTTGATCCGGCCCAGGTCGATCTCGCAAAAAACCAACTCCGGGGGGCGATCGCCAGGCGGAATGATGATCCGGGGGACATTGCCAGTCGGGAATTTAAAAAGTTGTTGTATGGTGCGGATAGTCCCTATGCCCGCACGATGGAATACGAAACCCTGGCGGCCATTCAACGCCAGGATTTAATTGATTTTCATCAACGTTATATTCGACCCGAGCAAATGATTTTGGGCATTGTGGGGGATTTTGACTCGGAAACCATTAAGCCCCTCATTGCTGAGCAGTTTGGACAATGGCAGGGAAACGGCACAGCACCGTCGTTAAAACCCCCGGGCGCCGAACAGGCTACCAAAACGGGTATATTTGTGGCGGATTTACCCCATCTCACCCAAAGTAATGTGTTACTGGGACAACTCGGTGGTGAAGTCAATGATCCGGATTATCCAGCACTATCGGTTATGAATGGGGTGTTAGGGGGTCTCAGTGGTCGTCTATTCAACAATATCCGCTCTAAACAAGGATTAGCCTATTCGGTATCGGGGCGGTGGCAGGCGGCCTATGATTATCCCGGCTATTTTATTGCGGGGGGCCCCACTCGTACGGAAACCACGGTGCCATTTGTTCAATCCTTGTTCGCCGAATTTGAACGACTCCGCCAGGAACCCATTACCCCAGCGGAACTCGCCTATGCAAAGGACTCAATTTTAAATTCTTTTGTCTTTAACTTCGAGCAACCCGGACAAACCCTTTCCCGGTTAATGACCTATGAATATTATGGGTATCCGGCGGATTTCATTTTCACCTTCCAACGTCAGGTCGTTGCCACCACCATTGAAGATGTGCAGCGGGTCGCTAAAACGCACCTCCATCCCGATCGCCTGTTTACCGTTGTGGTGGGCCATGGCGATCGCCTTGAGGCAGAACTATCCGCTCTCAACCAACCGGTTGAAACCCTGGATGTCACCATTCCCGATCCGTAAAGGACAACAGGAAATTATGGGCTGGATTGTAAGGTGGCACCCAGATTCGAACTGGGGGATAGAGGTTTTGCAGACCTCGGCCTTACCACTTGGCTATGCCACCGTTGCAATTAATTATTATAACAGAGGATTTCCCCGACCACGGTGATTTTGACTAGGATAGAGGTTACTGGAAAAATTGCAGCGCGTCCTGTCGGTGTTTTTCCAACGTACTGGGGGGGAGAGGCCCCAACAGATGTTGCCAGGGTAAGGTTTCGCTGAGGGGCCACTCTCGATGGACGGTGTCTTCCAAGGGCGGTAATTGCCCTTTCAGTTCTTTAAACGCCCGTTTAAAACTGCCCAGGGTGTCCCCATAATGGCGGGTAAGCAGTAACAACGGCGCTAAACGGCGATCGCCCCGGGAAATGAGGGCTTGCATCACGGACCAATTGTAGCTTTCGGGGCGGAAATCGATGCCGAGGGGACGGAGGGATTTTTGTAGGAATTGCAGTCGTTTTTTGGCGTCCGGGTTGACCCCAAACCATTGAAAGGGGGTGTGGGATTTGGGGACGAAGGTGCTACAGCCAAAGGTTAAGCGCAAACCGGGGGCCACCTTTTTAACCTGTTTTAACAGCGCCACGGTGGCCTCCACATCCGCCAGGGTTTCCCCGGGAATCCCCACCATACCGTAGAATTTCAGCCCCTGGAGACCCCCAGCTTTTGCCTGTTGAGCTGCCGCGAGAATTTCGTCATTGCTCAGTTTTTTGTTGATAATTTGCCGTAATTTTTCCGACCCACTTTCAATGGCAATGGTGAGGGATTTTGTGCCCCGACGGGTAAGGGTTTGGGCTAACTGTTCCGTCACGGTGTTGGTGCGAACGGAAGCAATACTCAGCCGAACATGGTCAAATTGGGGTTGACCCAGATAGGTTAGTAAATCTGAAAATTCAGGATGCTGGGTCACGGATGCCCCCAGTAAGCCTAGGCGATCGGTAACCTCTAATCCCCGGGCGATCGCCGGCAGTAAAGACGCTTGGGTATCCGCTGGACGGAAAGGCAGGGTGAGGTAACTGGCCAAACAAAAGCGACACATCTCCGGGCAACTCCGTACCACTTCCACCATGAAAATATTCTCCCAGGCCGCCTTTTCCGTCACCACTGTGGAGGCAGATAACACATTGCCGCGATAGGTTTGTTTTTGTACCTGGGCGGGGATGGCATTCTTTTGAGGATCAATGGTTATGATTGCCCCGTCGGGACTGTCATAGGTCACCGGGTACAAACTGGGCACATAAATCCCCGGCACTTGGGCAAGGCGTTCTAATTGCTGCCCTCGGTCTAAGTCCCGTATTGATTGGTAGGTATTAATGAAATCCGGTAATAAATTTTCCCCGTCCCCCAACAAAATCAGATCAAAAAATGCGGCAAAGGGTTCGGGATTGGCGGTTAACACCGGGCCGCCGCCAAAAATTAATGGCTCCCCTGACCTTCGTTCCGCCGCTAACACCGGTATTTGCAACTGCTCTAACAACGCCAGAATATTGCTGTAATCTAATTCCCAGGAAAAGGAAAATCCCACTAATTCTGGCGATCGGGGTAAGGTTTCAGCGGTATCGGTAAATAAACGACTGACCTGGACATCTTCCCGTTGTGCCAAGCTCGCCCAAATCACTTGGTACCCCAAACTGGTAATGCCGACGCTGTAAAGGTTGGGGAAGGCAAAAATGACAGGAATGGCATCGGCCCGGGGGGACGCCGGGGTAAACAGTAACCGCTCAGACTGGGCTGCTTGCATCGTCACCTAATGATAAATTTCCAAATGCAACACATAATGCCCTAAACATTCCTGGGCCGACCATAAGTCATATTCCACCCGGAGAAAATCCGGCAAGGGGGCGCCACTCAGGGTAATATCCCGCGTAAAATTGCGTAACCGGAAGGAATCACTCATGTGTTGTTCGTGTTGGTTGAGCCAGTAGCGACTGGTGCCATAGATATCCCGTTCCCAAAAATGCCGGTAGGAAAATTGGCTATTGCCCTGGCGGGTCAGCACCACGCGATGGGGGGAGAGTTCTAGCCAGAGTAATTGGGGAGCCGGTTCAGTGCCCCCCGTTTTCGTTTTCATTTCACCTTGGTGTAAGAGCAGGTGAAAGCGATCAAAGTCCTTTTGGTAAAGGGTGGCAGCGGTTTCAATAGTGGAGAGAATGGGCAAGTCTGTAGAGATTAGGGATAGGCAAACCGGGCGGCGATGGTGGGTAAGCATGGCAATGTCAGCCAAATTGGCGTGAGGAGAGAGTCGGGAAGGCAATCAAGGGGAAATTTGGAGATCTAACTGTCATCAGCATAGCGGCCAAGCTCTCGTCGTCGCCATCCCCCCATCGGGTAAAAACCCGTTGAATCCCGGTGTCAGGGTTACCTCAGCCCCTGACGGGAGAGGGTCAGAAAAAATTTTGAGCAAAGCACTTGTAAAAAAGTCGCTCACCTTGCTATGATTGTGAATCGTTGAGCAATCCTCGGTAGCTCAGTGGTAGAGCGGTCGGCTGTTAACCGATTGGTCGTAGGTTCGAATCCTACCCGGGGAGTTTTTACTGGAAATCACATCTGACCTTGGGCGAAAGAACTGGTGAGTTGGGGTTGACCCGCTTCCAGCAACGCTTGATCCCGGATGCGACAGGAATCGCATTTGCCACAGGGAGCTGTTCCCCCCTGGTAACAAGACCAGGTTTCCGCAATGGGGACATTGAGTGCCAGGGCTTTTTTAACAATATCCACTTTACCCATTGCAATTAACGGGGCAATCAGTTGGATGGGATGGCCTTCCACCCCCACCTTGGAGGATAGGGCCGCCAACTGTTGATAGGTGGCCAGATATTCGGGACGACAATCGGGATAGCCGGAATAATCCACCGCATTAATGCCTAAGAAAACGGCCTCCGCCCCTTGGGCTTCCGCCAAGGATAAACCCAGGGCAATAAAGACGGTGTTGCGACCGGGAACATAGGTGGAGGGAATTACCCCCGTTTCCACGCCGGCCTGGGGCAGATGTTGATGGCGATCGGTTAACGAGGAACCGCCCCATTGGGCTAAGTCTAAATTGACCGTGAAATGCTGAGTAATGCCTAAATGCTGGGCGATCGCCTGGGCCGCTGCGAGTTCCCGGTCATGGCGTTGGCCATAATTAAACGAGAGGGCAATCACGTCATACCCCTGACTTTGGGCGATCGCCGCCACCGTGGCAGAATCCAAGCCCCCCGATAACAACACCACAGC
>JAYKHU010000249.1:0-3006 GCA_035285105.1 Synechocystis sp.
TATCCCCCATAGGTATCAACAATAATTTTGCGTCCTGTTAGACCGGCATCCCCTTGGGGACCACCCACCACAAATTTTCCAGTGGGGTTAACAATAAAACGGGTTTTTTCTGTCGGCTTAAGGTAAATATCTGTAAAACAGGCTTGAACCACCACATCCCATAAATCTGCTTTGATTTTGGCCTGCACTGCGTCGTTATCGGTAATCTCGCCGATCGCCTCATCATGCTGGGTAGAGATCAAAATCGTGTCAATGGCAACAGGGATGCCATCTTCATAGGTAATGGAAACTTGGGTTTTACCATCGGGACGAAGATAAGCCAACTTCCCGGATTTACGGACTTCGGATAAGCGTAGGGCAATGCGGTGGGCCAAGCTGATGGGGAGCGGCATCAATTCAGGAGTTTCGTTGCAGGCAAAGCCGAACATTAAGCCCTGATCCCCTGCCCCAATCTGATCCAGTTCATCATCGCTGAGGGCATGGCGTTGTTCTTGGGCCGCCGTTACCCCTTGGGAAATGTCGGGGGATTGTTCATCGATCGCCAGCATCACGGCACAACTATTGGCGGAATAGCCATTGTCCGCATTGGTATAGCCAATTTCCGCAATTTTATTGCGAATTAATTCCACAAAGTTAATGTGAGCCTGGGAGGTGATTTCCCCGGTAACTAAGGTTAAACCGGTATTCACAACGGTTTCCGCCGCCACCCGACTATTGGGATCGAGGGTCAGTAGGGCATCTAAAATGGTGTCAGAAATCTGATCACAGACCTTATCGGGATGCCCTTCCGTGACCGACTCAGAAGTAAATAAATAACGCTTAGACAAAGTCCTTAGTCCTCGTACACGATAAAAAGTTAGCCAATTAAAGCGTCAACCATAGACTGTTAACTTAAATTAAGAACCCATCATACAGGTTCCGTCATCTGATTCAAAGGATCACCTCTGTCCCGATTTTGCCGTGATGGTTCTGGGCGGGGGAAACCCAGCCTTGGCGATCGCCAGGATACTCCCTTGTCAATTAAAAAGTTCAAGTATTTTTCTCTGTGACTTGATCCCTAGCCCATTGTTTAACCTGTCTTAACGTTGCCGTTTCCCCCAAACTCAACCGCTGTTTTAACCATAGGGGAATCAGGGTAATGTCCAACAGAGGCAAGGCGATGCTGTGCTGCATTTCTCGATAACCTTCACTGGATCGAGATAACCCATAAATTCGTAAATGTTTGCCATCATACCGCCAAATTTCCGGTACACCTAAGGCCGCATAGATGGGAAATTTGTCGAGGGAACCGCTGGTAATGTCAATTTCAATGGCTAAATCTGGGGGAGGATCCCCTTGATTGAGGTCAATCTGTTGGCGAGATCGAACGGCTGGTTCGTTTTGTAAGTAAAAACAAGCATCGGGTTCCACCCCTTTTTGTAAATCATCTCGTTTCAGCGTCAGCGATCCCACGCTTTTAATATCCAACCCCCATGTCTCTGCCATGGTAAAAATCAGGCGAGCAATAAACCAATTGTTGTTCTCATGCTCCATTAAAGGACTCATGATTTGTAAATATCCTCCCTGATAAGCCAGGCGCCGATTGGGGCTTTCCCCTAATTCCGCTGCAATCTGGGCAAAGGTGTCCCAACTAATGGGATACAACGTTGTATAGGTTTCAGCCTGGGGTTTTAACAGCGTTTCCATCGTTAATGTTTAGGCAAAGTGATTATAGTCTAATCCTTCAGGACACTCTTGGGATGGGTCATTATCCTGCCTTGGCCGACACAATGTTAAGTATTCCTACGTTCTGACTGCAAACCCGCTATTGACCCCTGGATTGCCGCCATTATTGAAGTAGGGGGAGTTGACCAGATACTGGCCTCCGTCGTTGGGAGGTTAAGACTGATATCAATGATGAAAATACAAACAATTTGTATGCTGTTTTAATAATACTAACGACGAATTAAACTAAAACACTGATATCCAAATTGTGACTTCCCTGATTTAACTTAGCCCCGCAGGTTACCCCATGTTTTTACCTACCCCTTCTTTTCAGTCTTTAACCACGGTGGTGACGACCCTCTTAACCGCCTTGATTGCTGCGGGTAGCTTTGCCCCCCCTAGTCGAGCCTTATTAACCGATCCGCCCCTGGCCCAAGAAACCGTTTCCCCGGAAACAGTGGAACAACTCCGGTTGATGGAAGGCCTCGCCAAACTCGAAGCTGGGGCCCCTCAACAGGCGATCGCCATTTTTAATCAAGTAATTCGTAAAAATCCGAATAGTGCAGATGCCTATAATTTGCGGGGGGTTGCTTATATGGTTTTGGAGCAATACCCCAAAGCGTTGGCGGACTTAAACCAGGCGATTCAGCTCAATCCGAATGATCCGGTGATGTACTTCAACCGGGCCAATGTGTATGGCGTGTTGGAAAACTTTGAGGCGGCGGCGGCGGATTGTGGCCAGGCGATTCAGCTTGATCCCACCGACGCAGATTTATTTACCTGTCGGGGGCAGGCCCGTTTGGCACTAGAGCAACCCGAAGCGGCGTTACCGGATTTTGACCAAGCCTTAGTCCTTAACCCCCGCTTAGAAGAAGCCCTTTATTTCCGGGGGGTGGCCCATGCCATGGTGGAAAATTATCCCCAAGCCCTCACTGACCTGAATCGGGTGTTAGCGCTGAATCCCAATAATGCCGATGCCTTGGTGTTGCGAGCCGGGGTCAAAGCTGAGCAGGGGGATCAAGCCGGTTCCCTGGAAGATATGATTAACGCCATTAATCTCCTGGAACGCCAGGGGGAAACTCAAAAAGCCTCAGAAATCCGGGGGTTATTAGGTTACTAAACCTCGAAACTGAGCCATTGATTGAGACGGTTCATGGCCCAGGAAATCAATAAGTTCAGCAGTAAATAGACTCCCATCACTACAATCAACATTTCGATCGCCTTACCGGTGAGGTTGGCAACGGTGTTAGCAATGGCGTACACGTCGCTGTAACCAATGGCGATCGCCAAACTAGAGTTTTT
>JAYKHU010000250.1:0-4597 GCA_035285105.1 Synechocystis sp.
ATTGATGTCGATATCACGGGATTGATTTAGCCATTTATCCTCGTCGGAACTGTCCTTGGCGATCGCCAAATAGCCGTATCCTTTGGGGGACTGATCGATAATTAAAATTTCTTGGTTATGGTGGGGAATCACCGTGGCCCAGTCCGGCAAACTGACGCTCAGGGTGAGTAGATTTCCGGCACTGTCGTAAACATGGGCCTGACCAATTTTGCCATTGATTAAATAGGGTAATTTTTTTGACGTGACGGTTCCCACACAGCCAATGACCCGATCGCCACTGACATCTTGACTAAAGGTTTTAAATAAACTGGCGATCGGTCGGGAACATAACCGCCCCATCCATAAACTGAACCCGAAGGACGTTAATAAAATCAGTCCGGCCAAGCCCCAAAAACGGGTCGGCATGGTGCCCGTCACGCTACCAACGGCAACATTTAAAATCCAGCCCAGAATTCCCCACAGACTAAAATCAATGCCCAACAGGATCATGAGGGGCACTTTGCCAACGCCGAAAAAGGCCAATACTTGTAGGGGAATTGAGGCACTGGCCCCGGCTTCTAAATCCCCCCCATCGTCAAGATCCACATCCAAATCCGTGACATCTAAATTTAGATCGGGACTACCGGCGATCGCCGCATCAAAGTCCAACTCATCCTCCCCGTCACCGCTGATCACCATCAAACCCAGGCAGAGTAGCCCCACAACGAGTAGTAACCAGTAAGGAAGATTCGCTAGGTGAAATAACATTGCTTAGAACGGGACGGAATTTTCTCTCAGGTTAAGCCGGTTTTTCTGTCCTGTACCGCGAATGGTTAAAATTCTTAATTTTTGTCAATCCCTGTTAACCCCCGACGGTGAGGGGAACGGCCTTGCAAGAATGGCGCAGGGCACTCTGGCGATCAAGCCAGTCGAGGGAACGGTGAATGGCCCATAATTCGTCCGGGTCTTGGTGTTGCCGTTGACAAGGGCGATAGGCAATATAGCCCACATGGCCCCCAAAGCGGGTGAGATGAAGCTGGAGGGGATGGGAGGAAGGCAACCGGTTTGCCAACGCCTGTAGTTCAGGCACTAGGGTGGGGTCAAAGAGGGGATCATCGGCGGCGTATAACAGAAAGGTGGGTTTGCTTAACTGGGGGAGCAACGGCAACGCACTACTGGCGGCATAATAATCGCTCACACTGGCAAAGCCTAAGGGGTTAATCACCAATTTTTCGTCAAAGCCCCAAATACTATCGGCCCGCTCAATGGCGGCGGGGTCGAACGCATCGGGATGGTAATGGTGCAACTCCCACGCTAACTTTTTCAAATTGTTGGCGATCGCCTTTTCCACATACCGACCGAGGGGATGGGCGGTGAGATAACGCAGGGATCGCTCTGATTCTAAACTCGGACAAATGGCCATTCCGCCCCCAATATCCGCTGGGCCGAAGTCCTCGAACGATCCCCACTGATCCGCACTGTCTCCTTTATAAATTCCCCACAACGCTAATTGCCCCCCCAAGGAATAGCCACCGAACCAAAACGGGGGGGCGTAGCCCAACGCCTTCGCCTGGGCCGCTAGGTGGACAAAATCTTCCCCTTCATACAGCCCATCCGAGGTTAATGTGGGGGATAGGGCCGCGGTTTTGCCGTGGGCCCGCCAGTCAAATAACAGCACTCCATAGCCCCGTTCGTAGGCCCAGCGTCCCCATTGCCGTAAAAAGCCCTGATTCTCCAATGATCCCGTAATACCGTAGGTGGCAATCAATGTGCCTTTTGTCTCGGTCGGAATCGGCGATCGCCAGGTATGGAGGGGGACACCGTCAGCCCCCCGCATCACTTGGGCGGTATAGGTTGGTTCGTAGCTAACCGCTGTCTTTAACCAACGATCATTGGCCACAAAAACATTAAACAGGGTCATGGCCAAACCCGAACGCAGGGGTAACGGCGGCAAAAATGAGGGCTTAATGGTTTCTAAAAGCGGCGTTCTTTGCATGAAATCAGACCCAAAAGAAAGGTTAAAACTGTCCCTTAAAACCGTTAACAAAAGAGAGATTAATCCCCTACCATCAAGGCAGAGAAATCCCATTCACTTGCAGTTTAACCTTTTCGTCTGGATAGCTGGCAAGCCGGACAGAAAGGCTAGAAATTGGGTCGGATAACGTTCCTAAAATTTCAACGGTCCCGTTGTAGAGTTTGCCATCCGGGGGCAGGGTTTGGGGCAACGATTCTGTCAACGAACTTAATAAATTATTATTCTGATCCCTTACTTCCAAAAAACTGTATAAAAACTCCACCGCCTCGGTGTGATTATTTTGCAAACTCAACGCTAACCGGATCCCACTTTCATTTTCGATAACGCGGTTAATGGTTAGGATTACCCCCTGGCTTTCTGTTCGTTGGAAAGGGGTGATTTCGTCAGAGTTTAGGGCTTTTTTTCTGGGTCAGCCTCTGGAGAATCGTCGGTTTCTGGTGGGACGGCATTGGCGTCAGGTTGATTTTTATTTTCCGTCCTTTTTTGTTGATTTTGAATATAAATTCGGGTTTCTTTAGCCGTCTGAGCAATATCCACGGGGGTAAACTTAGCGGTGGGTTGGTCGTTAGTGGTGTCCGGGGATTTACTAATTAATTTTTGTGTTGGGTTCGTTTCCGGCTGGGTCACTCCCTCCAGGGCCGCATCTCCCAACTTGTAGCTGACAAATCCTGTGACGATGCCACAGACCCCCATGCCAAGCACGAGCAAAACGGGTAAATTAATAAAGGATCGCTTGCGTCGCGTTTGCTTAGCAGTCCCCATAGGTTAAAACGGTGAAAGACAATAGTAAAGACAAAATTCACCCCCTACTTTACCATGTTTCCCCTTAACATTTCTTAAGATTTTCCCGGTGGCTCACGTTAATTGATTGGGGGTCAGCCCAGCAGTACGCTAATTTAGGTAAGGGACGATAATTTTCACCACCAAGGAACATTGACCATGAAAGGAAAACCGGCTGTGCTTGCCCAAC
This sequence comes from Synechocystis sp., assembly GCA_035285105.1. GTDB lineage: Bacteria > Cyanobacteriota > Cyanobacteriia > Cyanobacteriales > Microcystaceae > Synechocystis. Next base: position 2,985 of record JAYKHU010000250.1, read on the forward strand.
TCCACAAACTACTCCGGGGAGAACTTGCCGCACGGGATCAATATTTTATCCATTCCCGGATGTATCAAGATTGGGGCTTGCAAAAACTCCATGAACGCATTGACCATGAAATGCAGGATGAAACCGGTCATGCCAGCACCCTGATTGAACGGATTTTGTTCTTGGAGGAGACCCCCGATCTGTCCCAGCAGGACCCCATCCATGTGGGCAAAACGGTGCCCGAAATGTTGCAGTTTGATTTGAATTATGAGTACGAGGTGATTGCTAACCTCAAGACGGCGATCGCCGTTTGTGAGCAGGAGCAGGATTATCAGAGCCGGGATCTGTTGCTGAAAATTCTGGCGGATACGGAAGAAGACCATGCCTATTGGTTGGAGCAACAATTAGGGCTAATTGAGAAAATTGGTTTGCCCAACTACCTCCAATCCCAAATGGGTTAAGCGAACATCAGGGGGATTAGCCATGTTAAAAGCGGTGCTACTGGATTTCAACGGCGTCGTCATTAACGATGAGGCGATCCATCGCCAGTTGGTGGACGAATTATTGCTGAGCGAAAATCTACGCCCCCTGACCCCGGCGGAATACCAACAATTTTGTCTAGGGCGGAGTGATCGGGCCTGTTTGGTGGATTTGTTTGAACATCGGGGCCGGGGGCTAACGGAAGCGTATTTGCAACGGTTGATTGATCGTAAGGCGGAACAGTACCACGAAAAGTTGGTTGCCCTGGAAACCCTGCCCATTTACGACGGTTTACAAGCTTTTTTGGACCGGTTACAACTCCAGCGTTTGGCGATCGCCTTGGTGACGGGGGCGGTGCGGTCGGAGGTGGAATATATTCTGGAACGCAGTGGGTTAAGGTCCTATTTCCAAGTGATCGTTGCTGGGGATGATATTACCGCCAGTAAGCCCCAGCCCGATGGTTATTTAACGGCGATCGCCCACTTGAATGAGCACCGGCTGACCACCCAGGATGAGGAGGCCATCTTAGTGGACAGCGCCGAACTGTTACCGAAACACTGTCTGGCGATCGAAGATACCTTTGCCGGCATTGAAGCGGCCAAAACCGCTGGTGTCCCCGTGGTGGGCATTGCCCACACCTATCCCTATCACTTCATGCAACGGAAAGCGAATTGGGCCATTGATCGCTTTGATGAGTTGGATTTAGACCGTTTACAGGTGATTTTTTCCCGACGCCGCCTTCCGGATCCCGTCTCCTAAAAATTCCCTTCATGGGTTAACCCAAACTATGAACATTTCCCCGTCCGACCTGGCTCCCACCGTTCCCCCCCAAGATTGGGACGCTAGTTTGTACCAACATCACCATAGTTTTGTCTGGGAATATGGCCGTGATGTGCTGGATTTATTGGATTTACAACCCGGGGAACGGGTCTTGGATTTAGGGTGTGGCACAGGGCAGTTAACCGACCTCCTCCACCAACAAGGGGGCATTGTCACCGGCGTGGATTACTCCCCGGAGATGATCGCCACGGCCCAGGATCAGTTTCCCCATCTCAACTTTCAATTAGCCGATGCCACCCGTTTTACCGTCGCCGAACCGATGGATGCGGTCTTCTCCAATGCCACCCTCCATTGGGTGCAGCGACCGGAAGAAG
>JAYKHU010000251.1:0-24033 GCA_035285105.1 Synechocystis sp.
ATACCCGTTCATTAGTGACCGGATCATAGCCCCGGTCTAAACTGATTAACCCCGCTTCACTGACCTCAAAACTATTTTCCAAATAAGTTTCCTTGCCATCGCGGATAATGCGGCATTGTTTCCCCGGTTGCACTTCCCCTTTAAAACTGGTTCCCGTCCATTCCACAATCATGTCACAGCCATTCATTGGCTCCAGGCGATCGGGGGTTAATTGGGTTAATTTGTCTAAATTCCGGGCCGCGCCGTGGAATTCTTCAGCGTTATCTACCCTAAAATTTTCGATTTCGATATGATTGTCCACCACCTTTAACTTTAAAACCCGCAAACGATAGGGCTTTTGCAGCGCAAAATCATAGGCCTGTTCTAAAAACATCATTGGAGCGCCAAATTTATCCGCTGATAGGGGCCGGATCGCCACCCGGATATGGGCATAAAAGGGGGGATTGGCAAAGGCTTGGGCTTGGTTACTAAAATCCGCAGCCATCCAACGGGCTAAGGTTCTGATATCGGTGGAATGGGACATAAAAGGGTGAAATTTATAAAAATTGCTTAATTATTGCGGACTGAAAAGTGAGGCTGTCATCACCGACAGACCCGAACAGTTTTGATTAAATCACACTCTCGGCGCAGTGCTGGCTAGGGTTAACTGGCTAACGCCGTTTCTGCCACGGCGGTTACAGTGGGGGCCGGTTGTTGCGCTTTCCAGGCTAAATACTCCTGTAACTGGGCTTCAATTTGCTCCCGGACAATGGTGCGATACTGCAGGAAATGTTCGTTGTGGGCGCACATGGTTAAATATCCTTCTAAATGCTCCGGCTGTTGACGCCAAATGCTGAATAGATGGTGCCAAAACGTCCAGCGGGTTTCCCGTTTAATGCCCTGCCGCCAAATAACGATCGCCAAGGCCTTAATATCAGTCCATTGGGGGAGCTTAGCGGGGACTTGACATTTCGGTTTGCCCAATTTCAAATAACAGCGATAGACCCGATTCAAATAACAGGTGGGTTCATATAATTCCCAAAAGGTTTCAATATATTCCCGGGCAATTTCTTCCAACGGCCGGGTAGGAATAAAATTCATTAAACTACTTTGGTTAATATCCAAACGCCCTGTATTCAACATCCGCCCTTCCTTTTCTAACCGATGCCACAAAGCCGTGTGGGGTAGGGCTTGTAACATGCCAAACATCGCGGTGGGAATGGCAGTTTTTTCCACAAAGCGAATAATGCGATCGCCAGCGCCACTTTTTTCCCCATCAAAACCAATGATGAAACCCGCCATGGGCCGAATGCCCGCCGCCATAATTTTATCGACGGAATCACTGAGGGAATTGCGGGTATTTTGAAACTTCTTCGTAACTTCTAAACTGCCCTCATCGGGGGTTTCAATGCCCAAAAAGACTGCATCAAAATTACATTTGAGCATCATCTCCATCAATTCGGGGTCATCCGCTAAATCCACTGAGGCTTCGGTATTAAACCGGAACGGATATTGGTGTTGTTCTTGCCAAACCTGTAATTCTTTGAGCAATAGTTTGACATTCCGTTTGTTGCCAATGAAATTATCATCCACCATGAACACCGATCGCCGCCAGCCGAGTTCATAGAGAAAATCGAGTTCCTTCAATAATTGGGCCGGGGTTTTCGTCCGGGGTTTGCGGCCATAGAGGACAATAATGTCGCAGAATTCACACTGGAAGGGACAGCCCCGGGAAAACTGCACGGACATGGAATCGTAGGCATCCAATTCCAGCAAGTCATAGCGAGGAACGGGGGTGATGGTCACGTCCGGCTTTTCCGCCGCCCGAAAAATGCCTTGGGTTTCCCCCCTCTCTAGCGCCTCAATGAACATCGGTAACGTCAATTCCCCTTCATCCAAAATGAGGAAATCCGCCCCTGCCCCTTGAATTTCCTCCGGTACAGAGGTAGCAAAGGGACCGCCCACCGCCACTAATTTCCCCCACTGTTTCGCCAGTTTAATCTGTTCCACCATGTCGTCTCGCTGGACGATCATCCCTGACATCACCACCAAGTCCGCCCACTGCCACTCTGCGTCGGTCACTGCCCTAACGTTGCGGTCCACCAGTTTAAAGTCCCAATCCTGGGGCAAAATCCCCGCCACGGTAATCAGTCCTAACGGCGGTAGTAACACTTGGCGATCGACCAGTTCCAGAATTTTTTCGTAGGACCAGAACGTTGGCGGAAATAAGGGATAAACCAGTAGAGCGCGCATGATTTTCCTGGGGGTAACGAGGGAATTTAAATTTCTTTTTGAACTGAAAACGTCGAAACTTCACCTAACGCTAACATACTCCGCCCTACTTTTCTGCGGTATTCGGTACACTTACACCCTGGATAGCAGGGGCAACGGCGGTGGGTCAGACCCTGGCTGAAACTTCAGACCCGAACGACCAGTCAGTCTATCTTGGCGATTTGAATTTAGCTAATCAAGATGAAAAACATTGCGTGTTTGGCGTTGTCTTTGTTGATGAGTGTGGCAATAATGCCCCCCAGTTGGGCCGGGGCGGTGCTAGATCGGATTGAGGCGACGGGGACAATCACCGCTGGTGCTCGAAAAGATGCGGTGCCCTTTGGCTATGTCAATGCCCAGGGGGAATGGGTGGGATTTTCGTTGGACGTTTTAGAATTAATTCGCCGCCAAACTGAAAAACGTTTAGGAAAGCCGATTCAGTTAAAACTGGTGGAAGCAACGGCGGACAATCGCTTTGACTTGATTGGGGATAATAAAATTGATTTAGAATGTGCCTCTTCCACCTTTACCTGGGCAAGAACGGAAAAAGTGGACTTTTCGGTCAGTTATTTCGCCGATGGCACCAAAATTTTAACGAAAAAGGGAAGCGGTTTAGAATCAGCGGATTCCCTCGCCGGTCGGGCGATCGGGGTTATTCCCAACACCACCAATGAGAAGGCAATTAAAAACTTTCAACCTGCGGCTAAATTAGTTTTTGTTGAGGATCAAGCCGATGGGTTAAAAAAATTAGAAGCCGGGGAAATTGAAGCCTTTGCCGGGGATGGCATTGTGTTGGCAGGGCTTAAAAAAACGACCCAAAATCCTCAACAATGGCAAGTCGTCCCGAATTTCCCCTACCAGTATGAAGCCTATGCCTGTCTATTACCCAAAGATGACTCGGATTGGCGTCATTTAGTCAATTACAGTCTGTTGCAATATATGGAGGGCATTATCAGCGATCAGACTGAGGCGGTGACGCTGTATGAAACCTGGTTTGGGGAAGAAGACGGGGTGGCCCCCTATCCCCGGGAAACCATTAATGATTATTACCAGGGGATTATCGACAGTTATGAATGGATTCCCATTACCCGCTATTAAGCCAGCCTAGGACGGCGTTCCTTCAAACACATAGCCCTTACCCCGAATGGTGCGGATACAATTATTGTCCGGTTCGCCAATTTTGCGGCGGATTTGACCGATGTGAACGTCCACTTTGCGCTCGACGGTTTCTTCCTTCTGATCGGCCCAAACGGCAGAAATCAGTTCCTGCCGTCCCCAAACCTTTTCGGGGTGGGTGGCGAGAAAATAGAACAGTTCAAATTCCAGCAGGGTTAAAGGCACTAACTCGCCATCCCGGGTCACTTCGCAACGCTCATTGTCGATCAGTAAGCGACCAATTTGCATCAGGTGATTGGGGGGGGGCGGGTTAGCCTCTGCGGGTTTACGACGTTTTAACAGCGCCCCAATCTTGGCTTTCAGCACTTCTAGATCAAAGGGTTTGGTCAGATACTCATCGGCTCCCTGCTCAAAGCCTTCGAGGATATAGTCACGATCCGTCAAACAGGTCAGCATCAGCACCAGGGTTTGCTGATCACGCATTTCTTTACACAGGTTGAAGCCGCTGTCATCGGGGAGATTAACGTCTAAAATGACCAAATCCGGGTTAAATTCTTCATACTTTTGTCGGGCGATCGCCGCTGTTTCGGCACTTTCAATGTGGTAATGGCTGTACCCTAAAAAGCGGGAAATCAGTTGACGAATGGCAGCATCATCATCGACAACGAGTATTTTTTGGGTTATCACCGATGAGGTCATGATAGAAGGAATTCAATGAAAAGATATGCTTATTCTACCCAAGTAGCTTAACCTTGTGAACTACTCTGCCCTAAAGGGCAAAGCTTCCTATCCAGTAGCCTGCAAGGTGGTAGAAGACGTGCGTCCTTTACTACCTTGTCTGACAGCTAGGCAATAGGCGGAATCCCCGGTTCCCGAGGTCAAAATACGCAGTCCTTCATCTCGAATGTTGGCGGCGGCGTTCACATCACGATCATGTTTTGTGCCGCAGTTATTGCATTGCCAAAATCGAATCTCTAGGGGAAGGCTATCAACCCTATTTAGACACACGTTGCAAGTCTTAGAGGATGGGAAAAATCTATCCACTTCAACATAGACTTTTCCTTCTTCTTCTGATTTGTACTTGAGCATGGTACAAAACTGTCCCCATCCTACTTGTCCAATGGACTTAGCAAGACAGTGGTTTTGCATCATGTTGCTTACAGCTAAGTTCTCCACCACTATGACTTGGTTTTCGTCAACAATCCTGCGTGAAAGCTTGTGGTGAAAATCTTCTCTGCAACGGGCTATTTTGTTATGAACCGTTGCCACCTGTTTCCTTGTCTTATTGCGGTTTTTAGAACCTTTTTGACGACGGGACAGGCGTTTTTGCTTTTGCTTTAGGTTTCCTTCATGTTTCTCCAACCATCCTGGATTATCGAACTTTGAACCATCACTGGTAATGGCAAAGTGAGTTAACCCCAGGTCAATCCCGACAGCTTTGCCGTCTCTAGATTGATTAGGAATGTCCTTGCCATCATCAACCAGAACAGAAGCAAAGAATTGTCCTTTAGCGTTCATAGACACGGTAACAGTCTTGACTACTCCTCCAACATCTCGGTGAATTACTGCATCTACTTTTCCTATTTTGGGAAACTTAATGCAACCATTCAATACCTTGACATTTTGTGGATAGCTAATAGATTGTCGTCTGTGTTTTGACTTGAAGCTGGGATACCCTGAGCGACGCTCAAAGAAGTTGATAAAAGCCCTAGACAAATTTAGAGCAACTACCTGTAGGCACTGTGAGTAAGGCTCGGACATCCATTCATGCTCCTTCTTCAGGTCTGTAATAGCCTTTTGAATAGCAAAACGTCCTAATCCTTTACCCGTGTCCTTGTAAGTTTGATTGACAAGGTTTAGTGTATAGTTCCATGCATACCGACAGCATCCAAAACTACGCCTAAAGTGTAGCTCCTGTTCTGCGGTTGGATATAGACGAAACTTTGTTGCCCTTCGCATTTGCCGTAAAAAGCTTTATTGATAACATCATAACACAAGACTAGCAAGGAAGCTAAGTCGCACGGCACATCCCCTCCCTCAAGGAAGGGGACTTCCCGCGATATGGTATTTGTTAATCAAGTTTCGGTATTTTGACGTCCGGGAAATTGCGGAATGTCTGTCCCGGAGACTGTCGATGGGCCAAAAATGCGGGGGAAGTATGGTTAACAGTCATCAAAATCAGTTACCGTTACTGACTACCCTACGGCAGCTTGCTCAAGGGCCCGATACGCCCTTTTATGCCCCTGGCCATAAGCGAGGACAAGGAATTGCCCCTGAACTAAGCGAATGGTTGGGATTAGCGGTTTTCCAAGGGGATTTACCTGAATTGCCGGCATTAGATAATTTATTTGCCCCCGCCGGGGCGATCGCCGAGGCCCAGGCATTAGCGGCGGCGTTATGGGGAGCGGAGCGCACTTGGTTTTCCGTTAATGGTTCCACCGCCGGGATTATCGCCGCCATTTTGGCCACCTGTGGGGAAGGGGAAAAGATTTTACTCCCCCGTAACGCCCATCAAGCGGCGATCGCCGGCATCATCCACTCCGGGGCCATGCCCATTTTTTTGGAACCAGCGGTGGATGCGGGCTGGGATTTAGCCTTCAGCATTACCCCGGAGACCTTGGCACAGGCAATAAAACAGCATCCCGGAGCCAAAGCGTTATTTCTTCTTCATCCCACCTACCACGGCGTTGTGGGAAATTTAGGGGAATTGATTGCCCTGGCCCATCAAGGGGGCATCCCCGTCATCGTAGACGAGGCCCACGGGGCCCACTTTGGGTTCCATGACCAATTACCAACCCCGGCGTTAACGTTAGGGGCCGATCTCGTTATCCAATCCACCCACAAACTCCTCGGGGCCTTCAGCCAAGCGGCCATGGTTCATCAGCAAGGCGATCGCCTGGATCCCCAACGGATCAGTCAGGCCTTGCAGCTAATCCAATCCACCAGCCCCAATTATTTACTGCTGGCGTCTTTGGATGCGGCCCGTCATCAAATGGCCCACGGGGGAAAAGAAACCTTGGCAGCCATTGTGCAACACACCCTCGATTGTCGATCACAATTGGCGCAGATTCCGGGCTTAACCCTATTAACCAGCGGGACAGCGCAACCGGGTTTCACTGATTTAGATCCCACCCGGATCACCCTCGATGCCACCGCTTGGGGCCTATCGGGGTTTGATCTCGATGAAATTCTGGCGGAACGATTTCAAATCACAGCGGAACTGCCCACCCTACGACAGTTAAGTTTCATTGTCAGTCTCGGCAATACCCGTCAGGATTTAGACCATTTAGTCCAGGCATTAACGGCGATCGCCCTAGAAAATCAAAACGCCCCCCAGTTCCAGATTCAATTACCCCCCTTACCCCGTTCTAACTGCGTCCTGACCCCCCGCCAGGCAACCTTTGCCCCCCGTCAAACGTTAACGGTTAATCAAGCCATCTCAAACATCAGCGCCGATTTGCTCTGTCCCTATCCACCGGGGATTCCTGTCCTTGTGCCAGGGGAACTGATCACCCCGGCGGTGATCGCCTATTTAGAACAGATTTTGGCATTGGGAGGAACCGTTAGTGGCTTAGGAGACCAATCGTTAAAAACGTTACAGGTGGTTGATCCAACGTTCGTAACTTAGTGGGTTTCATAACTTAATATTTTTGGGAAATCATCTCGCAACCTTCGCCCTATGATAAAGGGGTAAAGCCTGTTTTTTTGACTGCCGAAAGGACAAAAAACGATGGAATATTTACTAGAAAACCGTAAGTTTACGTTGATTTTAGCGAGGGATGGCAACCCAGACCGCATAGCGCCCCCTGGTCTCGCTAAAGCCTGGGAAGAAGCAGAGGAAACCCTGATGATGATTGCGGAAACCTGCCATCACCTGAGTCCCAATAATTTAGACGTTTACGTGGCGAGCAATCCCTATTACTGTTATGAAAAAGTACTGCCCCATAAACTCAAACATATTTTGAGCCACCCCTATGCACCGCCCGAAATCAATCTTTATGAACCCTTACAAGCGGTTTTAACCGATTATTTTCAATACCGAAAAAAAGGCCCCGAATATTGTCATGGTCAAATCATTATTGTGGCGATCGACTGTGAACCGCCCAATCGGAAAGCATTGATTCAATTATTGGTAGATGCCACCCATCGCTTGGAGCTTGAAACGGAATTGGGAATTTTATTTACCCAAGTGGGGGATTGTCTAATGGCCAAGACCTTTCTCCAGGCGTTAGACGATCAGCTGCATCGCGCCGGTGCCAATTTCGACATTGTGGATAGCAAAACATTGCTCCATCTCAGCCCAGAAACGATCAATCACTTTTTACTGGGGGCGTTGTTTGACTGAGGGGGGAAAGGCGAATGGCGACCCCTGGCGATTCTGGAATCAAGAGATTATGTCAAAATAAAGGACGGAAAACCTGTCACATGGGACATATTCAGCGATGCAAATACGTGGAACCGACTACACAGCGTTAACCTGGCAAGGGGATGCTTTAGCCCTGGGGTTTTTTGAAAATGCCGTGGAGATTACCAGCGACTTAGCCAAGGTAGACGATCGCCTAGACGGAACCCTCCGGGAATTAATTGAGGAGCAAGAATTTAAGGGGAAAGCGGGGCAAAAAGTAGAAGCGCGGGTCGGCGGCAACAGTCCGATCCGTAAATTACTGTTGGTCGGACTCGGGGAAATTGAGAAATTTAACGGGGTCATTCTGGCGGACGCAGCGGCAACCATTGCTCGCTGGGCTAAAGCCACTAAGGTCAAAACCTTAGCCCTGAGCCTCCCCCAACGGGAACATGACCCAACGGAAACGGCCCAAATTCTAGCAGAAGGTATTGTGTTAGCCCTCCATCAGGATAATCGCTTCAAATCCGACTTAGACGATCAAGACCTGAAATTAACCACAGTGGAGTTGTTGGAACTCGGGGAGCAAACCGTCGCCATTGGTAATGCGGAAAAAATCGTTTCCGGCGTAATTTTGGCCCGGGAAATGGTCAATGCCCCCGCCAATAGTTTGACCCCCTTGACCTTTGCCGACATTGCTACGGACTTAGCCCAAACCTATGGTCTCGACCTGGAAATTTTAGAGCAAGCCGATTGTGAAGCGTTGGGAATGGGGGCCTTTCTCGGGGTTGCCAAAGCCTCGGAACTGCCACCCAAGTTCATTCACCTCACCTATCGCCCGGCCAATCCAGTCAAAAAAGTGGCGATCGTGGGGAAAAGTTTGACCTTTGATTCCGGTGGTTTGAATATCAAAGGGGCCGGTAGCGGCATTGAAACCATGAAAATGGATATGGGGGGCGGTGGTGCTACCCTTGGGGCCGCCAAGGCGATCGCCCAGTTACGCCCCAATGTGGAAGTTCATTTTATCTGCGCTGCCACGGAAAATATGATCAGCGGCAAAGCCATGCACCCCGGCGATATTCTCACCGCGTCCAACGGTAAAACCATTGAAGTCAATAACACCGATGCAGAAGGCCGCCTCACCCTAGCGGATGCCCTCGTATTTGCCGAAAAACTTGATGTTGAGGCGATCGTGGATCTGGCCACCCTAACCGGGGCCTGTATTGTGGCGTTAGGAGATGATATTGGCGGTCTGTGGAGCCGCGATCAGGGCTTAGCAGATCAGTTGACCGCCGCCGCCGATCGCGTGGGGGAAAAATTCTGGCAAATGCCCATGGAAAGCAAATATTTTGAGGGGCTAAAGTCCAAAATTGCGGATATGAAAAATACCGGTCCCCGGGCCGGAGGATCGATTACCGCCGCCCTCTTCCTAGAAAAATTTGTGGACAAAACCCCCTGGGCCCACTTGGACATTGCTGGCCCCGTTTGGGCGGATAAACAAAATGGGGTCCATAACCCCGGCGCCACCGGCTATCCCGTACGCACCTTAGTGCAGTGGGTGTTGAACGTTGAGCGCTAACTGTCATGGTAGGATTTAGCTTAAAATAAAGCTTAATTTATTGCCCGTTAGTAAGGAAACTCAAATAATGGAAATGGTTTATTTGCTCGCCAAACTGCCCGAAGCGTATCAAATCTTCGACCCCCTCGTTGATGTGTTGCCGGTTATTCCCCTGTTCTTTTTGGCTTTAGCCTTTGTTTGGCAAGCAGCGGTGGGTTTCAAATAAATTCATTATCGCTCTCGCTGATCTCCAGTGATATTCCCTCTTTTATGCCGATCTCGGTCTAATCGGGGGAATTTATTTTTCCAATACATAAGTGTTTGAAGACTGGATTCGACAGGGGGAGCACGGTACAATTCAGAGAACTATTGCCGAGCTGCGCCTTATGGATGTTCGCTTCATTGCCATCACCAAACCTGAAATTCTGATCGACGGAGAACCCCTCTCTCCAGAAGGGTTAATCGCTTATTGTGCCAGGGTTTCTAGCCCCAACCAAGAAAACCCCAATTATGCGAAACTGTTGCAATTCTGCATCCGAGAAGGGCATTGGAGCATTTTTGAAATGGTGGACATGACCCTGGAAATTACCACCACCCGGGCGATCGCCCCCCAAATTTTAAGACATCGGTCATTCTGTTTTCAGGAATTTAGCCTTAGGTATTCTCGTGCTACCACCTTTGAGTCCTATGAAGCTCGCCGCCAGGATCTGAAAAATCGCCAAAATTCCCTCGATGATTTCGATGAGGACACCAAGCAATGGTTTGATCAGGCCCAGGCCGATGTCTGGAACTATAGCTATGAACGCTATGAAGCGGCGATCGTCAAAGGGATTGCCAAGGAATGTGCCCGCTCAATTTTGCCCCTCAATACCGTGACGCGACTGTATATGAAAGGATCAGTGCGGAGTTGGATTCATTATTTCGCCGTGCGTTGTGATCCGGCCACCCAAAAAGAACATCGGGACATTGCCCTCGCCGGTCGCGCTATTTTTATGGAACATTTTCCCACTGTCGCCGCAGCCATGGAGTGGTAGAAACATCCACCGGTTCTCCCCCTCGCCGACCCTCCTTCTCCCCAAATCCTTGGTTAAACCGTCTTTCCCCCGTCATTTTTACCCCTATGCAACCATGACCCTGGTGGGGCTCAACCTGGCCATGTTTTTGGGGGAGTTAGCCCAAGGCGGTAGTCAGAACCTAGACAGCTTGCAGGCATTAGGGGCGCTAGATCCCCTGGCAATCCAGCAACAGGGGGAATGGTGGCGTGTCATTACAGCTAACTTCCTGCACTACGGCTACCTCCATTTAGGGGTCAATCTCTTTGCGTTGGCGGCGATCGGCACCCTTATGGAACGGCAGTTAGGGCCCGGTCGTTTTCTGTGCCTCTATTTGGGCAGTGGGGGTGGGGCCATGGCCTTGATGGCTGTTTATTTAATCGGCATACAGGATTACAATCGCCTCGTCGTGGGGGCATCGGCGGGCATCATGGGCTTATTTGCTGGGCTGGGGGTACATTACTTCCAAATGTGGCAACGGTATCCGTCCCCTTGGACTCGGCAACGGCTCTATGTGTTTGGGGGATTGATTATTTTCCAGTTTGTCTTAGACTTTCAACTGCCTGACGTTAGCGTAATGAGCCACGGGTTTGGGTTTGCCATGGGCATGCTTTTGACCGTCTTGTTGACCAGACTAATTTGAGCATAGCCAGATAAAAGCGAGTCAATTCCTGTTATCACGATTGGGGAGATAGTCCTTGCTGAAAATATTGGGCAGCAGCCAAGGGACTGGCTTGATGGAGGGCCTGTTGTAAGAGGGTGAGATCGAGATTGAGTAGTAGTACGCCAAGAGTAGCGACAACCGTCCCGCAGCGACCCCGATATCTAGCTCATATGCCAAGGCTAAATGCTCAAGGGTGGAACTTTACAGCCATCGTAAAAAGCAAGACCCAATAAAACGGGCAGCTAAAAAAGTAGACTTATTCCCTTACCTCATCTCATCCTGATTGGCTACTCGGTTGAGCAATTGCAAGCCCTTTAAATCAAGCCTTACGAGTCCATTTGACTGACCTCATTCGGGAGAAAAACGCATAAAGCGTCCCAATTTTAAGCCTGTAACAATAATGAGTAGCGCTTTTTAATTTGAAGAATTTCATGAACTGCCGTCCTATCAGAACGAGTTGATAGTCCCTGTGGATTATGATAGTATGCACTAACCACTTCTTGTAGCTTGACAAACTGACAATTCGCAAGGGCTGCTCTCAGCCAAAAATCTAAATCACCAGCAGATTTATAGTTGCAGTCAAACAAGCCAATTTTATCATGGAGACTCCTTCGCCAAAGAGGAGCATTATGGGGAGAATTAAATTGTAATAAGTTACCTAGGTCAGCAACAGGGAGGTAGGTGCGCAGGCCAGCCTCCTCAATAATGTCAAATGGAAGATTTTCTATGAATGAGTAGTATACATCTGAATAAACAACATCAGCTTCTGGATTATCGATGAGCGCCTTAAGCTTAAGTTCTATTGCATCTTGGCGATGGCAATCGTCTACATTAGCATTGGTAATGTATGGTGAGCAGGAATTTTCGATGGCAAAATTCCATGCTTCGTAAATACCAATAGTATCCTCTAAACGATGATAAATAATGTTATCTGGAAAACGAGTCAAGTAAGGTGATATTATTTCACCTTCACTCTCTGGAGAGTTAGCGTCTATAATTAATAAATGACATTGATTAAAAAGGGTTTGATGGGTAATATTTTCTAGGAAACTTCGGATATATTTCCCCCCTTTATAAAGACTCATGATGATTGTAACAAGGGGTGGGTTGGAGGCAGTTATTGTAGAAGGGAATGATTGTAAAACGTCGTTCTTAACATTACTTGGCTGGGAATTACTATTTCGCAAAAGGGCAATGACAATATCCTTATGCCATCTTAAAAAAACTGATGGATCAATAGGATTAGATTCTCCCATTATATGAGTAGAACAACCGAGGTAAGTCTTTAAGTCTAAATAGGTACTAGTTTGGACGACAGAATATTCTTCGGAGTTAGTAAATGACCTTAATAAACTAAGATAACTTTCACAATTGCCTGCGTATTGATTTAGATCTTCATGGGTAGGGTCTCGTCTAAGTAAAATTTGGTATAAGCTTCTGATATATTCTTGGCGTTCTGTGACTTCCAGGGATTGTTGCTGGGTGAATTCAGGGGACTCGATAAACGACTGAAATAATTTGAGTTCATTAAGCTCGGTCTCGAGGTAACTTTCAACTTCTTGTGCTGTTGGAGATCGCCGTAACAAAAAATGGTACAAATAATTGATATATTGCTCGCGTTCATTACGATTGAGTGGTTGTATTTCAAGATTCGTTCTTTCAATACCTTCGCTATCTATGGCACTAGCTTTCTGTTTCATAGTTTTAATTTTTAATGAGAGGTTCTTCGTCTACTTCAGACGATTAATCATGTCACAAAAACAGCTTAGCCAAGGGATGGTGCCCACAATATGTTTAAAATAGCTGGATAAAGAAAAGAAATAATACTACTAAAATATTCTAAATATTACCATGGGGGTAAAATTCCGTAAAGTAGAGACAAACGATTGTTACTCATTCTTGAGACAGTTGATGCACGCGGTAAAAGTAGGGAGTGAGGTGATACTCTGTTATGCTGAACCTGTCCTGTCTCTCGTTTCAATTTCAGTAAATTTTAGACTGTTGTTTTGCTGACTTTGAACTGCTCAGCGACTTTCCTTATCGATGTTTGACCCTCTTCATAGGTTTTCACTATTCTCTCTCTGAGATCTACTGATAAAGATGTCATAATATTTTTTGTGGAATCCACTACATATCTGCCACACATCGTACCACCCTGTTGCAGAATCCGCTGTAATGATATTCCGAATGCCGCTGCTCTTTTAGGGGAACTGACTATTCCATGGACAACTTAGCGTTATTGAAAGCCTACAGTCGCATTGAACTGCGTATTCCCCAAAATGAGGGGGAACGGATTGAACTCCGCCAGGCGATCGCCTGGCTCTGTGATCAAAGTGAGGCGGAAAATCTCGGTATTTGTGCGGACAACCAGGATTTAGCAATACTCGCCCTATCCCAATATCTCAATGCGTTAGGTTATGGTGACGCCACTGCGACCCAGGAAACGGTGGTGGAAGGGCCGGTTTACTTAAAATGTAATACCCAGTCGTTACGGTTTTATGTGGATAGTTACGATGGGGATTATCGGGGCGTTTTAATTGCCTGCCAGACTGAGGATGAAATCTTGTCGGGAACCTACGGTTATTTTCCCTTAGATTTATTTTAAAAAACAGAAAAATAAGGTCAAATTATTTTAAAAAACAGAAAAATAAGGTCAAATGCCTGAAATTACTCGATTTTATGGAATTATCATCAAAATCTTCTTTGCTGATCATCCCCCACCTCATTTCCACGCAATTTACGGTGACTACAATGCCCTATTCAATCTAGAAAACCTAGAAATCATCGAAGGAGATTTACCAAATAGAGCAACAAAAATGGTTACGGAATGGGCGACTCTGTATCAGTCTGAACTACTAGAAATGTGGAACAATCAAGACTTTCATAAACTGCCACCGCTCAAATAACGCCTTCCATAAGATTAAATGCAATATCCTAAAATTGTATCCGTTAAAATCCTCGAAAAGTATGTTTTATTGGTTCACTTCTCTGATCATCAGATCAAGAAATATAATTGTGAAAAATTATTAGAAAATACAATGTTTACCCCCCTTAAAGATTATGCTTTTTTTAAAAACTTTCATGTCGATTCATCCGGCAGTGGCATCGTGTGGAATGATGACCTGGACATTAGTGAGTACGAAATCTGGGTCAATGGTGTAGACGCGTCTGTCTATGCTTAGCTTTCCCCCCTAGATTTATACTAGAAAGCGAGTCATTCAGTTAATCGCCCTTGAGGGTGGCATCAATCCCAGTGTCTATACAATTCGGAATTATTGGCGGCGGCGTGATGGCGGAGGCTGTTCTGTCCCGCTTGCTAGAGCAAAAAGTCTTTGCCCCAGAGGCGATCATGATTGGGGAACCCCGGAGTGCGCGGCGGGAATATCTCCTCAAAACCTATCAAGTCAACGTTACTCCTGATAATCAACAAGCGGCTAATGCGTCGGATGTTGTGCTGTTGGCGGTAAAGCCCCAAATTTTAGACCGGGTGCTGGCCAGTTTGGCGGGGGGGGCGAATCGACCGTTGGTCATTTCTATTTTGGCCGGGGTGCCCATCCACCGGATTCAACAGGGATTTCCTGACCATGCAATTATCCGGGCTATGCCCAACACGCCGGCAACGGTGGGAGCCGGGATGACGGCGATCGCCGCTAATAAAATTGTGGAGCCGGAACAACTGGCGCTGGCCAAAAACATTTTTAGTGCGGTGGGCAATGTGGTGGAAGTGCCGGAAAACTTAATTGATGCAGTAACGGGGGTTTCGGGGTCAGGCCCTGCCTATGTAGCGATGATGATTGAGGCCCTTGCCGATGGGGGCGTTTTAGTCGGTTTACCCCGGACGGTGGCTACCCAATTAGCCCTGCAAACGGTATTGGGAACGGCGCAATTAGTGAAAGAGTCCCATCTACATCCCGCTGAATTGAAAGATCAAGTGACTAGCCCCGGGGGGACGACGATCGCCGGGGTCGCGGTGCTAGAAAAAATGGGCTTCCGATCGGCGTTGATCGAAGCCGTGCGGGCCGCCTTTCGGCGATCGCAGGACTTGGGACGGCACAAGTAAACGCCTTGGAGAGTTAGAAACCGGAATAGGCACTGGTTGACCCGGCTCCCTGGCTGTAGTTGGGGGCAAAGGCCAACAATAACGGGAATTGCAACAGGGCTAAATCAATCTGCTCTTCGGTTTCGTCAATTAAAATTAACGGCATTTGGCGATCGTCCCGTAACCGTTCAGCCCGTTGAACCAACGCCATGGGGGACTCAAACAACACAATGCCCCGGTCGGGGCCAAAGTCGCTGCGGGAAATGCCTAAGCAATCCTGCAACCCCCGTCGCCATTCCCCCAACCGTTCTGGGGTAGCCGCTAAAATCAACGCCCGACTGCGATCGCCATAGAGTTGATTCAAAATAGCGATGATGGCGGAACCGACCAAAATATTTTGCAAACGACTATCTAAGCTAGGGATAGCTCCCCGACCCCCCAGGGTGAAAAACCAGTCCTCCACCCGTTGGACATGAATCGGCTCAAAGGTCCGCCGTAATTGCCAGGGCGGGCCGTAATAATCCGGACGGGAGCGATATTGATCGAGCAGTTCTTGAATTTGACGCTTTTGAGATGCCATACCTTGATCGGCAAAGGCCACCTGGGGCGCGGCATCAGCATTTTCCACAATGGGATCGCCGTAGGTGGCGGACGATTCCCAGCTATCCCCTACCCCCAGTTCCAGTTGATCCGCCGCTGAGACTAAATCCTGTAAACTGCCAACTAAATATTCCTTAAACCCCTGTACCCGGATAGCCAACTCCTGGGACGCCCCGGCAAAGGTAGTTCGCATTTCCTGTTGGATGCGTTCTTGACGGCGCTCTAGCTTATCAATGTCTTTGGCTAACGCTGCTTTGCGCTGTTCCAGTTCTAGGGTTCCTTCCCGCACCAGTTGTTGAACCCCCTGCTGTACCTGCTGGAGCTGCTGGGCATACCATTGGGCTTTCTCAGCCTGTAACGCTTCAATTTCCTGTTGGAGCGCCAATTTTTGGGCCGCCAATTCTTCAACGCTAAACGTCCCCAGGGCCGCCGTCACCGGCATGACCCTGTTTTGCTCCCCTGGGTCAGTCGATTCCTCAAAGGTTTGTTCCCAATCTTCCTCTAGGACAGGGGTAATGACTTCCTCCGCTTGTTGGGGTAACTCGGCGTTGTCTTCGGTCTCGATTTGGGGAGACTCAGGGGGTTCCAGGGAGGCAGACATACTTTCCTCAGCGGCAACGTCTGACGCCGGGGTTGGAGTTGGGGACAGGGCTTCTTCGGGTTGATTCGGGGGGAATTCTGAGGTCATCAAAAAAATGGGTCTGAAACCTCGCCTTTCAGGGCGACTTTGCATTTTAAATCTTAGCACTTAAGGCAAGCCCACAAAGGAGGTGCTACAATGTGAGGCATGGAAAAAGCTTACCGCTTCAGGTTTTACCCGACACCGGAACAAGAAAATCTCTTGCGCCGCACGTTGGGGTGCGTTCGATTGGTTTACAACAAAGCCTTGCATGAACGCACCCAAGGCTGGTATGAACGACAGGAAAGGATTAGTTACAACAAAACGTCTTCAATGTTGACAGCATGGAAGAAAGAGAAGGAACTTGATTTCCTCAATGAGGTTAGCTGCGTTCCTTTGCAACAGGGATTACGACATCTTCAGAAGTCTTTCACCAATTTCTTTGATGGTCGGGCCAAATATCCCAACTTTAAAAAGAAGCATCAAGGGGGCAGTGCAGAATTCACCAAATCGGCTTTTAAATACCGGGATGGAGCAATCTATCTTGCCAAATGTTCCGAGCCCTTGGATATTCGTTGGTCACGTCAAATTCCCAAAGGATGTGACCCTAGTACGGTAACAGTGAGACTCCATCCATCAGGGCGGTGGCATATTTCCATCCGTTTTGATGACCCGACTATCAAAGCGTTGCCAGTTAATGACAATGCTGTGGGAATTGATTTAGGGGTAACAAGCCTGATTGCGACCAGTAATGGTGACAAGGTTACCAACCCCAAGCAGTTCAAAAAACATCGCCGTCGTTTACGCTTAGCTCAAAAGAGTTTAGCTCGTAAAGAAAAGAGTTCTAAAAATAGAGAAAAGGCACAACGTAAGGTGGCAAAAATCCATCTAAAGATTTCCGATTCCCGTCAAGATTTTCTCCATAAATTGACCACTCAACTGGTGCGTGAAAACCAAACCATCGCCGTTGAGACTTTAGCGGTCAAGAATATGGTTCAAAACCACAAGTTGGCCTTGTCCATTAGCGATAGTGGCTGGGGCGAGTTTGTGCGTCAATTGGACTATAAATGTCGCTGGTATGGCAGGAATCTGGTCAAGATTGATCGTTGGTTCCCCTCTTCCAAGCGTTGTAGTTCCTGTGGGCATATTGTCGACAAAATGCCTCTCAATATTCGAGATTGGCAATGTCCCAGTTGTGGCACTCACCATGACAGAGACATCAATGCCGGTAAAAACATTTTGGCCGCTGGACTAGCGGTGTCAGTCTGTGGAGCGACTGTAAGACCCGAGCAGAGTAAGTCTGTGAAGGCTGGTGCGATGAAGCAGAAACCTAGATTGTGAGGTCTAGGAATCCTTCGCCTTCAGGCGAGGGAGGATGTCAATCCGGACGCAAATTCTGAAGGGGACAATGGTGTTCAAGGCAAGCTTTGAGGCTACTAGGATCAAAAATAATCGGTAAAAAGTGGATGCTCTTGACCTCTTTAAAATAAAACAAAATGGGAACGGGTTCCCAAAAGATTAGCCAGTTTTGCCAGTCTGTGTAGGGAAAGCTGCGGATTAAGGTATTGGAACGGTAAACTTCTAGACGAGTTTCCGTAAAACTGAGTTTGATCAGAATGGTTTGGATGAATAAAAAAATACCAAAGATGGCGATCGCCAAACTGAGCCAACGGTTAACCCAGAGTAGGGGGATGGAAATCCCGATCAATACTAAGGGAATCACAAAGCTGGGGGCGAGATCGGTGCGAGAACTACTATTCAAGGGTGTGGTGGTCATCATTCCCTCCTAAAAATTTTGGCGTTGATAGTCTTCTAACACCATCATCAGGCGATCGATAATGATGGCGGGAATGGCATCGAGGAGAGAAATTTCAACTTTGCCGCCCCCAATGGATACCGGTAGCTGTTGCAAAATCGCTTCCACCCCACTGCGGTGGAGCGTGTCACTTTCCAGCAACGGATAGACCCGTTCCGCCAACGGAACATGCAAATGGGCTTCCGCCAAAAATAAATGCCATTTTGCAACATCAATATAAATCTGCTCCCCTAGCTCAGCAGCAAGGGCTTCAATGTCTGGCGTGGTCGAAGTCATAACGGAGATTACCAAGGGGGTTTCTTTAAAAAATTAACACACCCCTCTCCCCATCACCGTCGAAGTTATCGGAATCAGCGGAGTTGGGCCGATTGGATTAACAAAATCGTTCCGGCACTGAGTCCCAGAAAATTCGGTATCCAGGCGGCGAGGAAGGGATCCAGAACCCCCCAAATTCCCATGGATTCACTAATGAAAGACAGCAAGTAATAAAAGAAAATGAGACCAACACAAATGCCAAAGCTGGTGGCTTTATTGGTGGTTTGCGGTCGTACCCCGATCGCCGCGCCGATTAGCCCGAACACGAAACAGACAAAGGGCAGGGCATATTTGC
Organism: Synechocystis sp.; assembly: GCA_035285105.1. GTDB lineage: Bacteria > Cyanobacteriota > Cyanobacteriia > Cyanobacteriales > Microcystaceae > Synechocystis. The sequence continues at coordinate 18,667 of JAYKHU010000251.1, forward strand.
GTTGAATGCGAACTTCGAGTTTACGGACCTTTTTGTCATCGCCACTGAGTTTCAGCATTTCCAAATAGCGTTTGGATTGGGCGATGGTCATTTCACCGTCTTTGCGTTCCCGACTGGCTAAATCCAGGGGGGCGCGGGGGAGGGCGAGTTGTTGGTGCTTAAAACGGACAATATTGCGATAGGAACCGTCCGGTGCAATGAGATAAACCGTGCCATCATAAAAATCCCAGGTATTTTCGGCAATATTCCAACTAGCCCGTTCCGCCGTTAAGACTTGATTAACCCCAGTTTGTGTCCGGTCAAGGATGGTTAACCCCGACATTTCTTTACCATTAAATTCTTCGGCGTAGAATAACCGCGTCAAAATGGTTTGCTCATTGCCGTCGGGCAACCTGACTTTGCCATATTCCGGGTAGATAATATTTTGCTCCTGGCGCGGTGGTTGGTCACGGTTAACTGCCCGTTCTAGGGTAGATAGGGCTTCGTAGCTGGCGGCGGGGGTAATGCGATCATTAAACACAAATGCCACCCCGGTTACCACCAGGCTAAAGAGTAACGCCGGGACAATCAACCGATAAATGCTCACGCCAATGCTTCTCAGGGCAATCAGTTCGCTGTCACTCGACAAACGGCTATAGGCCATGAGGCTAGACAAAAGCATGGACATGGGAAACGCCAAAACAATAAACTCTGGCATTTTCAAAAACAAAATCTTCACCGCAATCATTAACGGCAACCCCGATTCTGTTACCCGTCGGACGAGGTCAAATAAGGTTCCGATCGAAAGTGCCAGGGAGGTAAACAATCCCATGCCGAAGACGAAGGGCAGCAATAATTCAATGCACAAATACCTGTCCATCACTGACAAGCGCGGTAAGCGTGACTGAATTTTTAAGTTAGAGAGACCAACGGCCATAGTCGAAGAGACGAAAAATGGAGGGCAGGCGAAGCTTAACTGGGTTTTTTAGGATAGCTTGATCGTTGACAATGGCGCTAATTAAGGAATTTTAGCACCCCCAATTCACTCCTTTCCATGATTGCCGCTAATATGATTTATACTGCCATCGTCTTTTTGATATGCCTATTTCAGCTGCTGATCCCCAATCCCTAGAACTTTTTAATTTAGTTGCGGAATACTTCAAAGTACTCTCTGAGGTAAGTCGCCTACAAATTTTGAGTTGTTTGCGGACAGGGCCGATGAATGTGCGGGAAATTACAGAGGCAACGGGGTTGGGGCAAGCGAATTTATCCAAGCATTTGAAAGTACTAACCCAAGCCGGCATTTTGGCGCGGCAGGCCCAGGGGGTGAACGTTTATTATTCCATCTGCGATCCGTCAATTTTTGAGCTGTGTGAATTAGTCTGTGATCGCCTAGGTCAACGGATGAAGCAACAGGCGGAAACGGTCAATCACCTGCTCACCCTGAATAATGTGCCCTAATCCAGCGGTAAAATCCCTAAGCTAGAATTGGCGGTGAACTACTATCAATCCAGTCGGGCGGTCAATGAGTTTAGTCCACAACGGGGTCATTGAAGATTATATTCAACGGGTGACGGAATTAGGTCAGTCTACCCAGCGCCTTCCCACCGCCAGCGAACTAGAGGCGATCGCCACGGAATTGGGGATTGAGCCGGCGGAAATTCAAGCGGCCCAGAGGGAGTCCCAGGCCCATTACACCCGCGCCCAGGGGTATATGCGGTTGAAGTATTGGGATGATGCCATTGCGGAACTCCGAGAGGCGATCGCCTTCAATCCCGGCCAGCCTGAGATGTTGATTTGTTTGGGGCAGGCCCATCTTGGACGTTGGCAACAGCACCATCAGCAGGAAGATGTCGACCAGTTGCATTTGCGGGTTAGGCAATGTTTGTCCCTCCAGCCCGACTCCGAAGCGGCGTTAACGTTACTGGCCACGTTTCGTAAATTTCAACAAAATCGGACTCAACTGTTGGCCACCGCAGGCATTTTTCTGGGGGCTATCCTCTGCGGGGGGTTAGGGTTTTTATTCGTCCGAGGGGGACTGCCCTTTGTGATCCAAGAACGGTCACGCTTGGAAAATTTAGAACAGCAGCTTCAACAACAGCGCCAGCAACTGGATGACCTCCGGCAAGAACAGAACCAAGCCAGGGACACTCTAAGGGAAGAACTCCAACGTCAACAACAGCGTGACCTCGTTCCCTACGGCGATCGGCTTAATCGCCTGCAATCTGAACTCAATACCCTCAAAAAACAAGTTCAAGATCAGCAAAATCAAGCTCCCCCTATCCCCCTCCCTTCCGAATCACCGACCCCTTAGAGCGGGCCACAGTTTGGCCAAAGCTCCGACATTCGGCTTACAATCAGAACACCCAACGTTACGAAATATTAAGTCAGCAATAAGGTTTCATGGCAGATCAACTAATCCGCGCCACCGCCGCCGATGGGGGTATCCGAGCCGTCGGCGTCATTACCACCCGCTTAACCGAAGAGGCTCGCCAACGCCATCAACTGTCCTACGTGGCAACCGCAGCATTAGGCCGCACCATGGCAGCGGGTTTACTGTTGTCTTCCAGCATGAAACGGGAAGGATCCCGGGTTAATATTCGTATTCGCGGTAACGGCCCCTTGGGGGGACTATTGGTAGATGCGGGCTTAGACGGTACGGTGCGGGGATATGTGCAAAATCCCCAGGTTGAATTGCCCCCCAATCCCCAGGGGAAGCTGGATGTGGGCGGTGCTGTGGGGAAGGAGGGTTTTTTGTATGTGGTGCGGGATATTGGTTACGGCTATCCCTATTCCAGCACAGTGGAATTAATTTCCGGGGAAATTGGGGAAGATGTTTCCCATTATCTGGTTACCTCTGAGCAGACCCCCTCTGCCCTCTTGTTAGGGGTATTTGTGGGTAAAGATGGGGTGACAGCGGCCGGCGGATTACTGTTGCAGGTCATGCCGAAGGCGGCCCGGGATGAGGACTTGGTGGCTGCCTTGGAAGCCCGTTTAGGTCACCTGACTGGCTTTACCCCCCTGCTCCGAGCCGGTAAATCCCTGAAGGATATTTTTCACGACCTATTGGGGGATTTTGAGCTGGCAATTTTGCCGGAAGTACAACTTTTGCGGTTTGATTGCCAATGTTCATTTCCCCGGGTCTTAGGCGCCCTCAAAATGCTGGGGACAGAAGAACTCCAAGACATGATCGAAAAGGATAATGGTGCCGAAGCGACCTGTGAATTTTGTGGGGAAGTGTATCAAGCTAACTGTGATCATTTGACGCAACTCATTGCCGAAATTCAAACGGATCAAGCGGAGGGGACCGGGGGGCGCTGAGACGAGAGAGTCAAGTTTTCGCTAAACTAAGACCTAAACTTAAAAATCCTTGGTAAAATCTTTTGGCGTATCGGGCAGTGAAATTCTTCAGCATGAACTTGGAGCATAGGAGGTTTAGGGCATGAGTGGGCAAACTCCCTATCAAACATTAGGCATATCGGAAGATGCCACATTTGACGATATCCAAGCGGTCAAAACCCGTCTGTTGCGTGAATATCAGGATAATACCCAGTTATTGGACGAAGTGGAAGCGGCTTATGATGCCATCATCATGGAGCGTTTGCGCCTCCGTCAGGAAGGAAAGATCAAAGTTCCCGAAAAAATTCGCTTCCCTGAACGTCAGGTGGACACACCGGCCAAAACCATGCCGTCTATTACCATGCCCTCTGCCCCTGCTTGGTTAGCCACCTCCTTAGACCAGCCATCCCGTAACGATATTTTGCTACCGGCGGGGGTGTTTACTGTCTTGGCGGTTATTAGTTGGCTGAGTCAAGACACGTCCGGATCCCTGCAATCCCTCTTGTTGGTAGCGGGGGTTTTTGCCACCATCTTTTTTCTCAATCGCAAAGAACGTAAGTTTGGCAAGGCACTCTTATTTAGCCTGGGGGCCCTGCTACTGGGCATTGCCCTCGGCACGGGGCTGATTCAATTACTGTTGGCAACCAATATGGCGATCGCCATTAGTGCTGAACAGATTTCTGCCACCATTACCTTTTTCATCCTGTGGCTCATCAGCAGCTTTGTTCGCTAACGGTGGCGTTGAGGTCAGGTTATCCGCTCAGTAGTTTTTAAGCGAAATTGAATAATGCTCTGGGGCCGGGTCGCGTTGGCGATCGCCGGTCCTTTTGTGTGAATGGATAGATTTCAGAATCACCTTATTACCGCGTCAATAATTGATGTTTATTGACGGAATTGATTGATCGAAAATGTGGCTGGCGCCGCACAGACTCCACCTTTTTTAACTGATATAAGGCTAGAAGTGAAACATTATCCGAGGACGATAGAGATGAAAATTGGTTCCCAGAAAGATGATTTCGATCAAATGTGGGGGCTATCTGTTCAAAAGTAACCCATCAAATGGATATCAGTCCCCTAAAAATTGATCAAACGATGAAAACAAAGCCCATCTCAAACATTTATGTTGATCCCATGTTGATGGATTTTTTCCTTTGATGATTGGTCATTTTTTGACAGTGAGTTAAGTCTTGAGTCTTCCATAAAAATTGTTTAAAGAATAACCCCAGTCAATTCTCCTGGATACCATACCTATTTGTAGAGGTTTAACCATGCCCTTTTCGCCCCAATCCGATCCCCAAAAAACGTCTAATCTTAACCAATCAAAGTTAAATCCATTCCCCCACCCAGCCCTCAACAACAGCACCATTAACTATCAACACGCCCTGAATTCCCAGGAGTTAAAAACCATTACGGGGGGGGATAATGCCTCCGGCAATGGGATTGTGTTGCCGCCCCTATCGCCCCATGCCCGACCTCACAATGCCGATTTCACCGAGGCCGTAAACCCGTGGTCCACTGCGTTTCAAACCCTCCTAGACCAACCCCCTGCTACCTTTCCACGGCAGTTAATTAGTGGTGGCATGGTTTTTCTCCTCGCATTTTCAGCCTGGGCCTGGTTTGGAACGGTGGAAGAAGTAGGAAAAGCGCGGGGCAAATTAGTCCCCGAAGGGGAAACCTACAAGATTGAACCGGTAGAACTGGGACAGGTTGAGCAAGTTGCCGTTCAAGAAGGACAACGGGTTGAAGCCGGACAATTATTAGTGACCCTCGATGCCGATTTAGCGCAGAAGGAAATCGAACGCATTCAACAATTACTAAAGTCCTATCAGATTGAACTCAGCCAGAAACAATCCCTCCGGGACCGCATTGGGCTAGAAGCTAAAACCCAATCGGCGATCGCCGCGTCTAATCTACTGGTTCAGCAAGCAGCGGTTTCCCTGGCCCAGGACAAAAAAGCAACCCTGGCCCAACTGTTATCCCAACAACGTCAAGCCGCCAACGCCTATCAAGTGCGTCAACAACAACGGCAACCCCTATCGGCGATCGCCT
>JAYKHU010000252.1:0-5532 GCA_035285105.1 Synechocystis sp.
GTGATGTGTGGCGGGAAGTGGTGGATGGGGCATTACTCATGGCCGGGGTTGTCGGCGGATTAGGGGGGGCTAACTGTCGCACGGTGGCTGCCCATGCCGTTCACAATGGCTTAACCCAACTTCCCCAGGCCCATCACGCATTACATGGGGAAAAAGTCGCCTACGGCATCCTCGTCCAGCTTCGGCTAGAAGAATTGGTCACTGGTTCCCAACTGGCTGCCACGGCCCGCAGGCAACTCATTAGCTTTTATGATCAAATTGGGTTGCCCAAAACCTTAGAAGATTTGCAATTGGGTCATATCTCTCTAGAGGAACTGCGCCAAGTGGCCCAATTTACCTGTTTACCCCAATCTGATATCCACCGCTTACCCTTCACCGTCACCCCGGAAATTTTGTTGGCAGCGATGGTGTCCACCGTGTTAGCCGACGACCTAGTGAAGCAATCCGCAACGGCTAAAAATGTCCAGTAAATTCCGTTAACCCTTGCCGGGGAACAACTCCCACAAAACAAGAACCCTTGAGCTATTGCAGGCGATCGCCCTGCTTATACAATGGGGAGTCCTCCCCTCATTTCCCGTTGGTCTATGAAACTGATTTGCCGTCAAAGCGACCTCAATAACAACCTATCCTTAGTCAGTCGTGCCGTTTCTTCCCGTCCCCAGCAACCGGTGTTGGGAAACGTCCTATTGGTGGCCGATGATCAAGAAAATTGCCTGCGCTTAACGGCGTTTGATTTGAGCTTAGGCATCCAAACCCGCTTTACCGCCGATGTCCAACAGGGGGGCAGCATTACCCTGCCGGCGAAGTTGCTCAATGATATTGTTTCCCGCTTACCGGACGGCGATATTACCTTAGCCATTGATCCCGATAGTGATTTGGGGGAAAGCCACCTAACCACCATTACTTCTGAGTCGGGACAGTTTCAACTCCGGGGTCTGAGTGCAACGGAATTTCCCTCCCTCCCCACCGTGGAAGGGGTCAAACCCCTCATGTTACCGGTGGCAACGTTGAATGAAGGCCTGCGGGGGGCGTTGTTTGCCGCCAGTACCGACGAAACTAAGCAGGTGCTAACGGGGGTTCACATCAAAGGCAGTAGCGAAAGTTTAGAATTTGCCGCCACCGACGGCCATCGTCTTGCGGTGGTGGAAGCCCCCACCCAAGGGGAAAATGAAGACGGGGAAACGGTGGCGATCGCCAGTAATTTGGAGAATTTTGCTGTCACGATTCCGGCCCGGGCCCTGCGGGAATTGGAACGCATGGTGGCCAGTAATGGCAATGCGGATTTAGTCGCCTTAATTGTGGATGAGACCCAAGTCATTTTTGAAATGGGGGATCAACGCCTAACCTGCCGTAAATTAGATGGGGCCTATCCCGCCTATCAACAACTCATTCCCCGTCAATTTAGCCGCACCGTTAGTGTGGAACGCAAACGGTTACTCAGTGGCTTGGAACGGGTCTCGGTGTTGGCGGATCAAAAAAATAATTTGGTTAAATTCAGCCTGTTGACGGAGTCTAATCAATTACAACTCTCCGTAGAGGCCCAGGATTTAGGCAATGGGCGGGAATCCATGGGGGTGGAAATTCTGGGGGACAGTTGTGACATTGCCTTCAACATTAAGTATTTACTGGATGGCTTAAAGGCGTTGCCCAGCAATGATATTCAAATCCATCTCAATGAAGCCAACCAGCCGGTGATCTTTACGCCCCTGGGCGGTCTGAAAATGACCTACTTGGTGATGCCCGTTCAAGTTCCCCGTTAAATCCCCTCCAAAACATCCCTGGGGGCTGGGACTATGGCAAAATGTTTGAGGCTTTGCCCCGATTACTCTTAGTTTATATTGCGCGAAAATCATTCATGAGTGCTGTTGCCGCCTGTTTTGCTGCCCTCCGTGACCGGGGTGAATGTGCCCTAATTCCGTTTTTAACGGCGGGGGATCCCGATTTGGCTACCACGGCCCAAGCGTTACGGCGATTAGACCAGGCGGGGGCCGATTTAATTGAGTTAGGGGTTCCCTACTCTGACCCATTGGCCGATGGGCCGGTCATTCAGGCGGCCGCTACCCGAGCATTGCAACGGGGGGTCAAACTGAATGATGTGTTGGGGTTGGTGCAGGAGGTTCGGACAGAGATTAAAGCGCCGATTATTCTCTTTACCTATTACAATCCTATTTTTTACCAAGGGGTCGAGGTTTTCCTCGATAAGGTCAAAGCCGCTGGGGTCGATGGGTTAGTGGTCCCAGATTTACCGTTGGAAGAGTCCGATGGGTTACTCAAAGCCGCGGCCGATCGCCAACTAGCGTTAATTTTGTTGGTGGCCCCCACCAGTTCCCCGGAACGCATTGAGGCGATCGCCCAACAATCCCAGGGGTTCATTTACTTGGTCAGTGTGACTGGGGTAACGGGGGTCAGAACCGAAGTGGGCAACCGGGTAGAAGAACTTTTGCAACGCATTCGCCAAGTGACCGATAAACCCATTGGGGTTGGTTTTGGCATTTCCCAACCGGAACAAGCCCGGCAAGTCAAAGCCTGGGGTGCTGATGCGGTGATTGTGGGCAGTGCCATTGTCAAACGCCTGGCCGACCAGTCTCCCCCCGAGGGACTAGACGCCATTGAATCCTTCTGTCGTGAGTTAAAAGCGGCCATTCGCTAAAATGAGCCACAGAAAAATTTGTCGCCCTTCATCCATTTCCCCTGAAAGTTAGGAGATCCAGCAATGCCCGTCGGTTTACCCGAATTTGTTGATAATCCCGAAAACCGTTGTCCGGTGATTTTGTTGGTGGATACCTCCCGCTCCATGACCGGTGCGCCCTTGCAGGAGTTACAGCGGGGCCTAGACGTGTTTAAAACGGAGGTGCAAAAGGATGCCCAAGCCTCCTTAAGTGTGGAAGTGGCCATTATCACCTTCGGGCGATCGGTGACCTTAGCGCAGGATTTCACCACAGTGGATGATTTCACCCCGCCCCCCCTGCAAGCGGATGGCCTAACTCCCATGGCCGAAGCCATTGAAAAAGCCCTCGACCTGCTGGATCAACGCAAAGCAACCTACCGAGAAAATGGGGTGCAATATTACCGACCTTGGATCTTTTTAATTACCGATGGTGCCCCCACGGATCAATGGCAACAGGCGGCCGAACGGCTACACCAGGCAGAAAGTGACAATAAATTATTGTTTTTTGCCGTGGGGGTGGAAGGGGCAGATTTTGACACCCTGAAACAAATTGCACTCCCCCAACGCCCGCCGGTGTTATTAAATGGACTAGACTTTAGCTCTCTGTTCGTTTGGCTGAGTAGTTCCATGCGGCGGGTTTCCCAGAATAAGGTGGGCGAAGTCATTGCCCTGCCGCCGGTGGGTTGGGGTCAAATTAGTACTTAGAAATGTCTGTAAATTATCCTAATCCTGAAACTGTCACCTCTCCCTGGAAGGCGATCACCAGATCGGTGGTTGGTGTCAGCCATCAAAAACATAATCAACCCTGCCAGGATGCCAGTGCCTATCGTCAGTTAGATCAGGGTCTGCTCCTAGGGGCGATCGCCGATGGGGCCGGTAGTGCCAGCCATGCAGAAACGGGGGCCCAGGTGGCGGTGCAAAGTAGCTTGGATTTTCTACAACGGTGGCATGAATTTGCTTTACGTCGGGGGGAAAATCAGTGGGTGGAAAAATTAGATCAGGACAAAACCCGGCGGTTTTTTGAACATCTCCTGCAACGGCTTCACCATGACCTGCGCCACCAGGCTCAACAACTGAATTGTGAGGTGCCAGCCCTGGCCTCAACGTTGTTGGTTTTTATTGCCCATCCCCAGGGATTGATGGCCATGCAATTGGGGGACGGATTTTTAGTGGTGCACCGGGGAGATGGCGATTACCAGCTATTATTTACCCCGGATAAGGGGGAATTCACCAACGAAACGGTGTTTGTGACCTCAGATCAAGCGGTTAACGATCTTCAGGTTTACCACAGCGCCGCCCCCGTGACCTTCATTGCCGCCGCCACCGATGGGTTAGAATCCGTTGCCATCAAACAACGGGATTGGACTGCCTTTCCGCCCTTTTTCCAACCGTTGGAAATTTACCTGCAGGAAACCCCTGACCCCGAACAGGAACCCGACTATTTAGAGAATTTTTTAACGTCGGAGCGTCTTAATCAACGTACCCAGGACGATAAAACCCTATTGCTTGCCTATTACGCCCCCCAAGGAGAACAATCCCCCAACGGCGATCGCCAATCTTAACCCCCAGTCCCCCGGCGAGAAATTATAATGGGGCGGGGCTAATGGTGTTGTGGCTTTCCCCCTTCTTTGCGTGCAATCCCCCCTCTACCAAGGAACCATTCTTTACCCCCGGCGGAGTGCTTACGCGGCGGCGATCTCACCGTTGGTGCAACTGAAACGATTATTTCAGGCGTTATACACCAGTCTTTTGCAGTTAATGTGGCGGGAATTGCTCTCCGGGGACGTTCCGACGGATGAAACGGCTAACGCCTTGGTGATTCTGTTATTTTTGTTACTCTGTTGGCTCAGTTTTGTCTTTCAGGCAGTCAGTCAGGGCTTATTAACCACGTTTTTTGTCTTTTGGTTTTTAGACAATCTCATTGCCCAACGGGCCCTGCGGCAAGGCACCTATATTCATCATGTTTACCTCAGCCAAACCCCCTCAGGGGAGTTACATTGGCAATGCCAACTACCGGGACGCACGCCCCTAAGCATGGAATTTAAACCGGCGCAGGTGCGTTCAATCCGCATCAGACGGCGGGATATTCGGGGCGGCGCGTTTCAAGACCGTTTGGCCAAGGTGTGGCAGGGCCAACTCCTCCTCTTTGACGGCTCGGATTGGATTATCGAAGAAGATCAAAATTTAGAGCAAGTCCGCCAGGCGATCGCCGTTTTGCAGGACGTTTTAGGGGATGTGCCCGTGGAATTTGAAAATAGTTATGGTTTGGGGGACTATGCCCTGACCCCCGTTAGCCCCGAGGAACAAACCCTGTTGCAACAGGCTGGCCATCGGGTGGGGTGGCAGCAATCTAACCGTAAATCCCATCTATTTTCCCGGTGGCAATGGCGACATTCCTGGGCTTTAGGGAAGCAAATTATCGGGGAATCAGGATTTCTGCTGTTTGTGATGATGATGGTCGGTTTTATGTCCCAAATCGGCGGCATTGTGGAGCAGGTGCGACGGGGGGTTGCCGGTAATGCAGTTTACATTGAAGTGCCTTCTTCCTTGGGGTTTACCCTTCCGTGGCAGGATTGGCGGCTGGGCTTAGCGTTACTGTTGGTGATTGCCGTGATGATCTACCGGGGCTGGCAACTCAGTCGGGTTAAACATTGCACCATCGATCACCATTTCCTGCGGGCTAGCTTGGATAACCACTCCCTCGGAAAACTCCCCACCCAAACCATTGCCTCGGTGTTGGCCCTTGAGGCGAGTCCCCCGGAAATTCTTGTGTTGGGGCAAAAAGGCAGTGTCACCTTACCCTACTTTCAAAACCTGGATGAAGCCCTGCTTTACACCTGTTATCTCACCCAGGCGATCGCCTC
>JAYKHU010000253.1:0-7377 GCA_035285105.1 Synechocystis sp.
CTGGTAAGAACCCCCTAAGCCTAGTTTTCAAGGTGCGGAACCAACCACTTGGTTTTTGTGCTTGGCAATCCAATTTTAACGTAAAGCCGTGCTAAAGCACGGGGTTTCAAACCCATTTTTCTGATGAAAACTCGTCTTATCAAAGTGGGAAATTCCCGGGGGATTCGTATTCCGAAGCCTTTGCTGGAGCAAAGTGGCCTCAAGACCGATGTTGAAATTGAAGTTGAGGGGGATGCGTTGATTATTCGTAGTGCCGAGTTACCAAGGCAAAATTGGGAGGAAGCCTTTCAGGCAATGGCAGCCCAGGGAGACGACGGTTTATTAGATGCTCCGATAGCAACAGACTGGGAGGTGATGGAATGGGACTGGTCATAAGCCGGTTTGAGGTGTTTTTGGTCAACCTTGACCCGACAGTGGGTTGGGAAATTCAGAAAACCCGTCCCTGTGTGGTGATTTCCCCAATGAAATGAACCGTTACATTGCCACAGTGATTGTTGCCCCCATGACGACCAAGGGAAAGCCCTATCCCACTCGGGTGAGTTGTGAATTTGATGGTAAGGCAGGGCACATTGTGCTAGATCAAACCCGTACCGTCGACAAAACGCGCTTAGTTAAGAAGTTGGGGCAAATTGATACTGTCACCCAAGACAAATTGCTAACGGTTCTCGGGGAAATGTTTGCCGAGTGAGGGTTCAGCACTGACCCCTAGGTTACTGAATCCCACTACTGACTCACGCATTGACGGTAAAATACATCAGCAACGCCATTATCTAGGGGTTATGAGTCACCGCCGCATTCTTGAAATTCTCCGCCACGGCCAAGCCGACGAAACGGTTACTGTGAAAGGCTGGTTACGCACAAAGCGCGCCCTCAAAGGGTTTAGTTTTGTTGAAATTAATGATGGGTCAAGTTTGGCCAATTTACAGGCGGTGCTAGATGGGAGTCTGCCTGATTATGAGAATTTGTTGCCGCAACTCAATACCGGCACAGCGGTGACCATTACGGGGCAACTAGTGGCTTCGCCGGGGCAGGGGCAAAAGGTGGAACTCAAAGCGACGGCATTAAGCGTGGTCGGAGAATCAGACCCGGCAACCTATCCCCTGCAGAAAAAACGTCACAGCTTTGAATTTCTCCGCACCATTGGTCATCTACGTCCCCGAACCAATACCATCGGCGCCGTGATGCGAGTTAGAAACGCCTGTGCCACCGCCATCCATCAATTTTTCCAGACTAAAGGATTTTTGTGGGTTCACACTCCGATTATTACCGCCAGTGATTGTGAAGGAGCGGGGGATTTATTTAACGTCACCACGTTGGATTTAAATCGTGTGCCTAAAACCGACACCGGCATTGATTATGACCAGGACTTTTTTGGTAAACAGGCCTATCTAACCGTCAGCGGTCAACTGGAAGCGGAAGTAATGGCCATGGCTTTTCAAAATGTTTATACCTTTGGCCCTACTTTTCGGGCAGAAAATTCTAATACCTCCCGGCATTTAGCGGAATTTTGGATGGTGGAACCGGAAATGGCCTTTTGTGACCTTGACGGCGATCGCCAATTAGCGGAGGAGTTTTTAAAATATATCTTTAAGTTCGTGTTGGAAACCTGTCCGGAGGACATGGAATTTTTTGATCAGCGTATTGACAAGACCGTATTAGCCACCGCTGATAATATTATCAATACGGAATTTGCCTGTTTAACCTACACCGAAGCCATTGAGTTACTGGAAAAAAGCAGTCAAAAATTTGAGTATGCCGTGGAATGGGGCGTGGATTTGCAATCGGAACATGAACGCTATTTAGCGGAAGACGTGTTTAAACGTCCCACCATTGTCACCGATTATCCTAAGGACATTAAAGCTTTTTACATGCGCTTGAATGATGATGGTAAAACTGTGGCGGCCATGGATATTTTAGCCCCCAAAATTGGCGAAATTATTGGTGGTTCCCAACGGGAAGAACGGTTAGCGGTTTTACGTCAGCGCATCCAGGAACAAGGTATCCCCGAAAGCGATCTTTGGTGGTATCTGGATCTACGCCGGTACGGTTCGGTGCCCCATGCGGGCTTTGGTCTGGGTTTTGAGCGGATTGTTCAATTTATGACGGGTATGGGCAATATTCGGGACGTCATTCCCTTTCCCCGCACCCCCATGAATGCGGAATTTTAGTACCGTTTATGTTATTGCTCCATCGCTCTGTTTGGCCCCACCGATGGCTCATTTCCCGCTGTCAGCCCTCCCTGATGGATCGGTATATTGCTGGTCAACTGATTCCCCCCTTTTTATTCAGTGTGGGCATTGTGGCCAGTTTGGGGTTGGCGATCGGGTATTTGTCGGATTTAGCCAATAAAATTGTTGAAAAGAATTTACCAGTTTTCAGTGCAGCGGAAATATTACTGCTAAAGTTACCAGAATTTCTCACCTATGCGTTACCCATTTCCGTGATGCTCGCCACCATCATCACCTTTGGGCGCCTAGGGGGAGACAGTGAATTGATTGCTCTACGGAGTTGTGGGGTTAGTTTATATCGCATTGTTTTACCGGCTATTTTATTGAGTTTAATCGTCACAGGCTGGACGTTTTTATTAAGTGAGTGGGTTGTGCCGACCGCCAATTACCGTGCCACCAGTATTTTGGTCAACTCCATTAATGAGGAACATCGTTTTTGGCAAAACCGTGATATTTTTTACCCTGAGTTTGAAACCCTGACCTTAGATAGTGGTCAGACAGTCAAACGACTAAAAAGTTTGGTGTATGCCGAGCAGTTTAACGGCCAGGAAATGCAAAATTTAACCGTTTTAAAATGGTCGGATAATCGTTTGCGTCAAATTATTTTGTCTGAGAACGCCACCTGGAATAGTGAAGCTAATCAATGGAATTTTTTTAACGGTACCCTGTATCAGCTCACCAGTAGTGCCGCCTATCAAGATGCGATCCCGTTTCACCATCGCCCGGTTCATTTACCCAAAGCCGCGTTTGAGTTTGCCCGTCAAGGGCGGGATCCCTATGAGATGACGATCGCCGAAGCAAGGCAATATATGGATATTTTGAGATTAATTGGCGATCAAAAAAAGCTAACCTTTTTTGAAGTGAGAACCGCCCAGAAACTAGCCTTTCCCTTTGTGTGTATTGTGTTTTGTCTGGTAGGGTCGGCGATCGGTTCCCGCCCCCAGCGTCTGAGTCGGGCAACGGGGTTTGGTCTCAGTGTGGCGATCGTGTTTTCCTATTATGTGCTGACCTTTTTCGCCGGTAGTTTGGGGATTGCCGGCTTACTGACCCCCCTGTTGGCCGCCTGGATTCCCAATGGTCTGGGGCTGGGGGTAGGCATCTGGCTATTGTTTGAGTTTAACCAGGGTTAAGTCTTTCCCCGTTTCTACAGATAGGCGTCTAAATGGCAGTAAATTGCCCGAGTAGCTGGGTAGTCATCCCCTGGGGATCGTCCGCTTCCATAATTGCCCGCACGATCGCCACTTTCCTGCCCCCCGCATGAATAACATCGGGTAAATTCGAGGGATCAATGCCCCCAATGGCAAACCACGGGACGGTGGCATGGGTCGCCGCATATTGCACGTACTCTAGCCCGGCGGGGGCTTTTCCCGCTTTGGTTGGGGTGGCATAAACGGGGCCAACACCAATGTAATCAGCCCCCTCGGCGATCGCCCGTTGCATTTCTTCGGGGTTCGTGGTGGAACGGCCGATGATTTTCTGAGGGCCCAATAATTGGCGGGCCACGGCGATCGGCATATCCTGTTGTCCTAAATGGACACCGTCTGCATTGACCGCCAAGGCCAAGTCCACCCGATCATTGACTAGAAATAAGGCGTCATAACGTTGACAAAGCTGTTGTAATTGCTGGGCCCGCTGCCAACGGAGGCAATCATCGGTATCTTTGTCACGGTACTGCACTAGCCGTAACCCCCCTTTTAAGGCAGCTTCCACAATGTCCACTAAATTCGTCACCGGGGAGGTCACCAGATAGAGGGGAATACTTTGTAACTGTTGAAGGCGGGATTGGTGGAGTAATTGACTTTCGAGGGCATAAACCTGATAGCGGAGTTGTTTACAACTCGCCCCCATCTCCGGTTCATGGAGCTTGCCGTATTCTTCCAACACTCGCAGGGCCTCCTGTACCCGGCCTAGATTGGCATGGATCAGGGCTTGGGGACTCTGCCGTTGGCGTTCCTGGGGATGGGTTAATTGGGTACCCACATCGTCGGGGGTATTACGGGCCATTTTGAGATCGCTGTGGTGCCATTGAACCAATGTTTGCCGTAAATTTTTACATTGTTCCGATAACGCTCGGTTTTCTAAACCAAACCGGCACCACTCTTCCACGGTGCGTAATCCCTCCCTGGCACGGTTAAGGTTGGCGTCTAAGATGCGGGCGATCGCCGAAGGATGGGAATGGGACATGGGAATAATTAGGATCTTGAGGGAAACGAATGAATGAGGAATGGGGGGAGAAGGGCGATTTAGCGTTGCAGATTAACGACTCAGTTGTTGCCGGAGGAGGCGTTCCTCTTCTAAACTCTGCTCCACGTGCTTTTGTTGACTGATATCCCGATACAACCAGAGATGCCCGGTGGACTCGTCATCTAATAACACCGGCACATAGTATCGCTCTAGAATGCGATCATCCCGTAGGAACAGTTCTTCAGGGGTGCTGGGAATGGCATCGGTGCGAGTTTCCAAGGAATGGGTCAGACGTTGTTGTTGACAGAAAAGCGGATTAATTCGTAAGGAAATGGACGCTAAACTAGCGCCAATGAGGCGATCACGCAAAGCACGGTAGGATGATAAGTCCTTAAAGGAAAGCTTAAATAACCGACAAAACTCGGGGTTAATCACCACAATTTCCCCCTGGGCATTGGTCATCAAAACCCCCACTTTTAGATTTTCGATCAGAGTACTTAAACGGCTGGTGGTGGTATGGAGGACGCGACTGGCGGCCCGTAATTCCGCCTCGGCTTGCTGTTGTTCCCGTAGCGCATGGTGCAAACTATCGCGGGTATGTTTCAGTTCTAGGTGGGTTTTAACCCGTGCTAATAACTCCGGTGGATTAAAGGGTTTGGTCACATAGTCCACGGCCCCTTTAGCAAAGGCTTGCAGTAAATGATGCTTTTCATTACTGGCGGTCAGAAAAATAATGGGAATGTTGAACGTACTGGGGTCTTGCTTGAGGCGATCGCAGACTTCGAGACCGTCCATTTCTGGCATCATCAAATCCAACAAAATTAAGTCCGGTTTAGCTTGGTTAACCCGCTCTAGCGCTTCCGCCCCAGAGGTCACGAACGTCGTGGAATACCCCACATCTTCTAATAATTCCGTAATCAGTTGAATATTGGAGCGAATATCGTCCACCACCAGGATCAAAAATCGTTCTGGCTGAAACAGGGAAGGCTGAGTTGAGAATCTAGGGGTTGATGATGACATTCAATGTCGGCTTAACAATTTAGGGTTTTCAATATTTTACCGAGCTTTATTGGTTAAAGCTTTCCTGATTTTCCCGCCTATCCCCCACAGTTTCCATCCCCTCCTAGAGATAAGTTTTGATACACTTCAAGAAACCCATGGCTGAGACCTTAAATTGTGATCACCACTCTCCAGGCCTTTTGGCGCTTTTCCCGTCCCCATACAATTATCGGCACAAGCTTAAGTGTGTGGGCCGTTTATTATTTGGCTTGGGCTATGACCAATCCCCCCATCGTCTCGACAGTATGGCTCGGTTTGGGAGCCTGGGGGGCCTGTCTCTTGGGAAATGTGTACATTGTCGGGCTAAATCAGCTATGGGATGTGGACATTGACCGCATTAATAAACCCCATTTACCGTTAGCCAATGGTGATTTTTCCCTGACCCAGGGGCGTTGGATAGTGGGCATTTGTGGCATCTTCGCGTTGGCGATCGCCGTGGGGTTGGGAACCTGGTTGGGGCTAACGGTGGGCATTAGTTTGTTGATCGGCACCGCCTATTCGGTTCCCCCCCTACGTTTAAAGCGTTTTTCCCTGCTAGCGGCTCTGTGTATTTTGGCAGTGCGGGGCATGGTGGTGAATCTCGGCTTATTTCTATTTTTTAGCCAGGCTTTTAATCATCAAGCCCAATTATCCCCCCGGATTTGGGCGTTAACCCTGTTTATTCTGGTGTTTAGTGTGGCGATCGCCGTTTTTAAAGACGTGCCAGATATGGAAGGCGATCGGCAATTCAAAATTCAAACCCTGACCCTACAAGTGGGCAAAGCCAAAGTCTTTACCGGCACCCGCTGGTTACTGAGTGCCTGTTACGTGGGCATTATGGGGTGGAGTTTACTCACCCCCGTGCCGTTGAATTTACCCATTTTTCTCGGTTCCCATGGGTTCCTCCTCGCCCTACTGTGGTGGCGCAGTCAGGACGTTAACCTCGAAGATAAAGCGGCGATCGCCAGTTTTTACCAATTTATTTGGAAACTCTTTTTCTTGGAGTACCTACTTTACCCCCTTGCCAACTGGCTACCCTCTTTTACGGTTTAGAAAATTCCCCGATAAAACTGAAAGCGAGCAACGCCAAGATCCATAGACTGGGCATTTGCCCCCGCGGGAATCGCAAAGAGCCGAAATTGATAAACGCCGGGGACATCGGGATTTTGAATGGGAACTAAGCGGATAGTAACAGTTTTGCCGGGGGAAACGGGTTCCGCAAAGTTAACAACTAAGCGCCCGGTATTGGGATCCCAGAGCGTTGTTTGCAAGGGAATCGGCTGGCCCAAATTTTGGCGATCGCCCTCAAACGCCCCGGTACGTTCTGGGAGAAATTCAATGGGATCCGGACTATCTTGACGTTGGACCTCCACTTTCGCTAGATCAGCCCCCGCATTATCCGGCACGGCGATCGTGAAGTAATACTTTGGTGTGGGCACAGACACCCCATCGAACGTGGTAGCACTGTCCGTTAACAACGGCGGAACCGAAAAAAAGCTGATCCCCCCCGGCAGGGTTTGAGCAACGACAGCAGGGGACAAGCCAG
This sequence comes from Synechocystis sp., assembly GCA_035285105.1. Taxonomy (GTDB): domain Bacteria; phylum Cyanobacteriota; class Cyanobacteriia; order Cyanobacteriales; family Microcystaceae; genus Synechocystis. Next base: position 6,997 of record JAYKHU010000253.1, read on the forward strand.
CAAAACGCTCTGGCAAAGGGTGAGCGCTCCCCAATCCCCCCATTAGGCTAACCCCCAGTCCCAGTCTTAATAGACTACTAGGATTAATCCACCGACCTTGATGTTTTGGGCTTGTCAACACTGTTCTGTCCCACTGATGAAATTACCGAACAAATTGAGGCATCACATTGGCGGCGGTTAATAATCCCATCACCCCCCGTTGATGCAAGCTATAACCCGCCTTCAAATAGCCAAAAGCTGGGCCACACACATTAGCTGCCATACTCGTCTCATCCCCCAGGGTAAAGGTATGGGTCGAAAGCTTGCCTTCAAAGGTTCGTCCCGTGATGGCGACGTTGGTGCTCAACGGCTTTTTGGGATTACGGGTATCCACTACCCCCC
>JAYKHU010000254.1:0-4829 GCA_035285105.1 Synechocystis sp.
ATGAAATTGCCCACGCACCCAAGTGTGCCACGAGAGGCAAGGTTGGTGGTTCTCGCCATCCAGAATGCACGACCAAAAGGAAATACCTGAACGCAGGGGCGTCATAGTCTGGGATTGAGAAAATCTAAACATAAATCAGATTTGTTTTGTCGGCGGTGGGGCACATCGTTGACATAAAACTAGATGCCTGTAGAGGGGAATCTGGACGGGGTTTCAAGACAGAGGATGCCGGTGAGCTTAGCCGAACCGATGACTTGCAACTAGACAAACCCAGTGAAGCAGGAATCCATCGCCTTCAGGCGAGGGAGGTGTCAATGACCTTTTCGGCAATCACCATGTCTCACTCCTCCAGTTTGTCAGGGACAATTAATGGTCGCGATGCCTCATCTCAAGCGCCCGATTGGCTGGAGGTTTGCCGATCCCTCTTAGACCGGTTTTTACCTTGCACCTCTGTCAATACCCAGCCAGAAGTCGTTTTAAATCAAGGGGCGATCGTACCTAAAACCCTCAAGGTGTTTTCAACGGTCAAAACAAAGACGGCGGAGTCTAGCTCCCAAAGTTATAGTCCCAGTGGGTTACTGGATGCGGTCGGGCAGTGGGATAGCACCAATGGACGGGGCCGTCGTCTCGGTATTTTTGGGGAGGCCGGCTCGGGCAAAACCTTGTTTCTCCAGCATTGTGCCCGGGAACTGCTTCGTCGCTACCAAGCGGGAACGGGGACCGGCCTCCCAATTTGGGTAAGTCCGTCCCAACTGAAAGAGATAACAGTTAAAGAGTACTTGTTGGGACCCTGGCTAGAGCAGGCGGCCGAGGAGCATCCCCCCTTACCCCTGGCCACCTGGCAAGCCGCCCTGGAAGCGGGGATGGAAGCGGGGCTGTTTTGGTTATTTGCGGACGGGATGGACTATCTAATTTGTGATACCAACGAAGGGGTTGGGACAAAGGGGCCGTTGTCGTGGTTGAAGACATCTCTGTCAGGGCTGACGGGGCTAAATGTGATGGTCAGTTGTCGGGAAGAAACCCGTCGCAGTGACGCCAAGGGCTTGGCGGGCTTTGCCCTTTACCAGACCCAGCATTTTGTTTATCCCCAGGATGTGGAAATGGCGATCGCCGACTGTCTCGGGGGGGACTCGTCCGCCGCTGCCAGTGCCAAAGAGAAACACGGAGACGATGATTTAGTTCTATCCCTCTGTCGGACGTTGGCTAGCCCCCTGGCGGAGCCACTACGGGAGTATTTAATTTCCCCCATTCGCCTCATCCTCTGTTGTCGTTTTTGGCAGCATCGCCCCAGTCAGTTCCCCCAAACCAGTGCGGGGCTGTATCGGGAGTTGGTGGAGGCCTTTTATCAATGGAAAACTGAACTGTGCGCCACAACGGTCTCCCAACGGACGGACATTAATCGTTTGTTAGGGGAATTGGGCAAACAAATGTTGATCAATCACCACCCGGATCATCAACCCCTATCCCAGGGAGATGTGGAAAATATTTTTGGCAAGCAGTCTGCCTCCCTCCGGTTGGCGTTGCAGTTGGAATGGCTCATTCCCCGGGGGCTGGTGCGTAAAGGGGCCTGGGAACGGGGTTATGGTTTTTTTGACCGTTCTTTCCGGGATTACTTTACTGCTCTGGCGATCGCCGATTGGCGATTTTTCTTGGACGTTTATCAGCACCATTACCGGATTTTTGAGGCGGAATGGCAGCCGGTTATCCGCTTTTGGTTAGGGAGATCGGATATCGAATTGCAGCATAAAACTGAATTTATCGAAGCCCTGTTGGATTTTGATGACCGCTGTAGCCCCGAAAATTTCTATGGTTGGCGGGCATTCCGAGAGGCGACCCTAGCATTACAGGAGGTGCCGGACTGTCCCCATGGTGACACCATTGTCCAAAAATTGTTGAACTTGAGCCTTCCCCATACTAAAGCAAGCCCGACGCTCCACCATTGGGCGACCCAGTTGCTAGAACAAACTTCCCGTCCCCTGGTGATCCATGAACTGTTGTCTACCCTAAAACGCACCAATAATGATGCCGTTTATCAGCAATGTTGTCAGTGGCTGTGTCAGTGGGGGCACCATCAACCCTCAACCATTCCCGTTTTAGAGGGGGAATTAGAGCGTCACGCCACGGAACTATCCCGGTTTACCATTGCCGAAACCCTAGCCACCCTCCAACCCAATGCCGATGCAGCTATTCAGCCCCTTCTGGCGGCCCTGAAACCGGGGCAAGACACTTACAGCCGCGCCCTTGCTGCGTTAAGTCGGTGTGCGGTGGGCAATGGGGCCGCCATTCAAGCGCTCCTGAGCTTACTGAGCCAGGATTTATCGGTGCTGCACCATCGTCAAACGTTGCAATGTCTGGAGGCGATCGCCCAGGATGACGGTTTAGTGGTGGCGACTCTGTTGCAGCGGTTACGGATTTATCCCGAAGGGCCGTTCCGGTGCCAACTGGCCGAAAGCCTCGAAAAAATTGATCCGGGTAATCCCACGGCCCTATCAGTACTCCAGCGTCACACCCAGGGGGATAAATCCCTCGAGATTCGCAAACAAGCCATTTTTAGCCTCGGCGAAGTCTCTGCCCCCTCCCCTATGGTGTTCAACTGTCTGGCGGCGTTGTTAAACCCCGATGAAGACATGTTTGTGCGTTGGCTGGCGGTGAGTAGTCTGGCCAAAATTGGTAAGGAACAACCAGCGGCGATCACCGCTTTAGCCGACCTCTTGGCAGCCACCACCGTGCTAGACCATAGCGAAGAAACGGACTGGCTCCTCAATGAAACCATCCAGGCCCTGCTCAAAATTGATCCGAGTAATGGCGTTTTGCAAAAATCCCTCGAGTATTTGCTCGAAAATGCGCCGGAGAGCGACCACCTACAAGCCTGGGCAGAAATGCTCGGCCGTCTCGACCCGGGTAATCCTGTTGCCATCAATACGCTGTTACGGTTACTGAAACAGGGAGAGGATGAATATGCCCAACGGCAGGCGGCCACCAGTTTAGCCACCATTGATCCGGGCAACTTGTCGGCACTGATGGTCTTGATCAATCTGCTACACAATAGCCAAAACAAAAACGTGCGCCAGGCCGCCGCCCAACATTTAGGGTTAGCGGGGAAAAATAACCCGGCCGCCATGGCCGCCCTCATTCGCACCACGTTAAGCCCTGGCACCGATGGGGATACCCTACGGGTTGTGGTGAAGGCGTTAGCTAAAATTGGTCAAAACAATAAGGAAGTGGCCCAAACCCTACTGGGACTGATGCGCCAACCCCTCGAAGACCGACTCCGCCAAGAGGTGGCCCAGGCGTTAGTCACGACCCTACCCAACAAACTATTGATTACGGCGGTTTATCAACTGCGGGAATTTTGCACCCATCCCCGGGGGGAGAACCACAGGGGAGACTGGCAATTATTTTGGTATTGTGCCCATCAATTGTCCTACGCCGATTTTTACCAAGCCTGGCATCAACGACCCCTGGGAGGGGCAGGCACCACCCTACCCGGCCGCCGGGCGAAACAACGCTCTTTCTTCCATTACCTACTAGACCAGACCCTCAAAAGCGAAGACGATCCCCTCGCCCAGTATCAGGTTATCTGGATCAATACCCGCCAATTCCTCAGCCCCGACACCCCTAGCATTGATATTTACGATCAAATGCTTTGTCAAGGATGTCCCGAATTTGTCAGTGGGATTCCTGACACCCTCTCGAAGTTACGGCTCTATTGGCATCAACTCCAGCGCCAGGCAGATCCCCCCCGTCTGTTGTTGTTTGAGGAGTTATCCCAGGACGATCCCCCCGCCGGATGGGAGGCATTATTGGAGCACCTAACCACCTTTCAAGGGGCGATCGCCGTGTTGAGCCTGTCACCGCCCTCGGGCATTGTGACGTTGCCCTATTTCCAACTGCAAGACTCCCAAACCACCGCTGCTGATATCGTTAATTGGTTGCGTAATTTCGATCAACCCTAGGATTTTTGCTCAATCAACGCTAACTTAACGTTAGCCATTTGATCATTCTCACTATTGATAAGGGGACTATGACCTATTGTTTGGGGCTAATTAATCGGTTTGGCATGGTAATTGGGGCCGACTCGCGGACAAATGCGGGGGTTGATTACACATCGGCCTACCGGAAATTATTTGACTTTTCCCGCCATGGCGATCGGGTATTATTGCTCTGTAGCTCCGGTAATTTATCGGTGACCCAGGCGGTGCTCCATCAAATTTCCCGCGATATTCACCTCGACGAAGGGGTTCATCTACACAATTTGCCGACAATGTACGATGTGGCCACCTATATTGGGGCTAAAATCCGCCAAATTCAGGATCGCGATCGCCCCTGGCTGGAGAAAGATAAGATTGATTTTCAGTGTAATTTTTTAGTCGGTGGCCAAATTCAAGGGGAATCCCAACAACTGTATTTAATCTATCCCCAGGGCAATTTCATTCAAGCCACCAAAGAAACCCCCTTTTTGCAGATTGGTGAAACCAAATACGGCAAACCGTTGTTAGACCGTACCATCACCTACGATACCCCCCTCGATGCCATGGCCAAATGTGCCCTGCTATCCATCGATTCCACCATGAAATCGAACATTTCCGTGGGGCCCCCCATCAATTTAGTCATGGTGGAAGCCAATAGCTTTACCGTGCGCCATAAATTAAAACTCCGCTTGGGGGATCCCTACTTAGCCAAAATGCGGAGTCTGTGGGAAAACCATGTGCGCCAAGCCTTTGAATCCATGCCCAATGTGGAATGGGAAGCGGAACAAAGTGATAGTGGGGAAGATATTCTGATTGATTAAGGCCAGGATGCGCCTACGTTCGTCGGGGATTCAGACA
>JAYKHU010000255.1:0-13930 GCA_035285105.1 Synechocystis sp.
GTATCGGCGATCGCCACTCCGACCCAATGGGGAGAATGATCCGGGGGATTCGGCTGGGTGAGATAAACCGCGCCCCCGGTGGGCGTATATTTCACCGCATTATCGAGCAAATTACTAAAGATTTCCCGCAAAGCGGTCCCATTGCCTTTGACCAGGGGGAACGCTGGGGGCAGTTGGTTCACTAACTGAATGCCTTTTTCTTCGGCGATCGCCTGCTCCGCCACCACAATGGGATTGAGTACTGTCAATAGGGGCAGATCCGTGAGGGGGAAGGACGCGCTGGAATCCGGCGCTGGGGGTAATGCGGACAGGGCGACTTCACCGGGCAATAACGCCTGTTGCCGTCTCCCTTGGCTGGCTTCAAATTCCTGCATCAACGCCTGCAGGTGTTCCCCCTCCCGCACAATGCCTTCAACGACCTGCTGGCCTTTCTCATCCCCCTGCCACCGCCGCAACAGTAATTTACTAAATGTTTTCAGCGCTGTTAGGGGATTACGAAGCTGGTGTAGTAAATCCGCCCAATGTTGCTGTTCCCACCGCCGTTGCTGGAGTTGCTGTTCCCAGGCCCCCCGATACCAATCCTGTTGTTGATCGAGTAAACAGGCAATGGCTAAGGAATTGGCGATCGCCTCCAACTGACTCAGTTCCGCCGACTGCCAAGGAGGATAGCTCCGGTCTACCACCAAGAGTCCGATAACCTCTTCCTCATAAATTAACGGTAAAACTAAACGCTTATCGGGATCAAAGGGGGGGGCATCCTGGAGGGGGGATCCCCCGCTTCCGCCCTGGGATAAAGCACTCCGGTGGGGGGACAGGGCAACCTCGTCGGCCACAATGGCGGTTTCTCTGTGGGGGGCGCTAGTAAGCCCACGCTTATCCTGAGGACGCTCCGCTGGGGATTGGGAAACCGCCAATAAGGTTAGTCGTTCCGTCTCTCCCTGAGTCAAGTACACACCACACCAATCCACCTGCAACCCCTGTTGCAAAAGCCGAATTTGAGACTGACACAACGCAATTAACGCGGCACTGGGGGCATAGATCGGCGAGAGAGAGCCAGGCATTATAAACAATCAGGAAGAAGAAAAACCTTAAGAAATATTAAAAAATAATCCCCATCTTTGTCAGAGGATCTCAACGTAATTTTCCCTGAATCCCCCAACCCACAACGGTTGTCACCACGGAACAGCCAGAAAAATCAAGCCTTCCAGGGGGTTGATCTTTAGGAATAGAACGGATATAATCGACACGGCTTTTGTAACTATCATTACAGCATATCGCTGAAATAGGAGGTAACTGGGTTGGCACGCAAACGTAAACGGAAAAGTCGTCGTCGTCAAGAAGGTCGTAAGATTTTGGAACTTGTCCCCCAATTCAATATTGAGAGTGGTGAAGACAAGCCTGTAACGGCGGCTCGTCGTTATATTCAGTCTAATGGGATTCAACCGCCTGCTTTGCTTATTGTAAAACGAAATGAGCACACCACTGATCGGTATTTTTGGGCTGAGAAGGGTTTATTCGGGGCCCAATATGTTGAAGAGAATCATTTTCTCTTTCCCAGTTTACGGGATTATCAACTCCCCGCCCCCGCGACGAAAACCCCTGTGGCAGTAGCAAGCCGTTGATAAATTAAAGCTTAGCAGGTTTTGGGAACCATCAATAGTCATCCTTGAGGCTTGTATTAGGCTCAACAAAATTAAAGGCTTAATTGTTATCGCCGCTGACAACGGATCGTGTTTAATCAATGGGCTGAAAAACACTTGGGTGTGTAGAGATTCCGGTATTGTCTCTTGTGAGACAGTAGCCGACAGCAAAGCAATAAACAACAATCCGTTGCCATAAGTGAAGACTATTTACCATTCTGGTCTTTTGATCAGGATGGTTTTTCCTGTAATAACACGGGTTACAATGGGATGCCGTGTTATTTTTTGTGACAATTTTTTGAGGAGCAAGTTTCGTCGTGGCATCTTCCTATCATCCCGCTGAGATCGAAGCAAAATGGCAAAAGGTCTGGACTGAGCAGGGGCTGGATCGGACCCCGACGGACGGCAATCGCCCCAAATTTTATGCCTTGTCCATGTTTCCCTATCCTTCGGGAAATTTACACATGGGCCATGTCCGCAACTACACCATTACCGATGTCATCGCCCGGGTCAAACGGATGCAGGGTTATGACGTGCTTCACCCCATGGGTTGGGATGCCTTTGGCCTACCGGCGGAAAATGCGGCGATCGAACGGGGCATTCCTCCCCGGGAATGGACGGAAAAAAATATTGCCCAGATGCGAACCCAGTTGCAACAGTTGGGGCTATCCATTGATTGGGAGCGGGAGGTGGCGACTTGTTCCCCGGACTATTACCGCTGGACCCAATGGTTATTTTTACACTTTTTTGAGGCGGGGTTGGCTTACCAAAAAGAGGCCACGGTGAATTGGGACCCCATTGATCAAACTGTGTTGGCCAATGAACAGGTGGACAGTGAGGGGCGTTCCTGGCGATCGGGGGCAATGGTGGAGCGCAAATTATTGCGGCAATGGTTTTTGAAAATTACCGATTATGCAGAAGCATTGCTCAATGACTTGGAGCAATTAACCGGCTGGCCGGATCGGGTGAAAACCATGCAGGCCAATTGGATTGGCAAATCTGTGGGGGCCTATTTAGAATTTCCCGTCAAAGATAGTACAGAAACCATCGCTGTCTTTACCACCCGACCCGATACGGTCTTTGGGGTGACTTACGTCGTATTAGCCCCGGAACATCCCTTAACCCAGGTAGTCACAACGCCGGACCAACGGGCCGCGGTGGATGCCTTTAGGGAGATGGTGGCCAAAGAAAGTGAAATTGAACGAACCGCTGAAGATAAACCCAAACGGGGGATAAAAACCGGGGGGATTGCTATAAATCCTTTTAACGGGGCAGAAATCCCCATTTTAATTGCTGATTACGTTTTGTATGAATACGGGACAGGGGCGGTGATGGGGGTGCCAGCCCATGATCAACGGGACTTCAAATTTGCCCAGGATAACCAGTTGCCGATTAAGGTGGTCATTCTTCCCGATGATGCCGACAACGCGGATATCCAGCTAACGGCGGCCTATACCGACGCCGGTACGCTAGTGAATTCTGGTCAATTCACGGGGATGGCCTCCCCTAAGGCCAAACAAGCGATTATTCGTCACGCCGAAAATCAGGGTTACGGTAAAGCCCGGGTACAGTATCGTCTCAGGGATTGGCTGATTTCCCGCCAACGCTATTGGGGCTGCCCGATTCCCATTATTCATTGCGAAGACTGTGGGGCGGTGCCTGTTCCGTCTCAGGATTTACCAGTGCAGTTACCCGATACGGTGGAATTTTCCGGGCGAGGCCCCTCTCCCCTGGCCAAATTAACGGATTGGATCACCGTGCCCTGTCCTAGTTGTGGTAAACCGGCCCACCGGGAAACGGACACGATGGATACGTTTATTGATTCGTCGTGGTATTTTTTGCGTTATGCCGATGCGAAAAATACAGAATTACCCTTTGCCTCAGAGAAAGTTAACCATTGGTTGCCGGTGGATCAATATGTGGGGGGCATTGAACACGCCATTTTGCATTTGCTCTATTCCCGCTTTTTCACCAAAGTGTTAGCAGATCGCCAATTAATCAACATCACGGAACCGTTCCAGAAATTGTTAACCCAGGGGATGGTACAGGGCATTACCTACAAAAATCCTACCACTGGCAAGTATGTGCCGGCCCGGGATCCGAAAACAGGACAGTTAGTCATTGATCCTGCTGAGCCTAAGGATCCCGACAGTGGGGAACCGCTAAAAGTGTTTTACGAAAAAATGTCCAAGTCTAAATTCAATGGTGTGGATCCCCAGGAAGTGTTAGCGAAATATGGGGCAGATACGGCCCGGATGTTTATTTTGTTCAAAGCCCCGCCGGAAAAAGACTTGGAATGGGATGATGCGGATGTGGAGGGGCAATTTCGCTTTCTCAATCGAGTCTGGCGTTTGGTAACGGAATATATCGACAACCGTCCGGCGACCTTGGCAGGCAATAATCCCCTCACCAAACCGGAAAAGGACTTACGGCGAGCCATTCACACCGCCATTAAGGATATCAGTGAAGACCTCGACGGGGACTATCAATTTAATACCGCCATTTCCGAATTAATGAAACTGAGTAACGCCTTGGGGGCAGCGGATTGCTTAGGTTCCCCAGTTTACCAAGAAGGCATTGAAGCCCTGTTGCAGTTATTAGCCCCCTTTGCCCCCCATTTGGCGGACGAGTTGTGGCAGCAGTTGGGTCATGACGACTCGATCCATCGCCGACCTTGGTTGCAGTTTGATCCCGAGGCATTGGTGGTGGATGAAATTACCCTGGTGATTCAGATTATGGGTAAAACCCGGGGCACGATCGCCGTTCCGGCCAGTGCGGATAAAGCACAACTGGAAGACCTGGCCCGCCATTCCGAACTGGGGCAAAAGCATCTTCAAGGGAAAACCATCAAAAAAGTAATCGTGGTGCCAGGGAAATTGGTTAACTTCGTGGTTTCCTAGGGTCTCAAGGAAATCGTCTGGCGATCGCCAAAAAATCGTTAAAATAAAGCCAAATTATTGTCAAAAACAGTCGCTTATGCTGGCGCTTCAACCCCCCTTTAATAGCTTTGAGGAATATCTCACCTATGAAGACGACACTGACCAACTCTATGAATTGTTTAATGGAGAATTAGTTGCTGTGCCGACGGAATCGGGATTAAATTTCCAAATTGCCACATTCTTACTGCTTAAATTTGCTGAGATTGTCGGTTACCGGCGGGTGGGGGGAAACGGGTTGGAGTTGGAAGTACATGGGGAACCCAAAAATCGTTTTCCCGATTTAACCATCATTCGGGAAGATCATATTACCCAACTCACGAAACGCAACACCATTCGTTTATCCATGCTGCCGCCCCTATTGGTGGTGGAAGTGGTGAGTCCTGGGGAGTTACAGCGGGAGCGAGATTATGTGGCCAAGCGCCAACAATATCAAGCGGGGGGCATTCCCGAATATTGGCTGGTGGATCCCCAAACCCAAACGGTTTTGGTTTTAGAGTTGGTGTCTGGTGTTTATCGGGAAGTGGGCAATTTCAAGGAAACCCTAGCGATCCAGTCCCCCACGTTTCCCCAGTTGGCGTTAACGGTTAATGAGATTTTCCAGGATCTGTGAAAAAACGGCGATCGCCCTCCTGCCCCAATAAATGAAAATAATTTTCATTAGTGTTGACACTCTTTCTCATTAGGGGGTATAGTCATTGACACAGTGTTCTCTTCTCAAGGATTCAGTAGGGGGTGACTCGGCAACGGGGACTCCCTGTTTTTTTTGCCGTCACGCCCTAAACTAAGTAATTGGCAAGGCATTACTGTTGTTGAATAAAAGTATAGAAATGACCGCTTCCTCGGAATATGACGTAATTGTGATTGGTGCTGGCATTGGCGGTTTGGTGACTGCCACTCAGTTAGCGTCTAAAGGTTTGCAGGTGTTGGTGTTGGAAAGTTACCTAATTCCCGGGGGGAGTGCGGGGTATTTTGAGCGGGAGGGTTACCGCTTCGATGTGGGGGCTTCGATGATTTTTGGCTTTGGCGATCGGGGGACAACCAATTTGTTAACCCGGGCCCTGGCCGCCGTGGGGCAATCCCTGGAAACCCTACCGGATCCGGTGCAAATTCATTACCATTTGCCGGGGGATCTAGATCTCAAAGTTCATCGGGATTATGAACAGTTTTTAGAGGCGTTAATCGCTAAATTTCCCCACGAAGCCCAAGGAATCCGTCAATTTTATGACGAATGTTGGCAGGTGTTTAATTGCCTCAATGCCATGGAGTTACTCTCGTTGGAGGAACCCCGGTATCTGCTGCGGGTCTTTTTCCAGCATCCAGGAGCCTGTTTAGGGTTAGTCAAATATTTACCGCAAAATGTGGGGGATATTGCCCGACGCTACATTCATGATCCCGCCTTACTCAAATTTATTGACATGGAATGTTACTGCTGGTCGGTGGTGCCAGCGGATCTAACGCCGATGATTAATGCGGGGATGGTCTTTTCCGATCGCCACTATGGGGGCATTAATTATCCCAAGGGCGGGGTGGGAAAAATCGCCGAAAGTTTAGTCACAGGGTTAGAAAAGGCCGGGGGAGAAATTCGTTATCAGTCCCGGGTGACCCAAATTCTCCAACAAGGTAAAACGGCGATCGGGGTGCAATTGGCCAACGGGGAAAAACTCTATGCCCGCCGCATTGTTTCCAATGCCACCCGTTGGGACACCTTTGAAAAATTATTAACCCCTAACGCTTTACCCCCCAAAGAGCAGCGTTGGCAAGGTCGTTATCAGCAATCCCCCAGTTTTTTGAGTTTACATTTAGGCGTTAAGGCTGATTTATTGCCCGCTGGAACCGAGTGCCACCATATTTTGCTGGAAAACTGGGACGATTTAGAAAAAGAGCAGGGCACCATTTTTGTTTCCATCCCCACCCTATTAGATCCCAGCTTGGCCCCTCCCGGTCATCACATCATCCATACCTTTACCCCCAGTTGGCTAGCGAACTGGCAGGATCTTTCCCCTAAAGATTATCAACAGCAAAAAGAAGCGGCCGCCGGCCAGTTAATTGATCGCCTAGAAAGAATTTTTCCTGGCATCCACGACGCCCTGGACTACCAAGAAGTGGGAACCCCCCGCACCCATCGTCGCTTTTTAGGGCGTCAAAATGGCACCTATGGCCCCATTCCCCGCCGAAAATTACCGGGATTATTACCCATGCCCTTTAACCGTACTGCTATCCCCGGACTGTATTGCGTGGGGGATAGTACCTTTCCGGGGCAAGGACTTAATGCAGTGGCCTTTTCCGGGTTTGCCTGTGCCCATCGTATTGCGGTGGATTTAGGGGCCTAACCCCAATGTCTTAACCCTGAGGATTTCTGTGTGATTACTGCCAATCGTCAAAGCTCGTAAAAATCGACGTATCGGGGAAAGCAGTTGGATTTTGAGTGGATTCAATGCGTTGACGGAGTTGCAACAACCGTTGATCCGCTGTGACGGGAATTTGATTGACCAACTCATAGGGCAAATAATCCTTCTGGAGTGCATCGGCAGCGGTCACCCCGGCGGCGGCCCCCGATGACCATTCAAAGGAATGGACGCGATAGGCGGCGGCGGCAATGTGGCTAGTGGCAATGCTTTTTCCCACCACCAGTAAATTGTCGATGCGTTGGGGAACCATGGACCGCAACGGAATTTGGAAGGGGTAGGAGGGGGTATGGGCCTGGCGTTCCCCGGGACGCTCAATGTTGCCGGGTTTTTCCACCGGATATTCCAAATAACAGGGATGGAAGTCAATATTGTAATGGCCGATGCCCACGGAATCGGGATAAATGGTGGCCCGGGGTTGCCGGGGTACGTCATCCGGGGAGCGAGTCCCATCCAAGATGTCTAAGCCATCAACGCCGGTGATCGCTGCATGCAACCGTCGATAGTCCCGGGGGGATAAATTTTGCCGGTAATAGTCATCCTTGAAGGTTTGGCGGGAAATATCGGTTTCGTTAATGACAAATCCTTGGGGATAAATGAAATCTGGTCGGCCAATAATTCGCCGTCCTTCCCGAATGTAGGGAAATTTCGATAAACCATGGGCCGTCCCCATCGGACTCTCTAAGCCCGTGAGTAAAATCGCGTTGGGATTGGGGTGTTTCTGGTCGTCCCCCAATTTGGCATCGGTGGTTCCCGCTGTTAACCAGTGGTAAAAGCCCAGGGCAATTTCCTCAGCATTTTCGAGACTGTCTATCCGGAGTCCCCCCTGCCATTGCCCCGGTTGCAGTTGTCCCGTGTGTTGGAGTTGATCGCGGGTGTAAATAAAATTATCTTTGGCGGTGCCGGGGGTGTAATCGTTACCAGGCAGCCAATTTTGCATGGAAATTTCCCCCGGTTGCCCAGGACTCACCCCAAACCGATTCTTAGCCCCTTTTTGCGGCGACGCATCAAAAAGACCTAGGCCCTCAGGACTCCAAATACGCCGATAGGTAAATAGGGCATCGTAGTTAAAAATATCCCGGTCAAAGCTGTAATAGGGCACATAGCGTTGATAAAAGTCGGGTTCCGGTTGGGGTTGGGGGGTCGCCGTGGCTTCCATGGCGAAGGTGTAGGTAAAGCCTTGGGTGCAATAGGCAAAACCGTCCACGCTGGAAGAGGAGGGATCCCGGAATGTACGGGGATCAACGCCCACCCGGTAAGGTACGTCCGCTAGGGCAATCAACTCACCGGTTTCAGTGGCTTCGATCACTAACCATTGCGCCTTTTTTCCCTCCCTAGCCGCCGGGGGGACGAACTGGATCAGGGTTTTGGTGAATTGCTCGGAGTCTTCGTAGCGGTAGCTGTCCGCAAAGGTTTGGGAGAGGGGTTTGGTATTTAATGAGGGGGCACCAGGGGCCGGTTGGTGCTGGATGGCGATCGCCGCCATGATTCGTTCCCCTGAACCAATGGGTTGAATCTCTAGTTCCTTAACCACAGTAGAGGAGAACCATTTTAACGTGCCCTTTCCCTTCCGTTCCGCCTGGGTTAACTGGGCCATCAAGATCTGATGCCCGTCCTTGGGTAAAAAACAGGATGAACGACTTACCCAGCAATTCCCTGGATTTTGCACCCCATCGTAGAAGTCTTTAATCCGCTGCCGCAGGTCAAGATAGCCTCGGGGATAAAACCGTTTTTGGGTTTGGGTCGGTTTTTCATCCAATGCCGCCGTCCCCTGGGAGGTTAATTGCCCTCCCACCCAATCCGTTAATTCCGTCATGCACACCGTTTTGCCCGCCAGTAGCGCTTCGTAGGCTGTGGCGGTACCGGCTAAGCCACCACCCACCACTAACAACTCGCATTCCACCGTTTTGTCCACGGGACGGGGGGGTTGAGCAACGGTTATGTCTGGATTGGCTAACCCCGACCATAGTGCCAGAAACAACACTGAAATGGGGCGACGGTGAGTATTAAGCATTAGCAATCAGGGGGGTGGGGCAGTGAGAGGAAATCAGCTAAAAAATAGTCAATATAGTTAGTGTTGAATGTCTACAATCCACGTCCCCACATAAAGTCGCACAGGAATATCCCCCGACGCTAAAACGTCCCCCACCAGATAATAGGTTCCCATGGTTGGATTTTTAACGTTGGACAGGGTAATGGTCACCTTGCTATTGGCCTGGGCCGGTTCAGCGAGGACAATTTGCAGAAAACGGCTTTCTTTGTCCCACACCACATCTTCGATGTCCAGCTTCCCTTGTTTTTTTGTTTCCACCCGCACTTTTTCAATATCAAACTCACCATCAAAGTTTTCAGGATAGGAAACATAAAAAACCTTAGCCCCTTGGGTCATTTTCTTGGCGGAGATGTAGAGCTTGTAACGGTCCCATTGCTCTGGGCGGCCACCAAACTGTAAATAGTAATCCAGAATATCCTGACGCTCGACACCACTGAAAATCGTTAGACCGGAATTTCCCCCCGCCCAACTCAGGGTCGGTAGCCCGACCACCAAAGCGCCACCAAGGGCGAGTAAGGCCAGGAGGCGTTGAGAGAATTTAACGTTAAACATGATCTCCTCAATAAATTTCAAACGATAGGATGAAGTAAAATTAGTCGCCGTTGGGGGCTATGGTCTACGGTTAACATAAGTTTACTCAGCCTATCATCCCCAAGAAGGCTTTGAAAAAACAGTGATCCAGCTTGTTTATCGTCCCCCTGGGGGTCTTGGCGCACCGCCTCAACGACCAGATTATCAACTTGACAGACTATGCTAGAGCCAACATGGTTAGGCCGATGAATCCGCCCCTCAAGCCTGTTGAATGGATTGCCAGTTCCCTGGATGACCTCAAGCGCTTCCCCGAGGGGGTTCAACAATCGATGGGATACGCACTCTATTTGGCACAATGCGGCGAAAAGCATTCTAGCGTGAAACCCCTTAAGGGGTTTAAGGGCGCGTCCGTTCTAGAAATTGCAGAGGATTATGATGGGGATACGTATCGTACAGTTTACGCGGTCAAATTTGAGAAAGCGTTATATGTATTACATGCCTTTCAAAAAAAATCGAAGCACGGTATTGCGACCGCCAAGCAAGATATTTCTCTCATTGAGGCACGCTTGAAGCGGGCAAAAACACATTATGAACAGTATTATGAAAATGTTTAGAGGAGTCTAGTAATGGCCCAAGAAATGAAGGTTAAACGTAGTAGCAGTAACGTTTTTGCAGATTTAGGATTAGCAAATGCTGATGAATTATTGATTAAAGCAGAACTGGCTCGACAGATTAGTCATTTAATTAATACTAAAAACTTGACCCAACCAGAGGCTGCCAAAATTCTGGGGATAGACCAGTCGAAAATCTTTGCTCTCTTAAATGGTAAGCTTTCCGATTTTTCCACTGAACACCTGTTTCGTTTTTTGAATGCCCTTGGTAGTGACGTGGAAATTCGAGTCGTGCCCAAACCCCAGCTAAATTCTCAGGCTCAAACCCGAGTGATTATGGCTTAATTGATCAGACGTAACGTTTCCTGTTCCTTTCTCCAACACTATGTCCCCCTTACCTCCTCCCCAACCCTTGCCCGAATCTCTGTGGGGAGATCGGTGGCGTTTTCTGACGATCGCCGCCCAGGATTTGCAAACGGCGTTGACGACCCTCCCCCAGCGCTATCAGTTTTTACCGGAAACGTTATGGCCGGTGAACCTGGGCTTAGCGGCGGACTTACCCATTCCGGGCATGGTTATTTATGCTGGTCGTCAGGCTCGGTTTCTCGGTCAATGGCTGAGCGAACAAGACCCCTGCTCCCTCACCTATATTGCCGATGATCCCCGGCTATCGGGGGGATTAGTCCTAAAAACCGGGGAAATGCATCGTTGGATTGTGGCAACGTTTGCTGACCCCGAAATGGCCACGGCGGCCGCCGTTTTTCACCAGCGTCAACGGACGGCAAAAGGACTACATTTTCTTTGGGTACAACCCGATGACTCTGGGGTGACCAGCACCGGGGTTTGGTTATTACAGGCGTAGGGCCGACCCCAACATTATTTTTCCTGAACTCGCCAGATTTTGACGGTTTTGTCCTCAGCACCGCTGTAGAGGATATCTCCGTCGGGACTAAAGGCTAAAGAGAGTACCCATCCTTTATGGCCGTTGAGGGTGGTAATCATTTTGCCAGTGGCAATTTCAAACAGCATGATGTTGCCTTCTTTGTTGGCGGTGGCCACTAAGCGGCTATCGGGGGAAACGGCGATCGTGTTAATTTCCAGACTCGGCCCCTTGGTGAAATGGACTTCTTTACCGCTGCTTAAATCCCAAATCTTGACGAAATTGCGTACCGCAGCGACTAAATTGATATCGTTTGGAGTAACGGCTAAGCCATTGATAAATCCTGGTTGTTTAGCTGAAGTCTTCAGCAAATCGAACGTTTCAGCGTCCCAAAACTTGATGGTTCGATCGCCACCAATGGCACCGGTAATAAATTGACGGCCATCGGGGGTAAACACCACACTGGTGGTGGGGCCAATATTGTCCGCTAGGGTAGCAAGTAATTTTCCCGATTCCACCTCCCAAACCCGGACGGTGCGATCGCCACCACTGACACTGACTAACGTTTTGCCGTCGGGGCTAAACGCCATACTACTAACTTTTTCCGTATGCCCCATCAGGGATTGAACCCGTTCCCCATCGGTCACCCGTCGCAAATCCACATTATTGCCGGCGGCGATCGCCATCAACGACCCGTCTTGACTAATGGCAATATTGCTAAAGTCGTTGACTTCGCTGATTTGGGAATACACCACCGTTTGGCTGACCGTATCTAATACATTGATGCGATTATCCCCCGTTCCCACCACCAGATATTTGCTATCGGGGGTCACATTGAGGGCGGTAATGATGCCATTAAAGCCATCCAAATTTTGGACAGTCATCTGCAAATTTTCATCCCCTCCCCGCTGGCTCAATGGTTGGGGAAATTGGACATGGGTAGGTGAACCATTGGGTTTAATTTCGGCGGCGACCAGCGGTGCAAGGGTCACCCCAATGCAGAGAGTAACGAGGCTCGTTAACGTGAAGCAAGATTGTTTAAACATAAAACACATAAAAAATCGGCAAAATGGCATTGGCGAACACTATTCAATGAAACCCGCAATCATCTTTGTTTTCCTTGAATAGCCTAAAAAATAAGCCTGCGTCAAGCCAGTTTCTAACCATAACCACAACACGAAAAATCAGTACAATTCATATTTCAATAATGTGCAGGGCAGATTCCCATTTTTGACGGGGAAGCGGGCGGCGGTGCGTAAACCAATACGCTTTGTTAAATCTTTATTGCCGCTGAGCACAAACGCTGTCCACCCCTTGAAACGTTGCTTAAAAATATCCCCCATTTGTTGATAAAAATCCCCCAAGGCTTCTACCTCCCCAATCCGCTTACCGTAGGGGGGATTGCAGATCAAAATCCCCGTGTCCGCTGGGGGGTCGATGTCCGCAAAATTCTGCCACTGCCATTGAATGTGGTGGTCCAACTGACAGGCCTGGGCATTGATTTTGGCTTGTTTGAGAATCTCTTGATCGTCATCACTTCCCCAAATCGGTGCCATTAGGTGGGAGCGCTCTCCGGCTTGGGCTTGGCTGATTAACGCTTGCCATAACTCGGCATCGTAATCCGGCCAGTGCTGAAAACAAAAGCGGGGCTGAAATTTACCGGGGGCAACGTTTAAACTTTGTAATCCCGCTTCGAGCAGAAATGTCCCGGAACCACACATCGGATCGTATAACGGTTGCTCAGGGGTCCAACCGGCGATCGCCAATAGGGCCGCCGCTAGGGTTTCCTTTAACGGTGCTTGACCCATGGCCGGACGATAGCCCCGGCGGTGGAGGCTGAATCCCGTACTATCTAAGCTTAATTGGCAATGGTTTTGGTGAATGTGGGCATTGATAACGACATCGGGGTGCTCCAGATCAATGTTGGAACGTCGATGATGGCGATCGCGCTGTTGGTCAACAATGGCGTTTTTAATTTGTAAAGCGGTGAAATGGCTATGGTTTAGCTTCGGATTTTTGCCGGTGCATGTCACCTGTAAGGTTTGATCTGGGCTTAAATAGGCTGACCAGTCCAGTTTCTTGACACTTTTATATAAGTCTTCCCCATTAAAGGCTTTAACGGTGGCAATGGGTTTCAATACTCGATAAATGAGCCGCGACCATAAATTAACGCGATACAGTAAGGCTTGATCCCCCTGGAAGGCCACCCCGGCAAATTCTGGCTTCACCGCTGTTGCGCCTAATCCCTCTAGTTCCTGAACGGCGATCGCCTCCAGGCCGCGGGCAACGGTGGCAAAATAAGGTTGGGTCATGGCAACAAAAAACGTGGGGTTCCCATCCCAAAGCTTAATCGTTTTTTGAGCCAAAGGGCGAAAAAAAGGGTGACTGTTAAGCCACCCTGAATGCAATATGAAATTCCTTCAACCTTAGAGAGCGTTACCCCGGGGCAGCACTTCTTCAGGGAAGATAAAGTTTTCATGGGGTTGGTCTTGGGGAGCCATCCAAGCCCGCATACCCTCGTTCAACAAAATATTTTTCGTATAGAACGTTTCAAATTCTGGGTCTTCTGCCGCCCGTAATTCCTGGGAGACGAAGTCATAGGCCCGCAGGTTCAAGGCTAACCCAACGATACCGACGGAACTCATCCACAGCCCCGTTACCGGCACAAACAACATGAAGAAGTGCAACCAACGTTTGTTGGAAAAGGCAATCCCAAAGATTTGAGACCAGAAACGGTTAGCAGTCACCATGGAGTAGGTTTCTTCCGCTTGGGTGGGTTCAAACGCCCGGAAGGTGTTGGAATCTTCCCCGTCTTCAAACAGGGTGTTTTCCACCGTGGCACCGTGGATGGCACACAACAGCGCACCACCG
>JAYKHU010000256.1:0-3727 GCA_035285105.1 Synechocystis sp.
AAACCTTGACCCGCTGGAACCAAATTCGCCCTGAATTTCCTGATCAACCCTTAAATTTGTACATTCCCGGTACGGATTCCGGTACCTTTGACTACTTTACCGAGGCGATCGTGGGGGAACCGGGCAAAAGTCGTCTGGATGCGTTGAAAAGTGAGGATGATGAAATTCTCGTGCAGGGGGTGGCCCAAGATCTTTATTCCCTGGGCTATTTTGGTCTAGCTTACCTAGATGCCCACACCGACGAGCTTAAGGTGGTCGCCGTGAATGGCGTCACTCCCTCCCGGGAAACCGTAGAAAACGCCAAGTACCATCCCCTTTCTCGCCCCCTCTTTATCTACGTCAATCTAAGCAAAGCCCAAGAGAATCCTGCCCTACGGGATTTCACTGACTTTTACCTCCAGCAAGCGCCTACTGCGGCGGCAGACGTGGGTTACATACCCCTCCCCCAGGAAGCCTACGATTTGGGAAAAATCACTTTCCACAAAGGGGAAGCCGGGACGGTATTTGGGGGGCAAAGTGTGGTGGATCTCACGATTCCCGAACTGTTACGGCAACAAGCCAAGTTTGAATAGAATTGACAAATCAATTTTTTTTGATTTATGATTAACCCATCAAGTTTTTTTGATGGGTTTTTATGGTTAATCGCGTCAATCCCAAGGCAGTGAAGGCGGGGGGGACCCTGAACCTGTTTGAAAAGTACCTCACCCTCTGGGTGGCATTGTGCATTGTGATGGGAATCGGATTAGGGCGGGTCTTTCCGGCGATCGCCCAGACGTTGGACAGCATGAGCGTCTATAACGTGTCCATTCCCATTGCCATCTGTCTGTTTTTCATGATGTATCCCATCATGGTGAAAATCGACTTCTCCCAGGCGGTGAAGGCGGCCAAAGCCCCCAAGCCGGTGATCCTAACCCTGGTGGTCAACTGGCTGATTAAACCCTTTACCATGGTGGTGTTTGCCCAGTTTTTCTTGGGTTATCTCTTTGCCCCGTTGTTAAGTGATACGGAAATGATTCGGGGGACGGCAGTAACCCTGGGGAATTCCTACATTGCGGGCTGTATTTTGTTAGGCATTGCCCCCTGTACGGCCATGGTGTTGATGTGGGGCTATCTTTCCTACAGCAACCAGGGCCACACCTTAGTGATGGTGGCGGTGAATTCCTTAGCGATGTTGTTTTTATACGCCCCCTTGGGGAAATGGCTCCTTTCAGCCAATAACCTGATTGTGCCCTGGCAAACCATTGTGTTGTCGGTCTTAATTTATGTCGGCTTACCTCTGGCGGCGGGAATTTATAGCCGCTATTGGATTTTGAAACACAAGGGCAAGGACTGGTTTGAACGACAGTTCCTCCACTACCTCAGTCCAATCGCCATTGTGGCGCTGTTGTTGACCCTAGTATTACTCTTTGCCTTTAAAGGGGAACTGATTGTTAACAATCCCCTGCATATCCTGCTGATCGCGGTGCCGTTGTTTATCCAAACCAACTTCATCTTTTTAATCACCTACGCCCTGGGGTTAAAGCTCAACCTAACCTACGAAGACGCTGCCCCCGCTGCCCTGATTGGGGCCAGTAACCACTTTGAAGTGGCGATCGCCACCGCCGTGATGTTATTTGGTTTAAATTCCGGGGCCGCCCTAGCCACGGTGGTGGGGGTATTAATTGAGGTGCCGGTGATGTTAATGCTGGTGGAAATCTGCAAAAAAACCGCCTTCTGGTTCCCCCGGGACCCCGAAAAAGCCACCCTGCTTGATCCCCGCTGCTTAAATTCTGAATTGGGCTGTCAGTAATGGTTGAACCATCGAACTTTGATCATCCTCCCCGCATTTTGTTCCTGTACGGTTCTCTGCGGGAGCGTTCCTACAGTCGTTTACTCGCAGAAGAAGCGGCCCGCATCATTACCGAGATGGGGGCGGAGGTGAAATTCTTCCATCCCCATGACCTCCCCCTGCGGGGATTAGTGGACGAAAGCCATCCCAAAGTGCAAGAACTGTGGGAACTGAGTCAATGGTCAGAGGGACAGGTGTGGTCATCACCGGAAATGCATGGCAACGTCACCGGCATTTTAAAAAACCAAATTGATTGGATTCCTCTCAATATCGGCTCTATTCGTCCCACCCAGGGGAAAACCTTAGCAGTAATGCAAGTGAGTGGCGGTTCCCAGTCCTTCAATGCCGTTAATACCCTCCGAATTCTGGGGCGTTGGATGCGGATGTTCACTATTCCCAACCAATCCTCCGTGGCCAAAGCCTATCAGGAGTTTAATGAAGACGGCACCATGAAAGACTCCCCCTACCGCGATCGGGTGGTGGATGTGATGGAAGAACTCTACAAATTCACCCTACTGCTGCGGGACAAGGTGGACTATTTAACCGATCGCCACAGTGAGCGTAAGGAACGGGAACAGTCTACCGATTAAGCCGGAATGAGGCTGTCCCCCGGCGTTAACGCTGGGTTTCTCTACTTTATTAACCTTTGCCATCCTATTTTTCAGGACAAACCGATGAAAAATGTCATGTTTGTGTGTAAACGTAATTCCTGCCGTTCCCAGATGGCGGAAGGTTTTGCCAAAACCCTCGGAGCCGACAAAATAACCGTTACCAGTTGCGGTTTAGAAGCCTCCCGGGTCCATCCCACCGCCGTTGAAATGATGCAGGAAGTGGGCATTGACATCACTGATCAAACGTCTGATCCCATTGAAGCCTTTAAGGCTGAGGATTACGACGTAGTCATTTCCCTCTGTGGTTGCGGGGTGAACCTCCCCCCGGATTGGGTGATGCAGGAGGTCTTTGAAGATTGGCAACTGGAAGACCCCGATGGGAAATCCCTGGAAGTGTTTCGGGAAGTGCGGGGCCAGGTCAAGGAACGGGTGGAAGGCCTCATTGCCAAACTCAGTTAACCTTGCACAAACTGGGCGTAACTCAACTCATTAATGGCATTCCAAGCAAAAATTTGTTGGCGGAATGCCTGCCATTGGTCGTAAATGGCTTTGAAGTTGGCATCTTTGCTGGCGGTTTCATTCAACAAATCCGCCGATGCTTTTTGGGCCGCCACCAACACATCCTGGGGATAGGCTTTCAGTTCTGTACCACCACTGAGTAACCGTTGTAGGGCTTCACGGTTTAGGGCATCGTATTGGGAGAGCATTTGTAAATTCGCTTTTTGGGCCGCCGCTTGAAAAATCGCCTGGTACTGGGTGGGTAACTTCTCCCACTGACTTTTATTGACCAACGCATCCAGGGTGGGCCCAGGCTCCCACCAACCGGGATAGTAATAATATTTGGCTGCTTTGTTTAAGCCCAGCTTTTCGTCATCGTAGGGGCCGACCCATTCCGCCGCGTCGATGGTGCCCCGGTCTAGGGCTAAAAATACCTCTCCCCCCGGTAGCACTTGCACGTTAACCCCCAGCTTGGCCATGACCTGCCCCCCTAATCCCGGAATCCGCATCTTCAGCCCTTGCAGATCCGCCAGGGAATTGAGGGGCTTTTTAAACCAGCCCCCCATCTGCGCCCCGGTGTTACCGGCGGGAAAATTAATCACGTTAAAATCGCTGTAAACTTTTTGCATCGCTTCTAACCCCCCGCCAAAGTAGAGCCAAGCGTTCTGCTGTTGGGCCGTCAATCCAAAGGGAATGGTGGTAGCAAAGCCGAGGGCCGGATTTTTACCGATGTAGTAATAACTGGCGGTGTGACCGCATTCCACGGTGCCATTTTGGACTGCATCTAGAA
>JAYKHU010000257.1:0-8949 GCA_035285105.1 Synechocystis sp.
TGGGGAAGTTGGGTTAAGCCATTGTGAACGGCATGGGCAGCCACCGTGCGACAGTTAGCCCCCCCTAATCCGCCGACAACCCCGGCCATGAGTAATGCCCCATCCACCACTTCCCGCCACACATCACTACCGGGATGGGCGATCGCCTCAGCGGATTTTTGCAACAGGATATCCCGTAGCACCCGGGCCTGTTGAACAGCGGCCACGGTCAGGGTGTCACTGCTTTGACCACTACTCACGGAGGCTTCATACCATTTGGCGATCGCATCCCCGATGCCGGCAATCAATAACCGTTGGGGGGCTTGTTGAATCAGGTCGTAGTCCACAATCAATAAATCCGGGCACCGATCCAGGGTCACATCGTACTGAAACGCCCCGTCATCGCTGTACACATTGGATAGCCCCGTCCAGCCAGCACAGGTGGCCGCCGACGTGGGCAGGGTTATGATCCGCCGCTGGGTTTGGTGGGCGATCAGTTTAGCGGTATCCAAGGCTTTGCCACCACCAACGCCGAGTATAAAATCACACTTTTCCGCCGCTACCCGATCCCGTAAGCGAGCCAGGGAGGCTTCCGAACAATCGGGCAAATAATCGGCGATCGCCCAGGTAAAGCCCTGACTGTTTTCCAGTTGCTTTAAGGGCTTTTCAATCAGTTTTAAAGTTCGTTTCCCGCCAATGACCAGACCGTTGCGCCCAAATGTCTTCAACCGTTCCCCCGCTGCCACCAATGAACAACGAACCACCTGGGTAGGGGCGATCGCCATCGTCGCGAGGGGTTGGGTCGGGATCAGGGGGGAAGTTGGCATGGAACAAACGGTCGAATATGATGGTTGGATGCTGGGAACAGGGCGAAATTTCCCAAACCCCATAGGGATTAGGGGAAATCACTGGTAGCAATTAATCTAAAACTATAGCAAGTCTTGCTGGGCGATCGCCGTCCCCCCTTGACCTACCCCGTTACTTTCTGCCGTTGCCCATGTCCAATGTCTTCCTCCGCCATCCCCTAGTGCGCCGTGCCAGTGACCCGTTTTTTAACCTCATCGGGCGGTTACTCACCCCCGATTGGGATGCCCGCCTGTTAGGGGTCAGTCAGTTGGCGATCGCCACGGTCATTGATATTGGTGCCAATAAGGGACAGTTTGCTAAGAAAATGCGGCGACAGTTTCCCAATGCCCAAATCCTCGCTTTTGAACCCATTCCCACTGCCTATCAGGTCTTAAAACACTGGGGCGATCGCCAAGCCAATCAGGTCAAAACGTTAAACCTAGCCTTGGGGGAAGAGGCAGATATTTTAGAAATTAACAGTCATGTTTTATTTTCCGCCTCGTCCTCTTTACTCACCACGACCGATCTCTGTGAAACCCTTTACCCTATGGTGAAGGAACAGGAAAAAATCAAAATCCAACAATCCACCCTTGACCATGAAATTACCCAATTAGATCACCCTTTAGCGTCTGAAATACTAATTAAAATTGATGTTCAAGGCTATGAAGACCGGGTCATTCGGGGCGGCAAACAAACCCTCAGTCAAGCCAAAGCCTGTATTCTGGAAATCTCCCTCGACCAACTCTACCAAGGGCAATGTCAATTTCGGGATCTTTTCTATCTGTTAGATGATTTGGGGTTACAGTATGCAGGCAACTTGGATCAAGTAACCGCAAAAGATGGCCATGTGCGTTATCTAAACGCCCTATTTCTTCGACCTTAATACTTTTCAAATAAACCAGCCTAACCTTTGGGCTGAGCGTAGCCGAAGCCCGATTATTTAACCCTACCTGTCAAACCAAAATTATGCGCGTTGAACCCTGTTGCCAAGCCCTATTAGCAACCCTACTTCCCCAAATTGATCCCGATCGCCAGGGGGTGTGCATTGATGTGGGGGTGGGAACCTTTGCCTTTTACTGTCAAATTTTCGCGGAATTAGGCTTTGAGGCGATCGCTGTGGAACCCCTCCCGGTTAAAGCCCTGCAAAAGCTAGCGGAACGACCCAATTTAACCCTGTTACCGGTTTGCTTATCAGATCAAGATGGGGAACAAACCTTATACGTGGGGAAATTTGCAGGCATTTTCAATAGCAATTTCAGTTCCCTATCTCCCCAGTGGTTCGGGGCATCAGGTCAAGCAAAACAGGTCAAAACCCTAAGTTTAGAAAGTTTAATAGAACAGCAAAAAATTCAGCAAATAACATGTTTGAAATTAGATATTGAAGGTTGGGAATGGCAAGTAATTAAGCAATTAGAAACTGTGAAAAATGAATTATTGCCAGCAGTGGTGATGTTTGAATATGGGGGAGGGGTGAATCGCAAAAAAAATCAAAAAGGCTGGTCACCGGAATTTTTTAAAAATACCTTAGAGAGCTTAGCGTTGTTAAAAGCAAAAGGCTATGGCCACGGTCTGTTGTTAGATTTTGTCCCCGATCGCCAGGAAGTCATGTTTGATCTTAAGGATTTAGAAGTCTCCGACCTAGAAAACCTATTTCCCCCGGATAGTGTTTACGGCAACATCATTATTTTTAAAACCTACCAACCCGATCCCCATCAAGTTGCTCAAGTGTGTCAATCCTATTATCGGGTTAACTGGATTGAACGCCTGGTCACTGCCCTAGTCTCCCGCTAAACGTTCACAATGGAGAAAAAGTTATGTTAAAAACTGAATATGACCCCTTAGTTGATGCCGGTTACATACACCTAAGTCATAACAAAGTCATCAATACCGAAGAAATCAGTCAAGGAATTATTCTTAATTATGATAGTGACAGTCAAATCGTCGGTATTGAAGTATTAAATGTTCACCGTCAAACCGCAATCAACGTAGACAAATTGCCAGATTCTATTAGAGACGCCATTTGGGAACTCATTCATCAAGTGAATCAAGAACAGTTAGTCAAAGTCTGATACTCCAAGGATCAATAAAAATGTTGTTATGTTACTGATGCTCTTTATCCTGCGGACGAGGCTTGACTTGACCTAGAATTGTTAAGAAAGTTTAAGCCATCCTCGCCCCTACGGTATTTTGTGAATTCCTTCAAAACCCTGCGGCAACTCAAGCCTGAGACCCAGAAAACCTTTGCTTTATTGTTTGCGTCAGTCCTACTATTCTGGCTGAGCTTGACGTCATTACTGCCCACTTTGCCCATGTATGCCCAGGATGCGGGGGCTACCCGCCAAGAGGTGGGCTGGATTATGGGCAGTTTTGCGGTGGGTCTGCTGGGATCTCGGGTTTGGATCGGCCAACTCGTCGATCGCCAGGGTCGCAAAATTGCCTTATTAATTGGTGCGCTGGTGGTTGCCACAGCCCCATTGGGTTACTTATTAACCGAAGCGGTGATCCCCCTAATGGGAGTTCGAGCTTTTCATGGCATCTGTATCGCCGCTTACACCACAGGGTATAACGCTTTAGTGGTGGATTTGTCCCCGCCCCAACAACGGGGAGAATTGGTGAGTTACATGAGCTTAGCCATTCCCCTTGGTATGGGCTTTGGCCCCGCTGGAGGCGCTTACATTGCCCAGACTGCCGGTTATCAAACCCTCTTTTATCTATCGGCGCTCCTTGGTTTTTTATCTCTACTATTGGCGTTTCAAGTCAAAGAACCAAAGGCATCTGCCACACCATCCAAGGATCAACAAAAAGACCCAACGGAACAGGCTTCCCTGCCCCGGTCGATGGGGGAATTAATCAGTAGCCAATCCCTGTTAATTCCGACCCTGGTTTTATTGTTAATTGGTCTATTATTTGGTAATTTAGCCACGTTTTTACCCCTATTTGTGCGGGAAATTAACCTGGGAACCTACGCAGGCTTGTTTTATAGCACAGCGGCGATCGCCAGTTTTCTCCCCAGGATTTTATTGGGGCCAATTTCCGACAGATTGGGGCGGGGAGTATTTATTACAGCCAGCCTATTTTGCTATCTCCTCTCCATGACCGTTTTAGCCCAAGCGGATACCCCCCTTGAACTGTTAACTGCTGCGGTTTTAGAAGGGGGCGGCAGCGGTGTTTTAATCCCCATGACGATTGCCCTCATTTCTGACCGGTCAACCTTTAATGAACGGGGTCGGGTATTTGCAGTCTGTATGAGTGGCTTTGACGGTGGTATTGCGATCGCCGCACCGATGATGGGTATTTTGAATGAAAACTTCGGGTTTCGGACGGTCTTTTGGCTAACCGGGGGATTGGCGATCGCCGCGTTATTGTTGTTTTTAACCCTGTCCAACCCAACCCTATCCAGGTCTTTAAAATTTGCGATTGGCCGGGGCAAAGACTCCTACGCCGTCGCCCCAGGAAACAATTAGAACCAGGTCAATCACCGGGCAAAGGGGGAAATATCCGCTGTTTGAGCCAGTTGATCTAACTCGCTCTGCATGGTGGCGACCACTAAATCGAAACAGTCCTCTACATAGTCCCGATCTTTGGCGGCGTTGGGGCCATAGCGGTCAAAATAAATGGGGGGACAAATGCGGGTGTGCATGGTCAGGGGTAAGGGCAAATGGGGCAATGGGCCCAGGGCTAATCCCCAGGGTAGCCCCAAATATAACGGAAAGACGACGGGATCCACCCCCAAAAGCCAGGGCATTCCCAAGCTGTTGAGATATTTAACCTGGTCATAGCAATCCGTCATCACAAACAGGGTTTCGTGGGAACCGACGGAAATGGCGGGCACAATCGGCACTTCCGCCCGGAGGGCGAGTTTAATAAAGCCTTTACGACCGGCAAAGTTAATTTGGTGCCGTTGGCTGAAGGGGCGAAACACATCCTGGGCGCCCCCGGGGTAAACAAGAACACTAGCACCAGTTTGGAGGGCGGCGATCGCCATTTTGGGATGGGCCTGTAACGCCCCCACTTTAACGGCTAGCTCCGCCAGGGGAGGACTCATTTTCCAAACGGTGGGATGCATCAACCCATACATGGGACGTTCTAACCCCTGATGGTGAAACCAGTCATAGATCATCATCACCATATCCGGCGACGATAATCCGCCATTATGAGAGCCGACCACCAGGGTCTGACCCGACGGGATATTTTCCCAACCACTGGTCTGGACACGGAAATAGTATTTATAGAACCATTCCCAAAAGGGCATTAGTTGTTTAATGGTGTCCTGATCGCGGCCGTTGAGGGACCATCCATCCAGGGGCGGCGAGGACGGTGGAAATGGCGATCGGTTTAACGTCTCAATCACTGGGCATTAACCGTTTAACAAGGCTTCAACAAATTCATAACTGGAAAAGGGACGCAAATCTTCAATGCCTTCCCCGGCCCCGACAAAGCGAATGGGCAAATTTAACTGTTGAGCGACGGCGAGGGCGACACCGCCTTTGGCACTCCCGTCCAGTTTGGTTAACACCACACCACTCAATTTGGCTGCTTCGGCAAACACCTCCGCTTGGCGCAGCCCATTTTGTCCCAGGGTGGCATCTAGGACTAATAGCGATTCCACCGTGGCATTGGGGGCTTTTTTGTCAATAATACGGCGAATTTTGGCCAATTCATCCATCAGGTTTTTCTTGTTCTGCAAACGTCCCGCGGTGTCCACCAGCAATAAATTAACGTTGCGGGATTGGGCGGCACTAATACCGTCATACACCACCGCTGCGGGATCGGTATTTTGTCCGGGATTGGCAATCACCGGCACGCCACTCCGTTCCCCCCACACTTTCACCTGTTCCACGGCAGCGGCCCGAAACGTATCCGCTGCGGCAATGACACAGTCATAGCCCGATTGTTTGGCCATGTGGGCCAGTTTACCAATGGTGGTGGTTTTACCAGCACCGTTTACCCCCGTCAATAACCAGACATTTAAACAGTCGGCTTCTGGCACAAATTCCTGACTAGGTAACGACAACAACGGGCGATCAAGAATAGATCGTAAAATTTCCTTGAGAAATTCAATGGCCTGTTCCGGGGGCAGGGCCTCTTCCCGTAACTTGGCTTGGAGGGTGGAAATAATATAGTCCGTGGCATCGATTCCCACATCGGCTTGTAATAACAAGGCTTCGATTTCCTCCACCGCCTCTTCATTGAGGGGGCCCTGTCCCACGATCGCCTTGAGTTGATTGACCAGGTTAACGCGGGTTTTACTCAACCCTTGGCGCAATTTGCGTAACCAGTCAATTTCCGCCGCCGAGACGTCATCGGCCGATCGCCCTTGGGCGGCCAATACCTTCGCTGACCAGAGGAAATCCTCATCCAGGGTCATGGACTCCGCGGTGAGGGTTCCTTCCACCGTGGCCGCTTCCACCGCCGTTTCCTTCAGGGCTTCTAGGCGATCAGATTTTTGTAACCAGGCTGGGCCAGCGTCGGGGGCAGGGGTCGTAACCGTTTCACTGGGTTCTATGATGGGCGGGGCCGTCGTTTCACCAGATTCCGGAGCTACTGTTT
Organism: Synechocystis sp.; assembly: GCA_035285105.1. Taxonomy (GTDB): domain Bacteria; phylum Cyanobacteriota; class Cyanobacteriia; order Cyanobacteriales; family Microcystaceae; genus Synechocystis. The sequence continues at coordinate 6,376 of JAYKHU010000257.1, forward strand.
CGGGGCTGTCGGCCACCACACTATCTGCAGGGGATTCCCCTTCCACCGCCGTTGGGGCTAGGGTCTCTCCCTTCCGGGCTTGAATATTTTGATACGCGGCTTTCGCCCAGTTGAGGTAATCGTTGGGGTCGGGGGCTTCGGTCAGAGTATCTTCCGTGGTGGTTACCCCGAGGTCAGCCTTGACGGTTTCCGCCGCCGCCGGGCTGGAGGGAAGCGCTTCAGGTTGATCTGCTTCTGGCTCATCGGGTGACGCGACCGTTTCCTGGGGGGCTTCTGGGGCAACAGACTCCTGAGCCGGGACATCATTTCCAAACTGACGACGAAACCAATTAAACATAAATTTGTGGAACGGCAGGAAACAGGATAATACAAAAAAACGGTTGGCTGACCGTTTATCCCAGTAGGACAACCGCCAACGGGACGAATGACTCGCTAACCCCGCCTTCGTTATGGCAGTGGGATGGCTACATTTTACTATTTACCCTTGGTTTGCGCTGGCGAGGTGGGGGACTCGATTAAAACAAATCCCCGCGCCTGCCCGGAAACTGGGTCTATTGTATTGAGCGATCGCCAGAGATCTTCTGTCTTGACCCAAACGGGGGGGTATTTGTAGCGGGCCACATCCAGGATCAAAAACCGATCCGATGGCTCATGGTAGGCGGCTAACGGGGAAATATGCCCGCCAATTTTCTGTCCTATTTCTTTGCGGCGATAGTTAATCAACACATAATTATCCGGTTGGGCCAGGTTTTCCTTGGCTAAACGTCGGAAGTCCGCCAAACTTGATGCCGATGCGGGAATCACCGCCACCTTAGCCCCATGACTGACCAACAGATCCCCCAGTTGTTGGAGGGTCATGCCCTGGCGGAGTACCACCTGAGCGGGTAAGACCGCTGCGGTTTGGGGGTTGTCAAAAAAATTTTCCTGGGTAAAGACGTTGTAGGGCTGATAGCGGGAATCAACAGGGGGCGGAACGTTCAAGCTATTCAACACCATCACCGCACTGGCCACCCCACAATAACTCTGGGTGATCTGAGTTAAAAATTGGGCGCTCAGTTCCCAGAAGTCATCCCTAGCGGTGCTTTCAATCAATAATTGTTCCCCCTGGGGGGTATCGTAAGCGGTTAGGGCCTCCCCCACCGGCAGGGTTTGGCTGAGTCCCCTAGCAGAAGAGGTCACTAGACTCCCAACGGCGATCGCCAACAATAGGGAACGGGGGTTAAAGCAAGCCATAACTTTGGAGTAACTCGACATTGGATTGATTGAGTAATTGCTGAATGGCGATCGCCTCATCAAACAGTTTCTTTTGTTGTTGGAGGTGGGTTTCGAGGGGGATTAATAAATTCCCATATTCTGAGCTTTGGGGATGTTGGCGTAGGTTAGCCAAGGTGTTTTCCAACTCAACGATTAATCCCTGGTGTTTTTCAATCAGTTTGGCAATAAATTTATCTTTAATGGTTAGGGATTTTTCAATTTCATAGACGGTTTTAATTTGGGTTTTGACCAGATTGTTTAACGATTTAACATGGATTTTTTCCTTCTCAATTTGCTGGTTAATAAAATTACGCTTTCGTAAACGACTACTAACGGAAATCAATAATTCATTGAGGTCAAAGGGCTTGGTGAGATAATCATCTGCCCCTAAATCCATCCCTTCACGGAGATTTTGTAAGTCCGCCATGGCGGTGAGCAGGATGAGGGGAATCGCCGCCAAGTCAGGATCGGACTGTAGGGTTTCTAACACCTCAAATCCATCCATCTGGGGCATCATCACGTCACAAATAATCAAATCAGGGGTCTGCTGCCGGATTAATTCCAGCCCCTTGACGCCATCCGCCGCGGTGATCACTTCATATTGAGCCAATTCTAGGATCTCTGCGATATTGTCCCGAACGGCGGACTCGTCTTCAATAACTAAGATTTTTTCCATAGGTCTCTTCTTAACTCTTCCCCAAAAATGATGTAGCCAAGGATGTTACAAATATTCCCGCTGGAGATAGGGCTGTAACGCTGCAGGAACGTTGACCCGTCCCGTCGCTGGTTGATAGTAATTCTCTAAAACCGCTGCCATGGTGCGCCCGATCGCCAACCCGGAACCGTTTAAGGTGTGGACAAATTGCGTCCCTTTTTTCCCTTTTTCTTTAAAGCGAATATTGGCCCGGCGGGCTTGGAAATCATGGAAATTGGAGCAACTGGAAATTTCGCGGTACGTACCGGCGGCGGGGAGCCACACCTCCAGGTCATAACATTTGGCCGCCCCAAAACCTAAATCACCGGTGCAGAGTTCCACCACCCGATAGGGTAATTCCAACGCCTGTAAAATCGCTTCCGCATCGGCCACTAAGGCCTGATGTTCTGCCGCTGACGTTTCCGGTTTCACCACTTTGACCAACTCCACCTTATTAAATTGATGGAGACGAATTAACCCCTTGGTATCCCGTCCGTAACTTCCCGCTTCCCGCCGAAAACAGGGGGTATAGGCACAGTGTTTAATGGGTAATTGTTCCAGGTCTAAAATTTCATCACGGTATAGATTGGTCACCGGGACTTCAGCGGTGGGAATCAACCACAAAT
>JAYKHU010000258.1:0-3284 GCA_035285105.1 Synechocystis sp.
CTTCGTTTCTTTCCTTGGTCTGCTATTAGTTCATTGCATTAAAGTAAGGTTAATGAATGAGGCTTTATCCCTCCCCTGAGGGCACTCTGAGTTATCCCCTGATTATTCGCCCTTTATTCCCATGAACGCCCTCGCCACCTGCTCCCCGATCGCCAACAAGCCCCCGTTGCCCCAGGACATTGAGGTGCCCCAATGGCTAGCGGACTGTTGGCAAAGCTGGCAAGCCCCCGTTGCTGACTCCCTTCAAGACGGTTCCTGTTTGATCTGCCGGGCCTTTTCCTTCGCCTATGAACTCCATGCGGGGCAACGGCGTAAATCCGGGGAGCCCTACATTGCCCATCCCGTGGCGGTGGCCGGATTATTGCGGGATTTAGGCGGGGATGAGGCGATGATTGCCGCCGGTTTTTTACACGATGTGGTGGAAGATACGGACGTTACCATTGAGCAAATTCAAGAGTTATTTGGGGAAGAAACGGCTAATTTGGTGGAAGGGGTGACCAAGTTATCCAAATTTAATTTTTCCAGCACCACGGAACACCAGGCCGAAAACTTCCGGCGGATGTTCTTGGCCATGGCGGAGGATATTCGGGTCATTGTGGTCAAACTGGCCGATCGCCTCCACAATATGCGGACGTTGGATGCCCTGAAACCGGAAAAACAACGGCGCATTGCCCGGGAAACCCGGGATATTTTTGCCCCCCTGGCTAATCGGCTGGGGATTTGGCGCTTTAAATGGGAATTGGAAGATTTATCGTTTAAATACCTGGAGCCAGACTCCTATCGGGAAATCCAAGCGTTAGTGGCGGAAAAACGGGGCGATCGGGAATCCCGCCTGGAAACGGTGAAGGAAATGTTGCGCTTTCGCCTCCAGGATGAGGGCATTGAAAAATTTGAATTGCAGGGACGCCCCAAGCACCTGTATGGCATCTATTACAAAATGACGTCCCAGGGTAAAGCCTTTGAAGAAATCTATGACATTGCCGCCCTCCGCATCATCGTCAAAGAAAAGGGGGAATGTTACCGCGCGTTGTCAGTGGTTCATGACGTATTTAAACCCATACCGGGGCGCTTCAAAGATTACATTGGTTTACCGAAACCGAACCGCTACCAGTCCCTCCACACCACCGTGTTAGGGTTGACCAGTCGTCCCCTGGAAATCCAAATCCGCACTGAAGAAATGCACCACGTGGCGGAGTATGGGATTGCGGCCCATTGGAAATATAAAGAAACCGGCGGCTCGGACCATACCACCCTCAATTCCACCGACGAAAAATTTACCTGGTTACGGCAACTGTTGGATTGGCAAAGCGATCTCAAAGATGCCCAGGAATACGTCGAAAATTTAAAACAAAATCTCTTTGATGATGACGTTTATGTGTTTACCCCCCGAGGGGACGTTATTTCCCTCGCCCAGGGGGCAACCCCAGTGGATTTTGCCTACCGCATCCACACCGAAGTAGGTCATCACATGAAAGGGGCCCGCATTAACGGCCAATGGTTAGGGGTGGATACCCACCTGAAAAATGGCGATATCGTCGAAATTGTGACCCAAAAGAACTCCCATCCCAGTTTGGACTGGCTCAATTTTGTGGTCACCCCCAGCGCCCGCCACCGTATCCGCCAATGGTTTAAGCGCTCCCGCCGGGATGAAAATGTGTTGCGGGGTCGGGAGTTATTAGAAAAAGAACTGGGGAAAACGGGGCTAGAGGCGTTGCTGAAATCCGACCCCATGCAAAAGGCCGCAGAACGCTGCAACTATCAAACGGTGGACGATTTATTGGCGGGGCTGGGCCATGGGGAAATCACCTCTAACCTAGTGGTGAATCGTCTGCGGGAAACCAACGTCAAAAACCAACAGACCCCGTCCCACGCCGTCACCCTGTCCAGTTCTCCCCAACTCAATACAACGCCGCCGCCGGGCAAAAACAATGATCCGATCGCCGGCATTGAAGGGCTGCTCTACCACATCGCCGGTTGTTGTCATCCCCTACCGGGGGAACCGATCATGGGGGTCGTTACCCGGGGAGCCAAGGGCATTTCCATCCATCGTCAAGGCTGCCATAACCTAGAGCAGATGGACGGCGATCGCCTGATTCCGGTGAGGTGGAATCCCCAAAATACAGGGCAAAAAACTTATCCGGTGGATATTGTCATCGAAGCCCTGGATCGGGTGGGGGTTTTAAAAGATATCTTGTCCCGGCTGAGTGATAACCATATCAACGTGCAAAACGCCAATGTCAAAACCAGTTTGGGTCATCCGGCCATTATCAGTCTCAAAATTGATATCCGGGACCATAACCAACTGTTGAGCATCATGGCCAAAATTAAAAATATGAGTGATGTGATGGAGTTGCGGCGGGTGAGCGACGGCTAGGGGATAGGGTTTCAGGGGTTTCCCCGCTGTGAATCTGTCCCGAACCGATTACACTAAATAGCGGAAACCTTTGTGAGGGAGTGACCTTTTTCGTGTTAGATCTGAAGCAAATTCGTGAAAATCCCACCGCTGTTCAAAGCCGACTGAATCAACGGGGTAGCAATGCGGACTATGATCTCACCCCTCTCTTGGCGATCGCCGACCAACAAAAAGCCTTGGAAAGTCAACGGACTCTGTTACAGTCCCGCAGTAATGAAATTGGAAAACTGATTGGCCAGAAAATTGGTCAGGGTGCTGATCCGAAGGGGGAAGATATTAAAACCCTGCGGGAAGAAGGGAATAACCTGAAGCAAGCCCTAAGCGAGTTAGAACCCCAAGAAAAAACCCTCAAAGAAGACCTGCAAGCCCGGTTATTGCAACTGCCCAACCTGCCCTGTGACACCACCCCCATCGGTGCCAATGAGACCGAAAACGTTGAGGTGAAACGGTGGGGGGATGATCTGCGGGTCGATGGGGAAGGGCGGTTGTCCCACGGGGAAATTGGAGAAACCTTGGGGTTGTTTGAAACAGAGCGGGCGGTGAAAGTGGCCCAAAGTCGCTTTGTGGCCCTGATGGGAGCAGGGGCCGCATTGGAACGGGCGTTAATTAACTTTATGCTGGACCGCCAAATTAACGCGGGCTATGTCGAGGTAATGCCCCCCATTTTAGTCAATAGTGATTCCTTGCTCGGCACCGGGCAGTTACCCAAATTTGCGGAAGAAAGTTTTCAATGCCGAGAAGATGATTTGTGGTTGATTCCCACCGCTGAAGTCCCGGTGACCAATCTATACCGTGATGAAATTTTAGACCTGGAACAATTACCCATTAAACACTGTGCCTATACCCCCTGTTTTCGGCGGGAAGCGGGAAG
>JAYKHU010000259.1:0-2667 GCA_035285105.1 Synechocystis sp.
AACTCAAAAAAACTCCCATCCTCCCCTCACCAAGGGGACGGTGGACAGTATCTACCCATCAGCCTCGTTTTGCCCCCCAGCCCCCCAAATTTGGAGGGAGGACTGAAAGGATCCCCATGGTGGAGAATGACCGCTTTGCGGAAACGCAGTTAATTCGTCTGCGCCTATGTTTTTATCTGGTGCCGATCGCCGGCATCCTACCGTCCCTGTGGCAACTCCGGCAGACCCCCAGAACGGGATTGGAGCGCCGCCAATATCGCCTCAGTCAACGTTCCCTACAGTTAACGTTAGGTTGGCTACTGGTGTACGGCTTCCTCTGGGGCGGCAGTAGTGTTTTCTCGGACGTCAATAGCCTACGGTTGTTGTATCTAAATGGATTGCTCACCAGTGGTTATTTTTTGGTGTGTTTAACCTGGATGGCACGGATTTTCTTTCAACGGCGATCGCCAAAAGCGTAAATTTATCCGGTAATCACTTGCAGGGGCGAATTTTCACTGTAAGCGAGCAGCTTTTGATCTTTGGTCAGTAATCTTGCGCTCAACGTTAAACAGGTTGCGGCAATAATCCTGTCGGCGGGATCACCATGAATTTCCCCTGGCAGACGAGAACTAAAAACAGCAATCTCGGGGGTTAAAGGAATTAATGTCAAGTGAGGGAACGATAGAACTTCATTAACCCAGGTTAGGCAGTCAGGCGTCAAAGCAATTCTTCCTTTTGCTTCCAACATACTCACTTCCCAAACTGATATCGCAGAAACCGCTAGTTTTCGCTGCTTTTCAGCTTCGTTAATTGCCTGAATAGCACTATTCGATAGTTTGTCTAGCTCCTTATTAACTGCCCAAATCCAGATATGCGTATCCAATACCAGTAGGTCAACATTCATCATTCCTCTACTTCCCATCGTTCATCAATAGGAGCAATAATATCTCCCTTGATGTGAGCACGTCCTTCCATAGAACCGAAAAAAGAAACAGAGGAAGAGGGCTGGAGCGGCACTATTTTGGCGATCGCCTGACCCTGTTCAGTCAATGTGATTTCCTCGCCTGTTTTTTGTATCTTGGCAATTAGCTCTAGCAAGTGGAGCTGACAATGTTGAAGTTGTATTTCCATTGTTTTGTTACCTCAAGAATAGTTATTCGCTGAATTAACAACCAGACCAATAACGGCGATCGCCGGGGCCTCAAAGTTGGTTTCCTGAACCTGTTGGACGATGGTGGCGAGGGTTCCCCGTAACTCCATCTGTTCGGGACGGGTTCCCCACCGGATTAAGGCGATCGGGGTCGTGTCGGGTAAGCCGCCGCCTAATAATTGGGGAATAATATTGGACAAATTATGCACCCCCATGTAAATCACAATGGTTTCTGACCCCTGGGCGATTGCCGTCCAATTAATATCTGGACGATATTTCCCCGCCGCTTCATGGCCGGTGACAAATGTGACGGAGGAACTATAGTCCCGGTGGGTAACAGGAATATGGGCGTAGGCCGGTGCGGCAATGCCCGCTGTAATGCCGGGAACCACTTCCACCTCAATACCTGCGGCCACTAAGTCCGCCATCTCTTCCCCCCCGCGACCAAAGACAAAGGGATCCCCCCCCTTGAGGCGTACGACCACTGCGTGACGGTGGGCAAGGTCAATTAATAAAGCTGTTGTTTCAGTCTGGGCCTTGGTGTGGCGTCCCCGCCGCTTCCCGCCGTCAATGCGTTCTGCCTGGGGATTAATCATGGCTAAAATCGGGGGACTGACTAAGGCATCATAGACCACCGCATCGGCATGTTCGAGTAACGCCTTTCCCTTGAGGGTCAATAACCCCGGATCGCCGGGGCCGGCCCCCACTAGATAAACTTTTCCCATCGTCTTCTCTGTCATTTTGTTATGCCCACGACTTGGCGGAAATCCCGAAAACTGGCAACTGTTCCTTCCACTTAACCCTGGGTTAATGCCTCTGCGATCAAACGAGCGAGCACCGGATGGGGGCCAAGGGGATCTCCCAGTATGAGGTCTAACTCAGGATATTGCGTTCGTAGTTGCTGAATTTGCGTCTGAATTAAATCCGTAATTCCCCCGGCGAATAAAAAGTAAGGCAGAATCACCACCTGGGCTGGCAAGGAAAAGCGGGATAATGCTTGCCCTAAGCTGGGTTCCGTTTTCCAAAACGCAACCTGGGCGTTTAATGACTGGGCAACGTTGGCGATCGCCGTATTCCCCCCGGTTCGACGACTGCCGTGGGCGAGTAACAGCCGTTGGGCCTGGGGCTGGGTTTGATATTGCTCAAAACAGTGGGCTAGAAAAGCAGGCAATGCCGGTAAACTGCCGAGATGGGGGAGGAGGGTTAATTGACATCGGCTCCCCAATTTCATTTGCGCCTGATTCACCTCAGTCGGTAAATCGTCACAGACATGAACCCCAGGGGATAAAAACAGAGGGAGAATTTTCATCTCGGTTATCCCTTGGGTTATTAGGGGCCGGATTGCCTGAGCAATTTGCTGATGGAGGGGCAGGGGTTGACATTCTAAACTGGCGCTCAGCACTGTTAGGGGCGGCTTGGTTAACACCGCCAGGCGATCGCCCGGGGAACCGACCATTGAGTCAAAAACACTGTTATTCACAAACCCAGCTTTTGTTACCGTCGGGACATTGACAGCCGCTAAGGTTTGACTCACCAAA
>JAYKHU010000260.1:0-5822 GCA_035285105.1 Synechocystis sp.
TTTCAAACACGGTTCTCGACTTATTCAAGGGAATTTCAGGTTTGAGAGCTAAACCCCATCGCCCCCCTTACAGCGGATAGTGAGACATTTTTCGTTCTGTTCTGCATACTGTTGAGAGTAAAGCACCATACAGATCCGTAAGGTGACAACGATAATTTGGTCAATACCAATGGTATTTCTGGGTGAGAAAGGTAGACAGTCTTCCCGTATTAGAATGATGCAACTGGGCCTCCTCGGGCTGTTTTTGGGAGTGGGTCTCGCCTTAACCCCGGCTTCAACGGCGATCGCCCAAATCTTTCCGGGTTTCGATTCAGAAGACACAGAAGCCATTTACTCCCTAACCATTCCCACATTTTCTGCAGGCAATCTTTTTATCGCACCTGTTTTTTTAGATGGATCACGGATTGGCCTCGTGACGGCCTCGGCCTCTACTAATTTTTCCTCTAATTTTTCCTCGGGCGACAACATTCAACAGCAATATGAATTTCAGAAAAACTTTGCCGCCTCTCGGGCTTACATTATCCACAATAAGTTGCAAAAAATCCTCTACAGCATGCACCGCTATACCCAACAGGTATTGGTCAATGAAGAAGGCATCACTGACCTAGCGGTACAAGAAAGTCGCCTGCGAGAAAATCTCGTTATTGACGTTGTTGCCCGGCAAAATTCCCACGCCGTTACCATTGGCTTTCCCAAAGAGGATGTACCAGAAGTAATATACACCGTTACCCGTTCTGACATAGAACGTCCCCGACTCACTTCATCTGACCCCAAGGCAGTGGCCGACAGGGCGGCAATCGCAATAGAAACAAATTTATTGTCTGCTTGGCAACAACGTCAGCACCCCTATCTCCAAAAACAGGCTAAAAAAGCTGCAATAACGTTGGTAGGAATATCCTTTGTTAGTTTGATCGCACTGATTTTGCAGAAGTTTCTGGATCGGCGTCGGCGTCGATTTGAGGCTCATCTAGCCACCTTGGAGGCTAATCAGAATGATGAAATCCTCAGTCAATCGCCAAGTTCAGACTCCCGCAACTTGTCACGACATTTAAAATTGGCTAAACGAATAAGTTTTAATGCACTTTATCGTTCACTTTTCTTTTGGTTTCAAGGATTACTGTGGGTATTGGGAACTGGCTATCTTTTTTACTTGTTTTATTGGACGCGTCCGTTTGCCAATTGGATTGTTGGGGTTTCCATTGTCGGTGAACCCACAAATAACATTCGTCAAAAGTTTGTTTATGAGTGGTCTCCTTTTTTGGCAACCCCATGGGACTGGTTAACTAGTGTTGGACAGCAGGCCACATTGGGATTCCCCCTGTGGATTTTCGTGATCCTATTTGCTGTGAGGCTAACTTTAAAAATTGGCGACGTCCTCGGCGATTACCTTGCAGAATGCTGGAGTAATCAAGCTAAAAAAGCCCGGAGTCAGCAGCGTATTCCGACATTAGCGAGGGCGTTTAAAAATTGGCTACGGGTCATTGTTATTTTCGTCGTTGGAATTTTTCTGGCGTATCGTCTGCATCAACTGGGAACCATTACCCGGACATTGGGCATCATACTTGGATTTTTAAGTTTTGCGATTTCCCTAGCCTCTCAAAACTTGTTAAAGGATTTGATTGGCGGTTTATTGATTCTCTGGGAAGACCAGTATGCGGTCGGTGATGTGATTACTGTAGATAACTATACTGGTGAAGTGGAGACGTTTTCACTCCGCATTACCCAGTTACGCAATCTCGATGGGGAATTAATCACCATTCCCAATGGTCAAATTGATGTGGTGAAAAATTTGTCCAGTCAATGGTCACGGGTGAATTATGCGGTAGAGGTGAGCTACGATGCTGATCTTGATGCCGTAATGGCCGTCATTAACCAGGTGGCACGGGGATTAGCCCAAGATCCCGAGTGGCAGCCATTAATTTTGGAACCTCCTGAAATTTTGGGGATTGACGACCTGGCTTACACCGGGGTGTTAATTCGCCTGATTATTAAAACCCAACCCCTACAACAATGGGCCGTAGCGCGGCAGTTTCGTTATCGGTTAAAGTTAGCATTCGATCAAGCCGGCATTGATATTGGTATTCCTAAACATCGTTTGCTGTTTGATCCGGATTCGACGGCGATCGCCCCGGATAACCTTACCCACAACTGAAGCCAAATTCTTGAACATCCGTCACTGCTCAATAATCTGATCCTTCATGGTGATACAACCTCGACTTTTTCGACTTTGCGCCTACAGTCTGTTGACCGGGATAATGCAATGGAAAGTGGCCGCCGCTAACCCCTCCCAACCGCCTCCCCCCAACCCCGCCTCAGAAACTGCGGCCAAATCCGTAAACCAAGCTGATGTTCTCCGCAAAATGCCCGTCTCTGCCTTCAAAGCACAGTTACTCGTTAGCTTGGCTATCCAATCCTACAAAAATGGCGATCGCCCCACTGCAATCAACTATTTAGATCAAGCCCAGACCATTGCCGCCGTTCTCACTGACCCCACCGAGAAGGTGACGACCTTAATCAGGCTTGTCGAGGTTTACAACGAGCTTAGGGATTCTGATACTGTCCAAGCCCTATTAACAGCGGCCAGACTGACAATTAATGCCCAGGACTCGTTACAACGCCGCAGCGAATTACTCCTAACCCTATCCCTTGCCTATGAGGAACTCAATGACCTGCAAAAAGCCCAAGAAACCCTCCAGGAAAGTATTGCGTTACTTCAGGCAGAACAGGAATTAACTGCTCAATACCCCTTCAAAGAAGAACCCTTAGATGCCAGCATTGGCTTATCTGGGCAATTCAACTCCTATCGAGACACCACTGCGTTTATCGGCATCAATGTGGATGTTTATAAGCAATGGGAAAAAGAAGATCTAGCTGTTGATGGGACTTTTTATATCGATTACGACAGCAGCCGGAGTGTTAATAATTTTCGGCCAGGAAGTTTATCCACGTTAGTCTATCGAGATCATTTGAATGACGACTGGAGTTTTTTTGTCAATACGTTTATCAGTACCAACCAGGATTTATACGCATCCAGTAATAACGATGAAGACCTTGAAATCATTGCCGTCTCTTATCTTGGTGCGGGATTGAATCTCTGGCGCGGAAAAACCCCCAAGCAGTTTCTGGATTTTCAGATGGGGTTGGGGCCACGCTATGAACATAGCTACGTTAATTTTGATCAAGTGGCTAATCAAATTGCTCCTGTCTTAGGACTCATTCTTTACGGACGGGGATTTGAAATCGGAAAAATCGCCGTTGATTCAACCTTTTATGTTTCCCCTGTTCTTTCAAACTTCAACCGTTGGATCATAGGCTCCGACAGCCGCTTCAATATTCCCCTGGGGGCCCACTGGTCATTCACCAATCGCTTGTTTGTGCGTTATCAGAGCGAACCCATTGTCATCGATACGCCCAACATAGATGTGTTTCTTTCTACAGGCGTTGAATACACCTTTTAAGGTAATTGGGGAATTAAGGCGAGTGTTGAATATCTACCAGAGAGTCGTGGTGGGGTCAATCTCATCGACATTGATATTCGGGGTTCTGATTGGCGGGGGAGGCGGGGGATATTGGTGTACGTCAAACGCCGAGTGGGGAGGACGGGGGGGGGACACTGGGGCTTGAGAGCGTTGGCCCCTGACCAGCTGGGTGAGCGCCTTGCGAAGTAACCGGGGGCAGTTTTCCCAGGTCAGTACCTGATTGTCATAGTCAAGGAGCTGGTAACTTTGGAGAATTTGCTGGATTTCATTGAGGGTATTTTCCGCTTCTTGGTATTTCACTTCCATCTCCGACACAATGGGCGTTGAACTCCGCAGTGGATCCCGTTCTACAGCGGCGATCGCCCGACGTACCGCCGAGGTGATTTCACTTTTATATTGGCGGGCGGCAACCCGGCGCTGTTCTTCCACCCCCTTTTGGCTTGAGGCATAGAGGGGGGATAACCGGTTGAGGGCATAGGTTGCCACCTCAGTCAGATTCAGGTAGGTTCTTAGATTTTTGGGATAAAACCGGAGCTGCTTGTCAATTTCCTCATACACTAATGCCTCCATTACGTTGACATGGACGGAGGCGTTAGTAGATGGCGGTAACTTTCGACCAGCACTATTCATATTCATAATCAGGGAGCTTGGAAGGGACAGGGAGAAATCAATCGCGTTTTAATGAAGACTAGATTCTGAATCATGCTTTCTTGATTCGAGCGGCAATTTATTATCTTAACGGAATCTTGTGGGGGTCGAGGGGAAACTCCTTAAGTTTATGGGATAATGAAATATTGCATTTTTAAGCCATTTTTTACGTTAGGGGACTATGCGACTGTCTCAGATGCTGTTTGTCACGCTGCGGGATGACCCAGCGGATGCTGAAATTCCTAGCCATAAGTTATTATTGCGGGCGGGTTATATTCGTCGAATTGGAAGTGGTTTATATGCCTATTTGCCGCTGATGTGGCGCGTATTGCAAAAGGTTGGCCAAATTGTCCGGGAGGAGATGAACCGGACGGGGGCCCAAGAATGCTTATTACCCCAGTTACAGCCATCGGAGTTATGGAAGGCGTCCGGACGCTGGGATACCTACACCAAAGCTGAGGGGATCATGTTTGCCCTGACAGACCGCCTGGATCGGGAATTGGGGCTAGGTCCCACCCACGAGGAAGTTATTACCACGATCGCCAAGGACATGATCCGTTCCTATCGGCAACTACCGGCCAACCTGTACCAAATGCAGACCAAGTTTCGGGATGAAATTCGCCCCCGGTTTGGTTTGATGCGGGGACGGGAATTCATTATGAAGGATGCCTACTCCTTCCATGCTGATGAGGAGAGTTTAAAAGCAACTTATCAGGCAATGGATCGGGCCTATCAGGCGATTCTGCAACGCTGTGGGCTAGCCTTTCGGGCGGTGGATGCGGATTCCGGGGCGATCGGTGGGGCCGGCTCCCAGGAATTTATGGTTTTAGCTGATGCAGGGGAAGATGCGGTTCTCTACACCGAAGATGGCCAATATGCCGCCAATATTGAAAAAGCCGTGTCCTTACCCCCCCCGGCGGTGGCATCTCCCTTCACCACGTTTGAGAAAAAAGCCACCCCCAACTGCCACACCATTGACAGCCTGGCGGATTTCTTTGCCTGTTCCCCCACGGCCATTGTTAAAAATGTTTTGTACCTAGGGACGTTTGACAATGGCAAACAAGTTCTCGTGCTGGTCAGTATCCGGGGGGATCAACAGGTGAATGAGGTGAAGTTAACCAACGAGTTAACAAAATTAGCCGTCAATTATCAAGCCTCTACCCTGTTAGCGTTAACCGTTCCTGAAGCGGATACCCTCGCTAAGTTGACCACCCAGCCTCTACCCTTGGGATATTTGGGCCCTGATTTAGATGATGACGTCTTGATCAAGCATCCGGATTTAGCGCCCCACTTTTTACGGTTAGTGGATCAAACGGCGACGGAATTAACCGATTTTGTTACGGGGGGCAACGAAACAGAAACCCATGTTGTCGGGGCCAATTGGCACCAGCAGATTCCGTTACCCAACCATCCCGTTGATATTCGAGAATCCCAGGTTGGCGATCGGGCCATCCATGATCCGAGTCAAACTCTGCAAACGGCCCGGGGCATTGAAGTGGGGCATATTTTCCAACTGGGTACCAAATATTCCCAAGCCATGGGGGCGACCTTCACCAATGAACAGGGGAAAGAACAACCGCTGGTGATGGGCTGTTATGGCATCGGTGTTTCCCGATTAGCCCAGGCCGCCGTCGAACAAAATTACGATAAAGATGGCATAATCTGGCCCACGGCGATCGCCCCCTATGAAGTGGT
>JAYKHU010000261.1:0-8358 GCA_035285105.1 Synechocystis sp.
ATCTGCTCTAGATAATAAATTAGATTTTTAGGCATATTGTGACTTGTGTTAGGTTAGTATTGCGATTTTACGGATTATCCTCCATTTTACTCGCCCGTTATCGACATTGAAACAGCCCTGCCCTTAATAAGGGGGACTTCAAACCTCTAATTTGTCTTTTTCCCCCCTTGACAAGGGGGGCTAGGGGGGATCTCGATACTTGTGTGTACACCGTAGCCTTCCTGGGGAGAGTGTTGCCCCCATTAATATCCCCGGGGGGTAATCAAATAATTTTGATAGGCAAAGGTGGACTCATTGCCAATTAACACCACCGTCAACATATCAATGGGAAACCCTAACATTTCCCCTAACGTGGTTTGCACAATCGTTTCATCCCTGCGATACACGGAACGCACGATGGCCACCGGGGTAGACGGCGATCGCCATTGCAGAAAAATTTGCTGCGCTTGGGCAATTAATTCCGTGCGCTTTTGGGATTTGGGATTGTAGAGGGCGGTGACAAAATCCGCTTGGGCGGCGGCGGTTAGGCGTTGCAGAATCTTTTCCCGGGGGGTTAACAAATCACTCAAACTAATGGCGCAGAAATCGTGCATTAACGGTGCCCCTACCTTGGCGGCCGCTGCTTGAAACGCACTAATGCCCGGGAAAACTTCTACCCCTGGGGTTTGACCATCCCAATTTAATTTTTGCAATTCCTCCAACACCAACCCCGCCATGCCGTAAATACCGCAGTCCCCGGAAGAGAGTACCGCCACCGTTAAGCCCCATTGGGCCAGGGCGATCGCCCGTTGACACCGCTGTCGTTCCTGGGTGAGGGGATAGGTTTCGCAAATTTGGCCGGGGCGTTGCAGGGGTTTAATCAAATCTAAATACAAGCCGTAGCCAATCAATACGTCGGCTTTACGAATAGCGGTGCGGGCAGCGGGGGAAATTTGTCCCAATTCCCCAGGGCCAGTGCCCACTAACCAGAGTTGTCCGGGTTTGCCGATATACTCCCGTTCCGCCTCGGCGATCGCCACGGTTACGGCGTGATTACCCTGCTTGATAATCTGTTTTTCAACAATTAACTGGCCACCGTTCCCGAACGTTTGGGCCGCCGTTAACGCCGCCGCTTCCGCCACGCTGGGGGTTCCCACTTCCGCTGCCACCACCGGTGAGGGATTGGGAATGGATTGGGTTTTTAATTCCTCAGCGCTAAAGGTGAAAAAGGGCCAGTCGTGGGTTTCTGCTAATTGTAATAGCCCCACTTCATCCGCTTTTAACGCTAAACTCCCTATGCCGGCGATCGCCAAGGGACTTAAATTCTGATCCTGTAAAACCTGGTGTACTGCTTGGTTAATTAACTCAAAACTAGCGCCCCGCACACAGCCAATGCCCACCCACAATAAGCGGGGATGCCAACTGACCATCGGTGGATCTTGAGAAGGTAAAACAGCCTTTGTGGTAATCCAAACCGCTGCTGGGGAATTTTCCGGATTAAAAACCAATGAATGAGCTTCCGGTAAATGATCCCGCCACAGGGTTGACCCCTTTTCTTGATGGACGGCTATTAACTGTTGCTTCGCCAAGGCTGCACTCACCCCCGTCCAGTCCCCGGCCCCCCGTCGCCAGCCAAAGGGATGACCCAGTTGATCCACGGCGATTTGTCCCAACCCATTGGCACCCCCCGTTAAAATTGCCTGTCCCCCCACCTGTTCCGCGACCAATTGACTAAGTAAATCCGCCCCACCCTGATGGCCACCGAGCAAGCTAATCACCGATCTCCCTTGGCCATCCACCACCACCACCGCCAAATCAGTCTGTTTACTATCCAATAACGGTGCAATCAACCGCACCACCGCCCCCGTAGCCAGGGAAAAAATAAGAGCTTTATGGTGATGCCAACGCTCCGTTAACGCCGCCGCTAAAGACCCGTCATAGATTTCAACCTGATCTGTCAAGCCCAAATCCTGGGCAAGGACGCTGGGGACTAATAAATTCCCCCCCATTGTCTGGATCAAAGGCAACAACACTTGAACCCCTTGGGGGGAAACGGCGATCGCCAGCAAAGGGTGAAAATCAGCAAACAAAGCAATGGTCAATGGTATCTTTCCCCACAACTTGAATCCCGGTTATTCTAGCCTTTCAGGATGATATTATTAATTTTGCCAACGCCGCTTAGGGCGAAAAAACTAGGACAATGCCATGAGCGACGGAGCCAATTCCCCCGATAATCCCCTTTTAATTGCCCAGGGTCTCTGTAAAAGTTTTGGTGGGCTGCAAGCGGTGGATCATGCCGATATCATCGTTAATTCAGGTAGTATTACGGGATTAATTGGGCCCAATGGGGCGGGAAAAACGACCCTGTTTAATCTGCTGTCCAACTTTATCCGTCCTGATCGGGGTCAAGTATTGTTTAATGATCACCCCATTAGCCAACTGCCCCCCCACCAAATTGCCCTCCACGGCTGTGTCCGGACCTTTCAAGTGGCAAAAGTGTTGTCCCGCCTGACCGTCTTGGAAAATATGCTCCTGGCTGATCAACATCAAACCGGGGAAAAGTTTTGGCAACGGTTAATCAACGTCAAAAAAGTGCGTCAAGAAGAACGGGCCAATCGGGAACGGGCGATGGAAATGTTAGACTCCGTCGGTTTATTAGCCAAAGCCCATGATTATGCCGGGGCGTTATCCGGGGGGCAACGGAAATTATTGGAAATGGCCCGGGCGTTGATGAGTAACCCAAAATTGATTTTATTGGATGAGCCGGCCGCCGGGGTTAACCCCACCCTCATCGGTCAAATTTGTGAACATATCGTCAATTGGAACCAGCAAGGGATTAGCTTTTTAATTATTGAACACAATATGGACGTGATTATGACCCTCTGTCACCATGTTTGGGTGTTGGCGGAGGGGCGTAACCTGGCCGATGGTTCCCCCACGGATATTCAATCTAATCCCAGGGTGCTAGAGGCGTATTTAGGTGAGACCGAATAGGGGACAGGCTACACCGCTGAACTATTGGTTTGGAACAATTCAAAGGCTTGACGGGTAAACTGCCGCAGTTTTTCGCCGATATCCTGGGCCGGCAAGTATTGCCCCACCACTTGCCAGTTATCCACGGTGGAGAGTCGCCAGGCTTGACCCTGATGGTTAATGCCCACGGTTTCAATGCCAATAATCTTCGGCACTTCTGCTAGGGGATCGGGGTGGAACCGGATTTGAACGAGAATACTACGACTTTGGTAACGGGGACTCCAACCCGGCAAGTGAAAGCCAATATCAATGGAATGGGGGTCTACCTGGGATTGGGTCTGGGGATCCATGTGCCAGGGGGTTAGGTCGGCTTTAGCGTCGGGAAATTGTGCTTTAAATAAATTGACTACGGCAGCAATTTTGCTGGTAATGAAGAGTCCTTGGGCTTGCTCCGCAGCATTCATCGGCATGTCTCCTAGGGTAATCGGAAATGTCGGGCGTAATGTTGATAAATGTAGTTGGCGTAAAGCGGGAGGAGAAGAGGGGCTAGAAAATGGGAAAATTAATAACCCAGAATTGATTTCATAGGATAGCAAACCTCTGTGAAAATTTCCGAAACCACCCTTGCTGTAGGGCAATTCCGCTGGTTTTATCGTCAAATTCAGCCTTCCTCCCCGGGGTCTTTTCCCCCCGTGGTGTTATTGCATGGTCTACCGGCCCAAAGTCTCTGCTGGACAGGGGTCATGCCGTTGTTAGCCCAAAAAGGGTTTACGGCGATCGCCCCGGACTGGTTAGGGTTTGGCTTTTCCGATAAGCCCGATCGCCGGGAGTTTGCCTATACGGTCACCGCCTATGAACAGGCCTTGGGAGACTTTCTACAGGCATTAGAGCTAAACAAAATTTTCCTGGTGGTGCAAGGTTTTTTAGCCACCGTTGGCATCAGCTATGCCCTCAATCATCCTGACCAGGTTGAGCGTCTGGCCATTCTCAATACCCCGGTTGTACCGCCGGTGAAACTCCCCTGGCCCATGAAACAATGGACCCTGCCCCTGGTGGGGGATATGGTTACTCAGGATCCCCTAATTATCGACCGTACCTTAGAAGGAGGCAGCGGCTTTGTCATTAGTGATGAACGCTTAGCCGCCTACCGTCAACCCTGGCGCAAAACCTCGGCAGCGGGGCGGGCCCTCATGGCCGCCACCAAAAATCTTGAACTCCCCACAGTCTTGCCATCCATCGGCGATCGCCTGCAAAACCAGTGGCAACAGCCCACCTGTTTTATTTGGGGGGGCTTGGATCCGTGGTTACCGGTGGAACCGATCCAGGCCCTGGTGCACCAGAATCCCCCCTGGGAATTGGTCCTACTACCGGAGGCTAAGCACTATCCCCAGGAGCATTTTCCTGAGGAAGTGGGGGATGCCTTAACTACGTTTTTCCGGCGCACCAGTCTCCTATAAACTGACCGGATGCTCGATGCGGGTCAATTTTGCCCCCAGTTTGCGGAGTTTGCCTTCGATGTCTTCGTAACCCCGATCCAAGTGTTTTAGACCCTGAACCACGGTTTTGCCTTCAGCGGCTAACCCAGCAATGACTAAGGCGGCGGAGGCCCGTAAATCGGTGGACATGACCGGCGCTCCGGAGAGGAACGGGACCCCTTGGATAAAGGCCGCATTCCCTTTGAGCTTGATGTTGGCCCCCATCCGTTGCAGTTCCGCAACGTGTTGCAAACGATTTTCAAACACGGTTTCCGTGACCACACTACTGCCCTCACTGACCGCCAGCAGAGCCATGAATTGGGCCTGCATATCGGTGGGAAAACCTGGGTAAGGGAGGGTTTCAATATCCGTTCCCCGCAGAGAATGGGGAATTAAGCGAATCCGATTCGGCCCATCAATGACCACGTCGGGGCCAATTTCCCGTAATTTGGCGATCGCCGATGCTAAATGTTCAGGAACGACGGGAAATAAGCTAATTTCGGAATGGGTAATGGCCCCGGCACAGAGGAAGGTGGCCGCTTCAATGCGGTCGGGAATGATGGGAAAATCGGTGCTGTGGAGGCGATCGACACCGTTAATGATAATGGTGCTAGAGCCGTCGCCCATGATGTTCGCCCCCATGGAACGGCAGAAGTTGGCCAAATCGACAATTTCCGGTTCCCGGGCCGCATTTTCAATAATGGTTTCCCCCTCCGCCAGGGTTGCCGCCATTAAGATGGTTTCCGTGGCCCCCACACTCGGATAATCCAGATAAATCTTCGCACCGGTCAAACGACGGCGATTACCCTTAACACTGGCATGAACGACGCCGTGTTCAATCCGCACATCCGCCCCCATGGCTTGCAAACCCCTGACATGGAGATCAACGGGGCGAGCACCGATCGCACAGCCGCCGGGCAAGGGCACTTTGGTGGTGCCTAACCGAGCTAATAGGGGGCCAATGACAAAAAAGCTCGCCCGCAACTGAGAAACCAACTCGTAGGGGGCCGGTTCCGAGCCAACGCCCTGGGCATCCACCACCAGGCGATCGCCATGCCGGTGTAATTTAACGCCAATGGCCGTCAGAATTTGGCACATTTTGCCAATATCCGCCAGGGCTGGCAAGTTGGTTAACTGACAATCATCGGCACAAAGAATAGTGCCCGCCATAATGGCTAGAGCCGAATTTTTTGCCCCACTAATCCGCACTTCGCCGGATAGGGAGGCCCGGCCTTCAATTTCAATAACAGCCTGGGTTTCTTCAGTAGCGGTGGGCGTTTCGAGTTGAACCACGGGTTTAAATACCTCCAACAAAAAGGGACATTATCAATAGCAATCCTGCAATCGTTAGTGGATTTAAACGGTATTCCGCTGTTCACACCACAAAAACGCCAATCCGAGCCATGGTTTACCCAACCCAGACGCGATTGCTACGCTCAACCTAATGGGGATTAATTCGCTAAAGTAAAGCAAGTATCCTACCCTAGGCAAATATGCTTAACATCCTATCCCAAATAAGTCAATTTGTAACAGCTAGTTTACAAAACTCGCTTTGGTCTGGTCGGTCAAGCTAGTCCCTACTGAAGGGGGGCAAGGGGAAAAAGTTCCTGGCGTAACTTGACTTGCTGCCCATCCTAGGGGATGATATTAATTTGGAATTTAAACCACCGCAAGCGGAACTGGCGGAATTGGTAGACGCGCTAGATTCAGGTTCTAGTGTTCGCAAGGACTTCCGGGTTCAAGTCCCGGGTTCCGCATCCTAGGGTAATTAGCCAACCGTTGATTGTGTCAGACGAAATCCCCTTCATTGCCAGCCCCCAAAATCCCCTGGTGAAGAAAATTCGTCAATTACACCAGGCCAAAGGCCGGCGTGAGCAGGGGCAACTCCTCCTTGAAGGCACCCATTTAATTGAAGTGGCCCTGCAACAGGGCAAAACATTAACGCAAAGCTGTTTCACCCAGGATTGGCAGCAAAAAAATACAGCGCTGAGTCAACTACTCCTTGCCCAGACGGAACAATGCAGTCTGGTCAGTCCCGACGCACTCCAAAAAATGGCCAGCACTGTCAATCCCGATGGGGTTCTGGCCACGTTACCCATTGCGGCGTTTTGGCGATCGCCACCATCAAAACCGACCTTAGGGCTAGTGTTAGAGCGATTACAAGATCCCGGCAACCTCGGCACCATTTTACGCACCGCAGCGGCGGTGGGGGTGGATGGAATTTGGTTAAGTGCGGATTGCGCCGATTGCAGTAGCCCGAAAGTGTTGCGATCCTCAGCGGGGAGTAGTTTGATCCTGCCCCAAGCCCGGGTGACGGATTTAAGCCAACCCTTAACCGCGTTCCAACGTCAGGGAATTCAACTGATTGCCACCGTTCCCACGGCCCCCCACACCCTATGGGAAATCGATTTTAATCGCCCCACGGTGTTACTGTTCGGCAGCGAGGGGCAAGGATTAAGTGCAGAAATATTGAGCTATGCCTCTCGGCAAGTCACCCTTCCCCAAGCCCCCCATGTAGACTCCCTCAATGTGGCGATCGCCGTTGGGGTGACCTTGTACGAAGCCCAACGGCAAAAATGGTTGCAGGGCACTATGGGTTAAGTATCCTGGGACTCAGGGCATTGCCGCTGCCATTCCAAAAATAACGCCCGACATTGCAAACAGCTTAACCGTTCCAGTAGTTTATCCTCCGCCTGGGGCAAAGGAAACGCTGCCCCCATGGCCGTGGTGGGAATGACATAATCCGGTGCAATTTTTGCCCAATAGCCATAAAGGCGCTGATTAGAGAATGAACTATTGACGATCCACCCCTCAGGGTTAATGGCTCGGGTTTCCACTATCCTCTCTGCCGGAATCGCCAATTCCCGGTGCAGAATGTGGTGTAAGGCCTCCAATAACCGTTCCCGATCCGGCAACCGTCCCCCCGGAAAATCCCAGGTGGTGGTGCCAATGCCTGGCCGAAACATAGGTTGAGGCAGTAAAAGGCGATCGCCCTGTTGGGGCAGAATAATTAACGAGTCCGCCTTTTCCACGCGCCAATAGTCCACCCGGTGGCCTTGGTCATCTAACCACTGTTCCCCCATTAAGGTCAACCAAGGGTTTTTGAGTTCAGCAAAGCGTTCCACACAGGTCCAATGGGTCATCGTTAGGCAATTACCGTTTGTTTTTGGAAAAAATCATTTAACTGGGCGTCGTGGTCATGGCTTAAGTAACCCCGGGGAATTTCTTCGGGAAAAAACGCCTTAACCTGATCAATCTCCCCCGCATCCCCCACCTGCAAACTCCCTGCCGCCGAAACCGCCAAGGAAATGGAAATGGAATGCATCCGGGGATCACGACGGGGGGAAGAATAAACTCCAATGAGGCGATCGATTTTTAACAAATTTAAACCGGTTTCCTCAGCGAGTTCCCGTTCGGCACTCCTCTCCACGGTTTCTCCCCAGTCAATTAACCCCCCCGGTAGGCCCCATTGCCCCGTATCCCGTCGTTTGACCAGCACAATACGTCCGTCATCGAGGAGGGGAATCAAGGTCACCCCTGTTAAGGGACGACGGAACAGCAGTTTGAGTAGGGTGGTGGCATAGCGCCAGACTTGTTCCATGACAACGGGAGAAAAAGGATTGGTTTCTGTCGGAAAATTAGGTTTTAATGTCCTTATCCAAGGACGCTTGCCAGACGTTCCCCTGGGGCGAGACCGATATTGATCTTATCCCTGATTTAACTGATACGAGCGAGAATTCCCCTTCCTCGCACGCAGTTTACTGCGACGAGCAGGGTGGGGATGCTTCGGCAGACTCAGCAACAGAAAGCGAGTCAAACCGATGCTACTATTAGTTTGTCTTGACCATTTCTCCCTAAGCGAAAACCAAGCTAAACGGGACGTGTCGCAAGAAAAAGTCTTTTTTGGCCTTCGGAACGAGGGTTTTCCGCC
>JAYKHU010000262.1:0-5906 GCA_035285105.1 Synechocystis sp.
CGCATTGTCGGCGAAGAAATTAAACGGAACCAGGTCCTGTCCCTGCCCGTGTGTGGGGCAATTATTGAATTGATGGGGTTAACCAGTCAGTTGGTGCGGGTTCCCGTGGGGGCGATCGCCCAGTTAACAACCCCCTGTCTTATTCGTTGGCAGGATTCGTTAGCCCTCATTTATGAAGTCAGTGATAAAGATATCAAAATCGCTGTGCCGGAACTGGGTCTGGTGAAACGCAAAACCCAAGACTTTTTGCAAACCTGGGGCGAAGAGGGACAAGGGGAAGTGCTGATGATGCAGCCTTCTAAGTACACCCCCCAGGAGCGGTTTGGACTGAGTTGGTTTTGGCCGGCCTTGGTGAAGTATCGCTGGGTGCTGTTAATCGTTTTTGTGGCGTCCTTCTTTGTCCAACTATTTGGTCTGGCAAATCCGTTAATGATCCAGATCATCATTGACAAAGTGATTGTCCAAAACAGCAAGGACACGTTGCAGGTGCTGGGGGTTGCCCTGGTGGCGATCGCCGTGTTTGAGGCGTTACTAAGTACATTAAGGACGTATTTATTTGTTGATACCACCAACCGGATTGATATGCGCCTGGGGTCAGAAATCATTGACCACCTGTTGCGCTTACCCCTGCGTTATTTTGAAAAACGCCCCGTGGGGGAAATTTCCACTCGGGTCAACGAATTGGAGAATATTCGTCAATTTTTGACCGGCACGGCCCTAACCGTGGTGCTAGACTCGGTGTTCTCTGTGGTGTACATCGTGGTGATGATTATCTACAGTCCCTTGTTGACCGCGGTGGCCCTGGGGATTGTGCCGATCTTTGTCTTGTTAACCCTGGTGTTTTCCCCCTTGATTCGTAAACAACTGCGCCTCAAGGCGGAACGCAATGCCCAAACCCAGTCCTACCTGGTGGAAGTCATGTCCGGCATCCAAACCGTCAAAGCCCAAAACATCGAACTGCGCTCCCGTTGGCAATGGCAGGATAAGTATGCTCGCTACGTGGGGGCCGGCTTTAACACGGTAATCACTTCCACCCTGGCCGGATCCTCCAGTCATTTTCTTAACCAACTCTCCGGTCTGCTGGTGCTGTGGGTGGGGGCATCCCTGGTTCTTGACGGCGATCTCACCCTGGGTCAATTAATTGCGTTCCGCATCATTGCCGGTTACGTTACCTCCCCCATTTTGCGCCTTACCCAACTCTGGCAAAACTTCCAAGAAACGGCCCTGTCCTTGGAACGGTTGGCGGACATTGTGGATACTCCCCAGGAATCCGAGCGCGATCGCCAGAACATCCCCATGCCGGAAATTAAAGGGGAGGTCAAATTTGAAAATGTCAATTTCCGCTTTAAAAACCAAGGGCCCTTGCAACTGGCAAACATTAACCTCTCTTTCCCCGAAAGTACCTTTGTGGCCCTGGTGGGGCAGAGTGGGGCCGGTAAAAGTACCCTGACCAAGTTATTGTCCCGACTCTATGAACCTGAAGGGGGACGCATCCTGGTGGATGGTTTGGATATCGGTAAAGTGGAGCTTTACTCCCTGCGGCGGCAAATCGGTGTGGTCCCCCAGGAAACCCTGTTATTTGAAGGCACGGTGCAGGAAAATATTGCCCTCACCAACCCCGACGCCAGCACCGAACAAATTATTAACGCTGCCAAGGTGGCCGCCGCCCACGACTTCATTATGACCCTCCCCAACGGTTACAACACCCGCGTCGGAGAACGGGGATCTACCCTGTCCGGGGGACAGCGGCAACGGATTGCGATCGCCCGGTCAGTGCTGCAACGCCCCCGCATTTTGGTATTGGACGAGGCCACCAGCGCCTTGGACTACATCACCGAACAACAGGTCTGCATTAACCTAGGCGACGCGTTTAAAGGTCACACAGTCTTCTTCATCACCCACCGCCTTAGCTCCGTCCGCAGCGCCGACGTCATCGTTATGATGGACCAAGGTTCCGTGGTAGAACAAGGTACCCACGACGAATTAATGGCATTGAAGGGTCGTTACTATTACCTCTACCAACAGCAAGGCGCCGGTAGTGAAAGCGTTGCTTAAGTCATCCCCTCTGAAACCTGATCTCTGACATCTGATACCTGCTTATGAACTCCCTTTCCCACGATCCCACCCCCGCCTCCCGCAACGGCAAAGATCCCACCCAACCAGCGGGGGATGATGGCACCTTGTCCGACGTTCAGGATAAAGATCCCGTTCGGAAAGACCCGATTCCCCTCAATAGCAATTCCTCCTTTTTCCAGCCGGAACAAACCATTGTGATGCGCCAGTCCCCCATGTGGGCCCGGGGCATTGCGATCGCCCTGATGGGGGTAACGGTTTCCGCCGTGGCCTGGGCATCCATCGCCACCATTGAACAGGTGATTCCTGCGGTGGGACAGTTGAAGCCGGTGGAAGCGGTAAAAGATGTGAATGCACCAGTAAATGGGGTAGTGAAATCCGTGCTGGTCAAGGACAACGAGCTGGTCAAAAAGGATCAAACCTTGGTGATTATGGATTCCAGCACCACCAAAGCGGAACTCCAGGCAGCGGAACGCATTCGCACCAATACCCTCCAAGAAAATGCCTTTTATCGCACCCTACTGCAAAATGGTTTGACCGGCCAGGCCCTGCAAACAGCGGTGAGCCAACTCAATTTGCCGTGGGAAGTGGTGGCCTTGGCCAATAATCGGGCTGAACTGCTAGCGGAAAACGACCTTTACCGTATGCAACTCGGATTAGCTAATACCGGTGGCCAACTGACCCCTGAACAGGCCTCTCGCTTAGAAATGTCCCGGTTTGAGCTTAAAAGCCGTGTTGTGGCCGCCCAATTAGAGATTCAACAACTGCAAAAACAACTGCAACAGGCAGAACAACAACTCTCCGCCGAGAAAACCCAACTGGCAGACGATCGCCGTATTTTGGCGGGCTTACTCAACCGTAACCAGGCCGCCATGAAGGAAGCGGAAGCGAGCTTAAAAATTGAGGCAGGTATCGTCGATAGCCTAACCCCATTACTTGAAGAAGGTGCTTTAGCCCGACTCCAGGTGGAACGGCAACAACAATCCCTGAATGACCGGACCCAGCAGGTGATTGAACAAAAAGTGAATAGTGTGGTGGAAGTCGATCGCCAAAGACAGCAAATCGAATCACGGCAAGCGGAAATTAGCCGGCTGCAAACGGAACAGCGACGGCTACAGAATTTAATTTCCCAAGCCCAAGCCCGTTTGGTAAACACCAGCGCCGTCACCGAAAAAGACCTCCACGATCGCCTAGCGGACAATAACAAACGCTTGGCCGAAATTGATAGCCAACTCACCAAAATCATCGTGGACAATAATAAACGCATCAATGAGTTGAACGGTCAAATTGAGCGGGCCCGGGTCACCCTCCGTTACCAAGAGATTAAAGCCCCCGTCGCCGGGACGGTGTTTGACCTCAAAGCCACCCCGGGCTACGTTACTCCCCCCACCCAAACGGAACCGTTGTTAAAGATTGTGCCCGCCGATAGCCTGATTGCCGAGGTGGATGTGACCAACAAAGATATTGGCTTTGTGCGGACGGGGATGAACGCCGAAGTGCGCATTGATTCCTTCCCCTACAGCGAATTTGGGGACATCAAAGGCTCCGTGTTGTCCATTGGCTCCGATGCCCTTCCCCCAGATCAAAATTATCAGTATTATCGCTTTCCGGTGCGGGTCAAACTGGATAGCCAAATGCTGAAAACCAAGGAACGGGAAATTCCCCTCCAATCTGGGATGTCCGTCACCGCGAACATTAAAGTCCGGGAAAAACGGACAGTGTTGAGCCTGTTTACGGAACTGTTCACCAAGAAAGTGGAAAGCTTGGAAACGGTGCGTTAAAAAATACCAGCGGCACTGCGTAACCCCGTTTGCACTTGCCAGAGTTTGGCGTAAATGCCCTGTTGGGCCAGTAAACTGTCATGATCTCCCTGTTCCTGGACAGTGCCCTGATCTAACACGTAGATACAATCCGCGTAACGGATGGTGGAAAGGCGGTGGGCGATGGCGATGGTGGTGCGGTTTTGGGTGATTTTAGCCAAGGATCGCACGATCGCCGCTTCGGTTTCGTTATCCACCGCGGAGGTGGCTTCATCCAAAATCAAAATGGGGGGATTTTTTAGAATGGCCCGGGCGATCGCCAACCGTTGCCGTTGACCCCCGGACAATTTTTGCCCCCGTTCCCCAATGATGGTGTCGTAACCGTGGGGCAGATGGTCAATAAATTCCTGGGCTTCGGCCAGGATAGCGGCCTGTTCAATGTCTGCTAACGTCGCGTCGGCACTCCCGTAGGCAATATTTTCCCGCACCGTGCCGTGGAATAAAAACACATCTTGACTCACCAAGCCAATGCTGCGGCGTAAATCCCCCAGAAAATAGCGCCGAATATCCACCCCATCTAATAAAATGTCTCCCCCGTCCCACTCATAGAGCCGCAACAATAATTTCACCAATGTACTTTTTCCCGACCCCGTAGCCCCCACAATGCCAATGGTTTTTCCCGCTGGGATGGTCAGGGAAATATCCTGCAAAACCGGTTGGCGATCTGGATAGGCAAAGCGGAGATGATCAATGACCAATTCCCCTTTCACCGTTTGGGGCGTGAGGCTTAATTCCCCTGGATGGCTTTGGATGGGAGTGTCGAGCAAGGCCATCACCCGTTTCGTTGAGGCCATGGCCCGTTGATAAAGATCTAGAGTTTTACCCAGTCCCGTTAACGGCCACAGTAACCGCTGGGTTAAAAAGACCAACATACTATAACTCCCCACCGCCAGATTGCCCTGGACCACCGCCAAACCGCCAAAATAGAGGATCGCCACAAACCCCGTAAAAATCACCACCCGAATTAAGGGCACAAAGGCCGCACTCAAGGCGATCGCCCCTTGGTTACTATCACGGTAAGCATTGCTATCCAGCCGCAGGCGTTCCACCTCTTCGACCTCGGTGGCAAAACTCTTGATGGTCATAATGCCGCTCAGGTTATTAGCCAGGCGGCTGTTTAAATTACTTACTTTTTCCCGCACAGCAGCATAGCGACTGGTTAATAGGGACTGAAAATAGACCGATCCCAACAACACAAAGGGCATGGGTAACACCGCCATCCAAGCAATATCCGGTGTGAGTACAAAAAACGCCCCCCCAATCACCACCACTGTGGTTAACACCTGCAAAATTTCATTGGCCCCCACATCCAGGAACCGTTCCAGTTGGTTAATGTCATCGTTGAGAATCGCCATCAACCGCCCAGTGCTGCGTTCCTCAAAATAGAATAAATCCAGATTTTGTAAATGGGCATAGGCATCTAAGCGTAAATCATGCTGGATATTTTGGGCTAAATTCCGCCACAGCCGTTCATAGGCGTACTCAAAAATGGATTCCAAACCCCAAATAACCCCAGACAGGAGGGTTAACACTAACAGTTGACCCTGTACCGACACGATGCCCCACCGGGCAATAAAAGAATCCTGCTGCTGAATAACCACATCCACCGCTAAGCCAATTAACGCCGGGGGCGCTAGGTCAAAAATCTTATTTAGCAACGAACACACCACCGCCGCCCAGATCTGGGAACGGTGGGGACGACTATAGGCTAAGAGCCGTTGGAGCGGGGGAGTCTCTTGTTTCAAAACTGATTACTTGGCATACAAGGTCAAGCCTTCAGCATAACGGCGATCGCCAAACGTCAGCAATTTTTAACATTGCGAGCGAGAAGTCCCCGCTTCAAATCTTTGATTGAAGCGCGGGATGAAAGCGAGTCTGACTTTTGCTATGATAGGAAAATCTTGACCACTTCTCCCTAAGTGAAAACCAAGCTAAACGGGCAGTGTTGCAAGAAAAAGTCTTTTTTGGCCTTCGGAACGAGGGTTTTCCGCCTATCGCCAGAGTGTAAGACTT
>JAYKHU010000263.1:0-2849 GCA_035285105.1 Synechocystis sp.
CGGCGATCGCCTTCCTATCCATGGCATGATTTGAGCCTGCCTTCCTCCTCGCTACTATGAAACGTTTCCTGTTAAGTCTTCTGTTTATTGCAGGCATTTGGTTTGCCCTGTCCCATTTCCTCGCCCAAAATAGCCTGGCCCAGCGGGGGAATTTTGACAGTGTCATTATTAACTTTAAAGACGATATTCCCACCGAGACCTTGACGGCCGATGTTCAGTCCATCAATCAGGTTTTAAATAAGTCGGCGGATTTTAATAGTATTTTTTCCATCAACGACTATATCTATACAGTTCCCGGGGACAAAAACGCCCTCAAACAGCTACGCAAATCGGATTTGATGCGTCACACAGATTATGTGGAACCCAACTACGTTTACCAAGCCCTAGAAGTACCCAACGATCCGGAATACAGTAAGCAGTGGAATCTGCGGGCGATCGCCATGGAATCGGCCTGGGATGGAAGTAAAGGGGAAGGGGTAACCGTCGCGGTGATTGATACGGGGGTTACCCGGGTGCCGGACTTACGCAAAACCGAGTTTGTCAGTGGCTATAACTTTGTGGACGATAACCGCGATACCACCGATACCCACGGCCATGGCACCCATGTGGCAGGAACGATCGCCCAGGCGACGAATAATGAATATGGGGTGGCAGGCATTGCCTACCAAGCGAAAATTATGCCCCTGAAAGTGTTAGGAGAAGGGGGCGGCGGCACGGTGGCGGATATTGCTGAAGCGATTATGTACGCAGCAGATAACGGGGCCACGGTGATCAATATGAGTTTGGGGGGCGGCGGCGAAAGTAAAACCCTCCGGGATGCCATTGATTACGCTTACAACAAAGGGGTGGTCATTATTGCAGCGGCCGGAAACGAAGGACAAAATGCAGCGGCCTATCCGGGGCGCTATCCCAAGGTGATCAGTGTGGCGGCCACCGATGCCACGGGCAATAAGGCCAACTATTCCAACTTTGGCGCGGGGGTGGATATTGCCGCTCCAGGGGGTAGTTTAGACGGTAAGGACGGCAAAATTTTACAGGAAACCATTGATCCCGATACCTTGGAACCGGTGTTAATGGGGATGCAGGGCACCAGTATGGCGGCCCCCCATGTGGCGGGGACGGCGGCGTTAATTCAATCGGTGCAATTGCAACAGGCTAAGGTGGGTTTATCCCCAGGGCAGGCAGATAAATTGACCATTGCGGAGGTGTCTAACCCGGAAGACGTGTTGAAAATTCTTAAGGCATCGGCCCGGAGCGTGGGGGATGATTCCCTCAACTACTACGGCGCCGGACATTTGAATGCAGGGGAAGCGGTGAAACAGGCCAAAGCCGGCCAGGTTTCCTTCAAAGATTTCATGCGCTGGTTACGGGATAACGGTTATCTCAATCCTATTTTTTGGTTTGACGGCGGCGCAGTGGCCTTTTTACCCAAACTGGCCATGGTGTTGGGGTCTTATTTATTGGTGATGTTGTTGCGGATTTATTTGCCCCTACAATTCACCACGCCCTTTAACTGGGGCTTGATTTTCGGTAGTTCTGGGCTATTTTTCCTGCAAGGACTCTATATTTTCGACCTGCCCCAATGGCCGTTTCGAGCGTTGGGCAGTTCTTTATCGGAGTTGGGCAATAGCATCCAGGGGACAGCGTTGTTAAATCCCTTTTTTGCCAGTGCTTTAATCCCCGTTGGGTTACTCATCCTGCTCTTGGGCGTTCCCAGCGGTAAACAACTGGCGATCGGGCTTTGTTTAGGGACAACGGTGTTTTTGACCGGGGCCGCTATTTTGCAAGAACCCCTCTGGTTGATTGGCGGTGGTACGGCGATCGCCACGGGATTTTTAGCGGTGAATGCGTTGCTATGCCTGGGGTTAAGTTGTTTAGCCGCCAAGGAATCCGCCTAGGGGTTGAACCGGATGAAAATTCTGATTGTGGAAGATGACCGGGAAATTGCCCAATTAATTCGGGAAACCTTGGAACGGGAACAGTTTAGCTGTGGGATGGCAGAGGATGGCCTACGGGCGTTACAGGCGTTCAAGGAACAGGAACCGGATGTGATCATTTTGGATCTAATGTTGCCGGGGTTAGACGGTTTAGAAGTCTGTACCCGTATTCGTCAACAGCCGGGGCCGAAAGATCCCTATATTTTGATGTTGACCGCTAAAGGAGAGGAACTTGATCGCATTATTGGGCTGTCCACCGGAGCCGATGATTATTTGGTGAAACCCTTTAGTCCTAGGGAATTGGTGGCGAGGGTGCGGGCGTTGCTGCGGCGGCGGTTACGGCAGGGGGAAACGGTGGGGCAAATTTATCAAACCCCCCATTTTCAGGTGGATTTGGAGCAACACCAGGCCCAGCGCCGGTTAGGGAATGGCGAAGAATTGCTGGAATTGACTAGTTTGGAGTTTAATTTACTGGCCACCTTTATGAGTTATCCAGGGCGGGTGTGGAATCGCAGTCAATTAATTGATAAATTGTGGGGCAATGATTTTTTTGGGGATGAACGGGTGGTAGATACCCACATTCGTCGGTTAAGAAAAAAGATTGAACCCGATCCGGCGAATCCTACGTTTATTAAGACGGTGATTGGCTTGGGTTATAAGTTTGAGGATGAAGGTTGAACCCCTTCCATCACCTCGACTCGCTCGGTGTATCACCTGCGGGCACCTTCTCTAGGGAAGCTACGGTGTACGTACAAGTCTCACGATCCCCCCTAACCCCCCTTAAAAAGGGCAGGGCTGTTTCAATGTCGATAACGGGCGAGTAAAATGGAGGATAATCCGTAAAATCGCAATACTAACCTAACACAAGTCACAATATGCCTAAAAATCTAATTTATTATCTAGAGCAGATTC
>JAYKHU010000264.1:0-10474 GCA_035285105.1 Synechocystis sp.
CTAGCCGCAGGGCTTCCTCAAAGCGCACAACGTTGGTTCGGGTGCTACTAATGTTTTCTTTGTTGGCGGTGAGGTTATAGTAAGATTCCTCAACTTCAAAGCGAATTTGATTCCGTTGTCTGGCAAATTCTGTTTTGGCCAAATCCATTTGGCGATCGGCGCTGCGGGCTTCGGCAAAAGCCCGACCCCCATCAAAGAAGTTCCAACGCACCCGCGCCGCAAACGAGTAACCGTCCACTAACCCCGCTTCCCCATCGAAATTATCTTGATAGGTATAGTTGGCTAAAAAATCTACTCGGGGTTTAATCGCCGACAGAGCAATGAAGCGGTCCTGTTCGCTGACTTCCATTTGCACCAGTTGCTGTTCTAACTCGGCCCGATTTTTATAGGCTTGAACGATACTTTGATCCAACGGAATTGTCCAATCCCCCGCTTCGGTAATTTCATCGGCGGCGGTGAGTTCGACCCGCTGCCCCACACTGAGAACTTGGGCTAACTGTCTACGGGCATTACGTTGTTCGGCGATCGCCCGGGTGAGAGCTTCATTGGCGGTGGCTAAATCCCCTTCGGCCCGGAGCACATCAAAGCGGGTACCTAAACCGGCCTGTTCAAGGAGGCGGGCATCACGCAAACTCTGGGAAGCATCTTCAACACTGGCCTGGGCGATCGCCACCTGGGCGTCGGCCCCTTGGAGGGCATAGTAGCGGTCCGTTGCTTCAAAGCGTGTTTGTTCGGCAATCACCTCCACTTGGAGGCGGGCGTTCTGCACCAGTTGTTCCGCTTTGGTAATCTGGGCCCCCCGTTCGCCGCCGGTGTAGATGTTATAGGTTAAGTTGAGATTCCCAACAGCATTAGTACTGTTTTCGTTCTGGGGCGTCGGCTCAATCCCCAATTCCTCGGCATTATTGCCTTGAATCACATTATTGGCTTCGATATTGGCACTACTGTCCCGACTTAAGGAAAAATCCGTGTTGAGACTGGGATAGAGGGCGGCCCTAGCAGCCACCAGACCAGCCTGTTGTTGCTCCAGGGATAGTTGGGCCGCCTGTAGGTTTTCATTATTCCGCAATGCTAGGGCGATCGCCTCGTCCAGGGTGATGGCTTGGCGGATGGTCGTATCGACTTCCTGGGGCTGAGTGGGAAGTAACAGGGGGTTCCCCGCTGGGTTCAACTCCTCCGCTGGCATAACCGCTGGGAGTTGGGGCAAGGGTTCAGTAGCGGTTTGATCTCTAACGGCGATCGGGTTAACGATGCCGGGGGTTTGGGCAAAGACCCCAGGATCATGACTCCCCCAGGCCATTACGGTGGCGCTGAACGCTAACAACAGACTGGAAGAAGACCAACTTTTAAGCGGACGGATTGATTTCATGGGAATGTGACCAGACAACTCAGCCGTAATAGCAAAATGTAGGAAAGACTGCTCGCTAAATAACTTACCGCATCCTTCTAGGAATTGAAACTCAGGGCGTTACAAACAGTATTCTACTGCGCCCGATCGCCGTGGATCCCCTGCGCCTTGCAGTTGACCATCGGCACCATATCCCACCCCATGTACGCCGCCAAAGAACATATTCTGTTCTGTCCACAGGCTCATTTGGGTTCTGTCGTTAAATTGAAGATGCGTCAGAATATCTGCTTGATGACTAGGTTCTAAATCTAGCTTTTGCGCTTCCCAATGCAGACGACTTTGGGCAACCGCAGCGTGTAGAGGTAAGTGATAGTCTAAACAATAACAGATGACTTGTAAAATGGCGCTGCGAATACGGTTGGATCCGCCAGACCCCAATACTAACGTCGGCTGCCCGTCCGCCAAAATTAAGGAGGGGGCCATCATGGAAGAAAGTCGCTGACGGCGGGGCCACCGGTAGAATCCTTGGGGATTTAAATCCGCCTCCCCCAACATATTATTGAGCATAATGCCGGTGTCTGGAATTAAATGCCCTGAACCTTCCCCATTGGAACTGGTGAGACTAGCGGCATTGCCTTCTTCGTCTAAAACGCTGATGTGGGTTGTGCTGCCGAGTTTATTGAGGGGGGGAACGTATTGGAACGGCTGACCCTGGGCATTGTTTAAAAACCGTTGCTCAATCCCCACCTGGTAAAGCGACCCATCGAGATCCTGTTGTCGGGCCTGATTGGTGAGGGCCATGACCTGGCTAAAGAGTTGAATTTGGGCCGGACTGCCGAGGGGATAGGCGTCTAAATCAACCGTTTCTAGCAATTTTAAGGCAAAGGCGATCAAAATCCCCCCGGAACTCGGGGGTGGATTGGTGAGGATTTGATACTGTCGATAGGTAATCTGAAGGGGTTGGCGGCAGTTGACCTGGTAGTCTGACCAATCTACTGGGGTTAAGGCCCCGCCGTCCTGCAAATTGGTTTGAGCCCAATGGGCTAAGTCTCCTTGGTAAAACCATTGGGGGCCATAGCGGGCTAGCTGTTCTAAAACTTCGGCAAATTGGGGTAATTTAGCGGTACAGCCCGGGGTGAGCAGGGAACCGTTGGGGGCGTAAAAAGACGCTGCTTCGGCATCCCGGCGGAGGATTGGTTCCAGTAGACGATAGGTAAAGGCATTAAACGCATTGACCACAAAACCCTGGCGGGCATAGTGTACCGCTGGTTCAATCAGCACCTTAAACGGCAGACGTCCGAGTTGCTGGTGGGCGGCAAAAAGCCCTGCTACCATGCCGGGGACGGCGATCGCCCCTTTGCCGATGTGAAACGTTTGTTGGGCCCCGCCAAAGTTGAGGGTTACGGGGTAAAAATCTACCTCACCGATGGAGAGGGCGCGGTGGGGGGTTTGGCAAAAAAAGTCAAATAAATAGTTTTGTTTTTGGGCCGTGTGGGCTAATAAAAATCCCCCACCCCCCAAGGAGGTTAGGGTCGATTCCACTACACAGGCGGCCAAGACACAGGCGATCGCCGCATCGAAGGCATTGCCCCCCTGCTCTAAAATAATACGCCCTGCCTCTGCTGTTTGGGCATGGCCCGCCGCCACCACCCCCCGCGTTTTTTGCGCCATACTTTCTCACAACCCAATAACATGATGCTTTGCCAAAATGGCTCCCCGATTATCCGTCAGAATCCTTACCCCGTCTAGTGTTTTCCCGTCTCAACGGTGATCCCAGCCCGAGGGAACTGGTTGCGTCCCTCCCGTCGATTTGGGTCTCTTCCCATTGGTTTTCCCTTTCAGACTGGGGTACACTGCCCACAGTAATGACTGCTTAATCTCTGCTATGAGTGATATCCAAAAACAACTCGTTGAAGAACTAGCGCCCATGGATTGGGGCACGATTATGCCCCATGCCAAACGGGATGCGGTGATTGTGGTGGATCCGAGTTTGGATTTAGTGACCGTTGCCACGGCGATCGCCACGGATCAGGTGAGCCAGGTTAACCATTGGATCAGTGAGTTGCTCATTCATAAACCCAATGAAGCCGAGTTAACCACTTGGAATGAGCAGCCAGCGCAAGAATTTCAGACGTTGATCGTGCAACCCTATGTCTTGATTCAAGCAGGTTAAGCTTGGATAGATTGCACCAGGGTTTCTGCCTTTTGGGCGAGGTTAGTTTTGCCTTGGGTTTTAAATAATTCGGCCGCTTTCTTGAGATCGGCGATCGCCTTTTGATCTTCCCCTAGCCGGTAGTAGGTTAAGCCCCGGTTAAAGTAGGCATCGGCAAATTGAGGATTGAGTGTAATACTCTGATCGTAGTCGGCGATCGCCTGTTGATCTTGCGCCAGACGGTTGTAGGTTAACGCACGATTGTAATAGGCATTGATATGTTGACTATTGAGTTTAATCGCATCGTTATAGTCCGCTAACGCCGTTTCCCGATTCCCCAACTCATCATGGGAATTACCGCGATAAACGTAAAAGTCAGGATAATTGGGGTCAATGGCAATGGCATTGGAGCAGTCCGTAACGGCCTCCCCATGTTGCCCCAGAAGGAAATAGGCATAGCAGCGATTTCCCAACGCATAGGCAAATTTAGGATTTAGGCTAATGGCCTGGTTATAGTCCGTAATAGCTGCTTGATATTCCCCTAAAATATGCTTGGCGTAGCCGCGATTATAGTAAGCGTCCGGATCTTGGTTGTTGATTTTAATGGATTCCGTAAAGTCGGCGATCGCCCCTTTGTAGTCCTGGACCGCCAACTTATCCACCCCGTCGTTATACCATTGCACCGCCGACTTGGTTTGGGCCTGCACTGTTAAGGGGGGCAAATTAACGGAGATCGTTATCCCGACAAGAGCCACACCCTGGGGCACGGACAAAACACGCTGAAAAAAACCAGACATAGGGTAATTTGAGAAATCTAATAAAACGGCAACACAAAACCATTGACCCTAGAATAGCGAAGAAAAGCGCCCCACGAGCGACCTCTGCTTCCCCTTGTCCCTAGTCAGGGGTCTGTAAAGCTTGTTGCCCATGGGGAATTTTTTTCATAAAAATAGGGCGATCGCCTGTTAAGCCATCGTCCTATTTTCAACATAGTCTTAAATTACTTTCTTAGACTGCATCCAACGCGGCAATGCCAGGGAGAACTTTGCCTTCGAGTAATTCTAGGCTAGCCCCACCACCGGTGGAAATATGGCTCATTTTCTCAGCAACGCCTACTTTTTCCACTGCAGCAACGGAGTCGCCCCCGCCGATGATGGTGACGGTTCCGGTGGCGGTTAATCCGGCTAGGCTATTGGCGATCGCCTCGGTGCCCTGAGCAAATTTTTCAAATTCAAATACGCCCATGGGGCCGTTCCAGATCACCGTGCCACAGCCTTCTAGGGCCGCTTGGAAGGTTTTAACGGAATCAGGGCCGATGTCGAGACCCATCCAACCATCGGGAATTGCGTTGATGCTCACGGTTTGGGCGTTGGCGTCGGGGGCGAAGTTATCGGCAACCACGACGTCAGTGGGGAGCAGAAACTCAACGCCTTTTTCTTTAGCCTTGGCCATCAAGGTGGTGGCTAATGCTAATTTGTCTTCTTCGACTAAGGATTTGCCGGTGCTGATACCTTGGGCTTTGTAGAAGGTGAAGATCATGCCACCGCCGATGATCAGCTTGTCGCACTTATCCAATAGGGTTTCGATAACGCCAATTTTGCTGGATACTTTCGAGCCACCCACGATCGCCACGAGGGGACGTTTGGGACTTTCGATCGCCCCTTGGAGGAACTGTAATTCTTTTTCGATTAGGTAACCGGCAACGTTCGGGCTAAGAAAATGGGTAACCCCTTCGGTGGATGCATGGGCGCGGTGGGCCGTACCAAAGGCATCGTTGACGTACAGGTCGGCATTTGCTGCCAGGGCTTTGGCAAATTCGGGATCGTTGCCTTCTTCCCCGGCATGGAAGCGCAGGTTTTCCAACAACGCCACCTGACCATTTTCTAAACCAGCAATTTTTTCACTGACGTCGGCGCCAATGCAATCATCACATTTGACCACGGGTTGTCCCAGCAATTCCGCTAGGCGATCGCCAACGGGGGTGAGACGCATACTCTCAACGACTTTCCCTTTGGGACGACCAAAGTGACTCCCGAGAATCACCTTGGCACCTTTGCCTAATAGCTCTTTAATCGTCGGCAAGGCGGCCCGAATCCGCGTATCGTCGGTAATGGTGCCATTATCTAACGGCACGTTAAAATCTACCCGCACGAATACCCGCTTGCCCGCAAGGTCTTCGGTGGTTAAGTTGGCGATCGATT
Organism: Synechocystis sp.; assembly: GCA_035285105.1. GTDB lineage: Bacteria > Cyanobacteriota > Cyanobacteriia > Cyanobacteriales > Microcystaceae > Synechocystis. The sequence goes on from JAYKHU010000264.1 coordinate 5,702, forward strand.
TTTTAGACAAAGCCCTAGCCTCCAAATTCTTTAATGAAACTTAATCAAAATTAAACCAGCCCTTGGCCCATCCGACAATCACACCCCTGACCCCTATGGACATCCTGACGGCGATCGCCACTGACTACCAAACTTTCCCCCAACAACAGAGCTATCATCTCTACAATCCGGACGTCTATTTCAAAGACCCGTTAACGGAATTTCGGGGCATTGATCGCTATCAAAAAATGATTCAATTCATGGCGCAATGGTTCAAAAACATTGAATTGCAACTCCACCATATCGATCAACAGGGTAATGTGATTCATACCCGTTGGACCTTGCAGTGGACAACCCCGTTAATTTGGAAACCCAGAATTCGCATCACGGGTCGTAGTGAATTAACGTTAAATACAGATAATCTCATCGAGTCCCATATTGATTACTGGGACTGCTCCCCCTGGAATGTTGTTCAACAGCATTTTGTTTTCGCCATCGTTAATGAGTGAGGCACCATTGCCATCCCGGTTACCTATGTTGCGTGTTTGTTCTACCTTCGTTGCGGGTCTCATCGTCGGATTGTCCCCGATCGCCGCTGCCACGCCGTTTCCCCCAGAGCCGTCAGTTTCCTCCTCCCCCGCATCGCCAAAATTCTGTCCGGCGGATCTTCAAGAACGGGTCAATGATTATTTACAACGACCGGATTTTGCCCCGGGCCAATGGGGGATCTTCATTCAACCCCTAGGGGCGAAAACCCCGCTGTTTGCTTATCAGGCAGAAAAATTGTTTATCCCGGCCTCCACCCAAAAACTCCTCACCACAGCCATTGCCCTTGACCATCTGGGGCCCAATTTTCGCTTTCAAACCGCCGTTTATGCCGCCCCTTCCCCCCGCCAGCCGCATCGATTAAACACGTTGCAAGTGATTGCCAGCGGTGATCCCACGCTGCAACCGCAGGATTTAGACGTGATTGCCACAACTCTTAGGCAGCAGGGGATCAAAGACATTCAACAGTTACAGTTGGTGGATCAAATTCCCCCGGAACAGTACCATCGCCCCAGTTGGGAATGGGATGATTTGCAGTATTACTACGCCCCGGCAGTCAATCAGGGGATCCTCTCGGATAATCAGGTGACTCTGATCCTTACCCCCCAAGCCGTGGGAGAACCGTTAGCGGTTAACTGGTCTGAGGCGATCGCCGCTAGTCAGTGGCAAGTGATCAATCAAACTCGGACAGTGGTTGACCCCCAAAGACCGATTCAAATCCAACAAAATAGATGGCAGCGGACGTTAACCATACAGGGGGAATTGGCCCCGGAGGCGAAGGCGGATCGTACTGGGTTAGCCATTCCCGATCCCGCTCAGTATTTTCTCGATCGCCTTAAACACACTCTTAATCAACAAGGTATTGCAGTCCACGGGCTTCAACGTCAACACCAGGCCTCCCCCGTTTCAACCGAGCCGTTGGTAACCCTGCAATCCCCTCCTCTTTCGGACATCATCACCACCATCAATCAAAACAGCGACAATCTTTACGCCGAAGCAGTCTTCAATCACCTCCTACAGCTAGAAACTGACCCGGCTGTTTGGACTAAATATTTACAAACCTTGGGAATACCAGACACCCCCCTGCGAATTAAAGATGGTTCGGGGTTATCCCGCCAAAATTTAGTCAGTCCCCACACCCTGGTGCAACTGTTGTCGGCCCTAGCGGCGTCCCCCGACGGTTCCTTCTATCTTGCGTCGTTACCGGTGGCAGGGGAATCGGGCACCTTAAAAAATCGCTTCCAAGATAGTCCCCTGGTCGGTAGGGTCCGGGCCAAAACCGGAACATTAACAGGGGTAGTTACCCTCGCGGGTTTTACGTCAGATACCGCCCTCGGGACACTGGTTTTTAGCATCATGGTCAACAATAGTGACCTCGCTGCTTCGGTGCTACGGGAGGCAATGGATCAAATGGTATTGTGGAGTGCCCAGGTAGAACCCTGTGGCGAGGAACGCCGTTAACTGGCCTGGCGATCGAGGGCGGGATTACTGGCGGCGATCGGCGGCCGAAACCCTTGCAGGGGGGATTCAGTTACCTTTTTACTGAGGTTTTTGCCCTGGAGTAACACCCCAAATTTCCCTAAACCGGTGGGATCAATCAGTTGATGTAATAACGCGCGACGGGAAAAAATTTCGTTTAAGTCATATTGCCCACTGGATAGGGCCAACAGGCGATCGCCAAGGCCCAGATTCATCAAAAACGGGGCCTGTTGGCTAAAGTCCAAACGCTGTAAACCCAAACGTTCTCCCCATAATTCCAATGCGGTGAAATTCACATGGGCCGTCAAATCCTGCTCACCTAGGTTGACAAAGGGGTTATTGTGGTGGCGTTGTTGAAAATAACATTGCAACGTCCCCCCACTGCGTTGGGGATGGTAATACTTCCCTGCCGGATGTCCGTAATCCACACTCAACACCCACCCTTGGTGAAGAACACGGCTGATTTTTTCTAAGACGACTTGGGCATGTAAATTGACTTCCGTTTCATAGCCCTCGGCATAGGGGGGACAGGTGAGTTGCAACCCAAAACTGGTGAAGTAGTCCACCAAATCCGGGGTAGAGAGAGCGTCCCACACCGATTGCAACCCCGATTCCGTTGCCTCAATGTATTGTTCTTTGAGGGTTCCGCCTTTAATGCCCACCCGATGCACAGGGAGCGCGTCGAAAAATTCGTTACTAAAACAACAGCCGGTGAGGGAATGGGGCGTTATGTCCGCCCACGTTAACCATTGGATATGGCCGGTTTCTTGCCGGGAGGTTAATAGGCGTCGTTGACGTTGACGCAGGGCCGCCGACTCCTCAATGATTTGATAGCTTAAGGCCTGGTAAAAATCCGGGTAATGTTGGGCCGCATAGTCCAACACTGTTTTAGCAAAGGCCCCCGTGCCTGCCCCCAACTCCAACAGGGTAAAAGTATCCGGTTCCCCCAACCGCTGCCACATCTCCACAAACTGCTGGGTTAATAACTCCCCAAAATCGGGCCCCAAGGCGATCGCCGTGACAAAATCCCCCCGCATGCCAATATCAACTTGACCGCCACTGTAATACCCAAACTCAGGCTGATAAAGTACCCACGCCATAAATTCTGCAAAGGTCAAACGTTGACGGGGTGAACAATTAATATGATTCAGCAGAGCAGGCAACACAGATTGGGACATGGAGTAGAAATTGAGTTAGACCGTTACTAAACTAAACATTCAGCGTGTCTTAAATATTAGGCCAAATGGGTCTCTCGTTTGGGTAAAAACCGGAAAACAGTAACGTCCCGATTCTTTTCTGACCGTCATTTGTCCAACATCCCCCCTTTTTGGAACGAGGGCGAGATTGCCCAGGGGAAATTGGAGGACTGCCCCGGTACAGCTTTCCAAAATCCCAGTTAACCCGCCATAATAAAAGTTAACAATTGCAAACAATACGATTAATCTTAACCATGCGCGTAATTCTGATGACGGGAAAAGGCGGAGTCGGGAAAACTTCCGTTGCAGCAGCCACGGGGCTTCGCTGTGCAGAATTAGGCCATAAAACCCTGGTGTTGAGCACCGATCCGGCCCACTCCTTAGCCGATAGCTTTGATATGGAACTCGGCCACGATCCCCGCCCAGTTAAGGACAATCTTTGGGGAGCAGAACTCGATGCGCTGATGGAACTAGAAGGCAACTGGGGGGCAGTTAAACGCTATATCACCCAGGTGTTGCAGGCCCGGGGGCTTGATGGGGTACAGGCGGAAGAACTGGCCATTCTGCCGGGGATGGATGAAATCTTTGGCTTGGTACGGATGAAGCGTCACTATGATGAAGCGGATTATGATGTTTTAATTATTGACTCGGCCCCCACGGGAACGGCGTTACGCCTACTCAGTTTGCCGGAGGTGGGGGGCTGGTATATGCGGCGTTTTTACAAACCCTTACAAGGAATGTCGGTGGCCCTGCGGCCGTTGGTGGAACCCTTATTTCGCCCGATCGCCGGATTTTCCTTGCCGGACAAAGAAGTCATGGATGCGCCCTATGAATTTTACGAACAGATTGAAGCATTGGAAAAAGTCCTGACTGATAATAATCAAACCTCGGTGCGGTTAGTGACCAACCCGGAAAAAATGGTGTTGAAAGAGTCCCTGCGGGCCCATGCCTATCTCAGTTTGTACAATGTCTCCACGGATTTAGTGATTGCCAATCGTATTTTGCCCGATAGCGTCGATGACCCCTTCTTCCAACGGTGGAAAAGCAATCAGCAGGTGTATAAACAGGAAATTTACGACAACTTTCACCCGCTGCCGGTGAAGGAAGTGCCCCTATTTTCCGAAGAAATGTGCGGTTTAGCCGCCTTGGAGCGCTTAAAAGAGACCCTATACAAGGATGAAGATCCGTCCCAGGTCTATTACCAAGAAAATACAATCCGTATTGTCCAAAATGACAAAGACTACAGTTTAGAACTGTATTTACCGGGTATCCCCAAAGAACAAATTCAACTCAATAAAACCGGAGATGAACTCAATGTCCGCATTGGGAACCATCGTCGCAATCTGGTGTTACCCCAAGCATTAGCGGCCTTAACCCCGGCCGGGGCGAAAATGGAAGAAGATTATCTTAAAATTCGGTTTGCGGAGGTCGCTAAGGTCTAGCATTGTGAACAAAAGCGTGATTCAGCCATGACGACCAACATTCTGTTATTTATCCTTCTAGGACTAGCGGCGGGGTTTGCCAGCGGGTTAATTGGCATCGGTGGGGGGTTGGTGATTGTGCCGACCCTCGT
>JAYKHU010000265.1:0-3977 GCA_035285105.1 Synechocystis sp.
AAAGTCCAAGGATCGTCCAGCCCTGCCGTTAATCAATCTGCATTTCGGCCGGCGTCGTTGTCGGCTCATAGGTCAGGGTCGGGCTGAAACGGGCGAGATTAAACCACCCCACTGCCAGCAGGAGGCCAAATCCACAACCGCATAAAAAGGTCCAAGCGTGGGACGACTCCAGCACACACAGTAAACGGCGATCGCCACCGTATATTTGAACGATCCAGCCCTCATTGGTATTGTCAATTTTAGTTTTTAATTTTGTCGGGTCAAACTTATTCATTATGATAGGCTCCAGCCGGGGTTAAAGGGGAAAATACAGTGCAATAATCTATGCTTAGGTCCCCAATGATATTCTTGAGTCTATCCTTTGCTTTGCCGCCCCTGCCATGGTCAATGGGGGGTTGATGGCCACAATTTTTTTAAGTGTCCGATAAGCTTAACTTTTTGTATTCCGACAAAAACCAACAAAAACATAAGCCAGGCTTATCTCTGATTTCACAAATTCAAGGCGTTCTCCCCCCTCCCTTAGTAGTGGAGAGGACAGCGCTAACATAAACTAGAGAATATGGTTAAACAAAAAACCATAGACTTTGTTCTTTGGTTGTTGCCAAAAATTCCATCACGAGGAAACCCCCATGAGTACGAAAGCAAACAAGCTGGTGATCGTCACCGAAAAATTACTCCTAAAACAAATCACCAAAATCATTGACGAAGCTGGTGCCACTGGTTACACCGTCATGGAAGCCGGCGGCAAAGGCAGTCGCAATGTGCGTTCATCGGGACAACCCAGTGTGGGCGACACCTTCTCCAATATCAAAATTGAAGTGCTCACCGCTAATCGGGAGATGGCCCTGAGAATTTCGGATGAGATAGCCGCCCAGTTTTTTGAGGATTATTCAGGCATCACCTATCTCTGTGACGCGGAAATTCTCCATGCTCACACCTTCTGATTTCCCGCCGCCATCGTGCCTTTAGTCAGCTATCGATCCTTCATTACTCTTTCATCTTGTTCAGACCTCAAACCTTGCCAGTGGATTCTCTTCCGGGGGAATTGCTGGCTTTTTTCAGTGCGTTTAGCGGCGATGTCGATCTTTGCTAGTATTTAGGTCAGATTATTTTCTGCGTTTTTAACACGATTTTTTACGATCCGACCCATTACATCCTATGCCCCGTACCCAACGTAACGACAATTTTATTGATAAGTCCTTCACGGTGATGGCGGATATTATTCTCAAGATTCTGCCCACCAATCAAAAGGCCAAGGAAGCCTTTGTTTACTATCGAGATGGCATGTCGGCCCAGGCGGATGGGGAATATGCCGAGGCCCTGGATAACTATGAAGAGGCACTACGGTTGGAAGAAAATCCCAACGATCGCAGTTACATTCTTTACAATATGGGGCTGATTTATGCCAGTAACGGTGATCATGATAAAGCCCTGTCCCTCTACCAAGAGGCGATCGCCTTAAATCCGAAAATGCCGTCGGCGTTGAATAATATTGCGGTGATTTACCATTTCCAGGGGGAAAAGGCCAAGGAATCCGGCGATGCGGACGAGGCGGAAAATCTGTTTGACAAGGCCGCCGAGTATTGGAAACAGGCCGTGCGTTTAGCCCCCAATAACTACATCGAAGCCCAAAACTGGCTAAAAATCACCGGGCGATCGGAAATGGACGTTTTCTTCTAAATGTCGTCTAAAACCCCATCACTTTGGCAACGGCGGCCAACTCCGGCTTAACCCCGGCTTTGACCTGATTACCGCTATTGCTCACCGCACAATCGGGATCCTTCAGGCCGTTGCCCGTCAACACACAGACCACCGTGGCGCCAGCGGGAACCTGATCTTTTTGTTTTAATAACCCTGCCACCGAGGCCGCACTGGCCGGTTCACAAAATACCCCTTCTTCGGCGGCCAATAACCGATAGGCGGCTAATATTTCTTCGTCGGTGACGGCGTGGAATTCCCCTTGGCTGGCTTTCGAGGCGCTCCAGGCCTTATCCCAATTAGCCGGGTTACCAATGCGGATGGCCGTGGCCAAGGTTTCGGGATGACTAACGGGTTGTCCCTGGATGAAGGGGGCCGATCCCGCTGCTTGAAATCCCATCATGCGGGGGAGGCGATCGCCTTTGCCCAGGTCTTTATACTGACAGAAGCCCATCCAATAGGCGGTGATATTGCCCGCATTGCCCACGGGGATACAGAGCCAATCGGGGGCTTGCCCCAACACGTCTACAATTTCAAAGGCAGCGGTTTTTTGTCCCTCTAGCCGATAGGGATTCACCGAATTGACTAAGGTGACCGGATAGTTTTCCGACAACTGCCGCACTGCTCTGAGGGCATCGTCAAAATTACCGTCAATGGCGATCACTTCCGCACCATAAATCAACGCTTGCCCTAATTTCCCCAAGGCCACATAACCATCGGGAATAATCACAAAGGCTCGCATCCCCGCCCGCCGTGCATAGGCCGCCGCCGCCGCTGAGGTATTGCCCGTACTAGCACAGATCACCGCTTTTGCCCCAGCTTCCTTGGCTTTGGAAATGGCCATGGTCATGCCCCGGTCTTTGAAACTCCCAGTGGGATTCAACCCGTCATATTTAACAAAAACCCGTACATCTCGACCAATCTGAGCGGCGATCGCCGGGGCCGGAATTAAGGGGGTATTACCCTCCAGTAACGTCACCACTGGGGTACTTTCGGAAACGGGCAACAAGGGTCGATAGGTTTCAATTAATCCACGCCAACGACAGGCTGAAATCTGGGGACAAACCGGGCTAGGACTTTGCAACACTGTCGAATTTGAAGCGGATTGGGGCATGGTACAGGGACTACAAAAATTGAAAAAGGGCAATGGCCCAAGTGATTATTCTACCAAGAATCATCTCCCTGCTCCCAAGAGAATTGTGGGTTGATTCACAGAAACATTCACTATTCCCCAACCAAGCCGGTCGAATTTCGTGCGAAAATGTTGACCTATGCGTAACCAAGATGATGTGCTGCTAGAGGATTCCTGGGTCGATCCCCTCGATCAATTAGACGACGACATCGCAGCCCCCCCGCCCCCTGATCCAGAGGAAATGCTGGCACTTCTCACCCACACGGAAGCCCCGCAACGGATGCTGGCGGCTAGGGCATTTTGTGAAATTGCTGATCCTCGGGCCGTTGAGCCGTTAGTGGCCCTGTTGAAGGATTCCTGTCCCCTGGTGCGGGTTAGCGCGGCCTACGGGTTGGGTCGGAATTCTTCCCCCACCATTGTGGAACCCTTAATTCAGTGTTTACAGACGGATTTCAATGGCTATGTCCGTAAAGGCCTGGTTTGGGCGTTGGGCAACTGTGGCGATCGCCGGGCGTTGGCGCCGTTAATCCATGCCCTAAAAACCGATATTTCAGCGGTGCGTTTATGGAGTGCCAGCAGTTTACCGAACATTGCCAAACTGGCCTATGAAGATGTGATTGCCACCATCCCCCCGTTAATCGAGGCCCTACGCCGGGACAAATTAGCGGCGGTGCGGAGTAATTGTGCCTGGGCGGTGGGGCAACTCTGTCGAGAACTGCCCTCCAATGTGGTCTATGCCACGGCGATCGATGCCTTACTAGAAGCACTGGTGGAAGATGAAGACCTGGGCGTCAAAGAAGATGCCAAAGCGGCCCTGTTGCGGTTAGGGGATGCCCGGGGCTTGCAAACCATCGAAGATTTGGAATTTGACGGACTCATTTAGGTGTATTAATCTCCATGACCCAACCCTTAATTCTTGGTGTGAGCGGGGCTTCTGGCCTAATTTATGCTGTCAGAGCCATTAAATACCTCTTACAAGGGGACTACACCATTGAATTGGTGGCGTCCAAAGCCAGTTATCAAGTGTGGCAAGCGGAAAACCAGATTCAAATGCCCGGTGACCCCGAAGCCCAAGCCCAATTTTGGCGCGACCAAGCTCAAGTCCCCACCGGAGGAACCCTACGCTGTCACCGTTGGGGAGATGTAG
>JAYKHU010000266.1:0-3215 GCA_035285105.1 Synechocystis sp.
TACTTCTCCTCAAGTAGAAACAGACTTTGGTTTGTTAATTGAATTAACAAGGGTCTGGTTTCTGTCTTCCAAACTATTCTCTTTTCTAGGTTCAGGGCGCTTCGAGGCGTTCCGCTCTCAACCGCGCATTTATCAATATACTTACCCCCTCATTAAAAGTCAACACTTTTCTCAAACTTTTTTTGGGGATTGCTCAAAACTTCCTTTCCATAACGATTTCAGGATTTGAGACATTGGGAGAGGGGCTTCCTCTCGTTAGATGCTATTCAAAAAATTGTGATAATAGTCAGGATGAAGTTCCGGTTATTTTGAAAGGTACGGTTCCCGTTTGCTAGTTTCAACCCTCTCTATCAACACCCCCACCCATCAATGGCACTGGCGAGGCTACCCGATCGCCTATCAACAGAGGGGGGAGCAGGGGCCAGCGGTGGTGCTGGTTCACGGATTTGGGGCATCTTGGGGACATTGGCGTAAAAATATGCCGGTGTTAGCGGAGTCCTGCCGATGTTACGCCATTGATTTGTTGGGCTTTGGTGCGTCGGCTAAACCGATGCCGAGTCAGACGTTGGGCTATACGTTTGAGACTTGGGGAGAATTAGTGACAGATTTTTGCCGAGAGATTATTGGGGAACCGGTTTTTCTCGTTGGAAACTCCATTGGGTGCGTGGTGGTAATGCAGATGGCGGTGACTAATCCCGATTGGGTAAAAGGTTTAATCGCGATTAATTGTTCGTTGCGGTTATTACACGAACGAAAACGACAGACATTGCCTTGGTACCGTCAAGTCGGCGCGAACCTGTTGCAGAAATTTTTAAAATATCCCCAGGTGGGACGGTTATTTTTTCGTCAGGTGGCCCAAGCCAAAACAGTGCGCCAAGCCTTACGTCAAGCCTATGTCCGCCAAGAAGCGGTGACCGATGAGTTGATTGAAATGTTGTTGCGTCCGGCAAAGGATCCAGGAGCGGCCGATGTCTTTTTAGCGTTTACCGGTTACTCTCAAGGGCCTTTGGCGGAGGATTTGTTACCCCAGATTACCTGCCCAACCCTAATCATCTGGGGAGAGGCGGATCCGTGGGAGCCGATCGCCTTGGGTAAGGAATTAGCGAATTATGAGTGTGTGCAAGACTTTATTGTTTTACCGGGGTTGGGCCATTGTCCCCAGGATGAAGCGCCGGAAGTGATTAACCCAATTTTGCAAACCTGGATTCACCGCTGGTCTGAACAGACCCCGGATTAGAGTTGGGCTAGAAACTTTTCGTCCAAATCGTAACCGAACATCATCGCAAAGGATTGGAGGCGGAAGGTATTGGAGGGTTCATATCGCTTGAGCCAATCCGCTAAGAGGAAGACTTTTTGCATAATGAATAAGTCAAGGGCTTCGGGATTAAACTGAATGCCCTCAGTGCGGTGAAATTCATGGGGCACGAGCATGGCGGTGTAACGGGTCAACTCCCCGGACTGCCAATCAAGGCAAATGGGAAACCACGGATAGCGGCTATCGAGGCGCAGAAACCAGAGTCGAACGTCGGGAATTTCGGACACTTCCCTGGGATCAAGCTCTTCTCGGGGGAAATCGAGCCGGAACTGTAGTTGATTTTCAAAGGTCTCTAGGGTTGCCAACGGGGAAGCCAAATTTTCTGGGGAATGTAGCACTCGGGTTTGGGTTAACCAATCGGTCACCGGGGACAAATCCAGTTGACTCAGTTGCTCAGCGGTCACAGTGATTAAAACCATAGGGTCTGTTGAGATCATTAAAATTTAGACAGGTTAACCGTCGGCTGATCTGAAGGATATCGACTATTGAACCCTTTGGGAAGCCGATCGCCATTAGGATTAACGAAGGACACTGTTTAACAGAATTGACGATTAGGAGGGGAATGATGATCCGTTTTTGGTGGCAGCGAGTCAGGTCGTGGATGGTGCCACGGCTTTTAATGGTGAGCTTGGTTGCCTTCGCAGTTTTAGGCCTAGCGTTTCCTAGTTATGGGGTGGACTACAACCGTGGCAATTTGGTAGGGGCAGATTTTTCCCATCAAGATCTGCGGGGAACGATTTTCGATCATGCCAACCTACGGGGGGCGGATTTCAGTGGAGCAAATCTGCAAGGGGCCCGATTTTTTTCCGCTAATATGGACGGCGCTAATTTAGAAGGGGCGGATGCCAGGGCAGCGGATTTTGAATCAGCTCGGTTAACCCATGCCAATCTACACAATGCGCGCCTGGAAGGATCCTTTGGCACCAATACGAAGTTTGGGGAAGCCAATATTGAAGGGGCTGATTTAACGGATATGATTTTACGCCCCGATACGGAAACTTACCTGTGTGAACTAGCCACAGGAACCAATCCAGAAACGGGGCGGGATACCCGTGACACTCTATTTTGCCCCTAAATCCTGTTACCAATTCCCTAGGGGAGTGCGTAAAATAGGGACTAATTTTCAACGTCGTTTTCCTACCATTCCCATGCAACTGCTCCGTTCTTCTTTTTTGGCGCTAAGTTTAGCAACGGCATTGGCCCCGACGGCGATCGCCAATAATTTCCAGGATTTAAGCCAATTGCTTTCCACCAAAAGATGTCCCTTATGTGATCTGCGAGGGGCTGGGTTGGTGATGGTGAACCTATCGCGGGCAGACCTAACCGGGGCGGATTTATCGGGGGCAAATTTAAGTCAAGCGGATTTAACCGGGGCTAATCTCGCCGGGGCCAATCTAACCGGGGCTTCATTATTCGGGGCTAACTTGAGCGGGGCTAACTTAAATGGGGCAATTACAGACGGCACAGATTTTCGGGAAGCCTATTTTGATCGGGCCACGTTCATTAACACCCGTTTAGATGATGCCTATATGCAGGGGGCGAAAGCGATTTCCAGTGATGCCGGCCCTCCGCAATTATTTTATGGTTGGGGATTGTTGGAAACCCGTCAGGGGAATTATCAATCGGCCCTGGGTCATTACGATAAAGCCCTCACCATCGATCCCAATTTTGCACCGGGGTATCTGGGACGGGGATTAGCGTTATTAAAAATCGGTAATGAGACTGCGGCGCAGGAGAATGTGGAATATGCGGCGTTGTTATTTGAAGAGCAGGAAGATGAGGTGGGGTTAAAAACCTCGGAACAATTTTTGGAAAACTTAACTGAGATGCAAGAAGCCAGACGGCGAGGGGCCGGGAATCCCCAGTTGGATAGCATTGTACGGGGGGTGGCGTCCATGGC
>JAYKHU010000267.1:0-4494 GCA_035285105.1 Synechocystis sp.
ATAGGGAGGGGCACTCCCGAATATACGCTTGGGGAGATCGACCCTCTAGGTTCGTTGGAGCAATCCTGCGGGCTTACGGTTGGTCTGTGAACCAAGAATCCCCCTGCTTTAGCGGGGGGAGTGTCAATTCCCAATCCCGATCAAACCAGTTCTAGCTGCAATTCATCTCCCGCTGTCCTGGGATTCAACTCGCTGGAGCCTGATTAATAAAATCTCCTTGTCGACTTATGGTAATTTCCACTATAATCAAAATCAGCACCATCAAGCCGTTACGTTGAACGGCAAAAGTGATGATCACTGTGGACAAAGCCCCGTTAGGGTTACAGGATGCCGATTTAGGGTTACTGACTGACCTTTATCAATTAACCATGGCCGCTTGTTATGTGGGGGAGGGCATTGCGGATAAAACCGCTAGTTTTGAGTTATTTGTGCGGCATTTACCGGAACATTACGGCTATTTAATTGCAATGGGGTTAGAGGAGGCGTTGACCTATTTAGAAACATTGCATTTCACCCCGGAACACGTTGAAGCCTTACAAAAAACCAGGATTTTTGACCAAGCCCCCGGGGAATTTTGGCAGCGTTTAACCGCGTTGAAATTTTCGGGAACAGTTTGGGCCGTGCCCCCGGGAACGGCTATTTTTGCCAATGAACCGTTATTGCGGGTGGAAGCGCCGTTATGGCAAGCGCAACTGGTGGAAACGTTTTTGTTGAATACGATTAATTATCAAACTTTGATTGCCACCCGGGCCGCTCGGTTACGGGACGTAGCAGGGGATGATGCGATCCTGCTGGAATTTGGGACACGGCGGGCCTTCAGTCCCCAGGGGGCAGTATGGGCGGCCAAAGCGGCGTTGGCGGGGGGATTGAATGCCACCTCTAATGTGTTAGCCGCACTACAGCTAGGGGAAAAACCCAGCGGTACCATGGCCCATGCCTTGGTGATGGCGATCGCCGCTTTAGCGGGGAGTGAGGATGAGGCCTTTGCAGCCTTTCAGCAATACTTCCCCAATGCACCGTTGCTAATTGACACGTTTGATACGGTTAAGGCCGCCCAGCGGTTAGCGGATCGGGTTCAGAACCAACAGATGACAGTCACAGGCGTCCGCCTTGATTCCGGGGATTTAGCCCAGCTTTCCCAACAGGTGCGGGGTTTGCTGCCGGACATCAAAATTTTTGCCAGTGGGGACTTGGATGAATGGGCGATCGCCGAGTTACAGCAGCGGGGGGCAAGTATTGATGGCTATGGTTTAGGCACCAAGCTGGTCACAGGAGCGCCGGTGAATGGAGTTTATAAACTCGTAGAAATTGATGGCCAACCCACCTGTAAACGCTCCAGCCACAAGGCAACCTATCCGGGAAAAAAGCAGATTTTCCGCCGTTATGACGATCAAGGTCAATTCACAGGGGATCGCCTGGGATTAGCGACCGAAGCCCCTGGTGACACCGAAACGCCCCTATTAACCTGTGTGATGGCCAACGGACAACGTCAGTATGACCCCGAAAGTCTGTCAACCCTGCGCCAACGCACCCGCACATCGGTAAACGCCTTACCCAGTTCCCTGCGCCAACTGAATGGGGCCCCCTCGACGCCGGTGGACATTTCCCCTGCCTTGCAGGACTTACAACGCCACGTATTTTCCCAAACCAGCCCTTAAACCGATGAAAATTGCCCTGTTTGGCACCAGTGCCGATCCCCCCACCACCGCCCACCGAACCATTTTGCTTTGGCTGGCGAAGCATTTTGACCGGGTAGCCGTTTGGGCTTCTGATAATCCCTTTAAAAACCAGCCGTCAGGGAACGGCCATGGGGCGAATTTGCACCATCGTCAAACCATGTTGAAGTTGCTGGTGCAGGAGTTGCAACCCTCCTATCCAACGATCCAAATTTGGGAAGACTTGAGCGATCGCCGCAGTTTAATCAGTTTGCAACGGGCCAAAGATCGCTGGGGCAGTGACCCGGAATATGGATTAGTGATTGGCTCGGATTTAATTGAGCAAATTCCCCGCTGGTATGAAGTCAAACAACTGTTAAGTCAGGTAACTCTGGTTATTTTTGCCCGCCCTGGTTATCCTCTGATTCCGACTCATTTGAGCCTAATTGAAAACCTAGGGGGACACTACCGATTGGTTACAGAAGATCGCCTGATTGAACTGGATCAAATCCCGCAATTACCCCCCTTAACCCCTCCGGTTTCCTCCACCGATTTTCGCCAACGCAAAGATCAAACAATTATTCCTGATGTGGTTCAACGCTATATTAATCAACACCACCTCTATGGTCAAAATTCCCAGGTAGATTAGTTTATTTATATCCTTTTGCCGCCATTCTCTCTGATTTTTTAACCCTTTTAACTCTGCATGAATTCCCCCGTTAAACACCCCTTGGCTGACTTTAAAGTTGGTGTTGATAATGTCATTTTTTCCGTGGATACCCAACTCCATCGCTTATTAGTGTTACTCATCAAACGGGAAGATTCCCCCTATTGTAACTATTGGAGTTGTCCCGGCACCTTAGTTAGAAATGGGGAAACCTTAGAAGGGGCGGCCCATCGGGTTTTAGCAGAAAAAATCCAAGTACAAAACCTCTATCTTGAGCAACTTTATACCTTTGGCAATCCGGGACGAGACCCGAGGGAAGCACCGGAACAATACGGGGTGCGTTATTTATCCGTCAGTTACTTCGCCTTAATTCGGTATGAAGATGCGGAATTAATGGTTAAAAATTTGAATCGGGTTGCTTGGCATAATGTGTTAACTGTACCGGAATTAGCATTTGACCATAATAAAATCTTGGATTACGGCTATCAACGTCTACGGAACAAACTCGAATATAGCCCGATCGCCTTTGACGTATTGCCCGAATTATTTACCCTCAATGATCTTTATCAACTCTATACCACTGTGTTAGGGGAAAACTTTTCTGATTATTCTAACTTTCGAGCTAGGTTGCTAAAACTTGGGTTTTTAAAAGATACGGGTAAAAAGACCCATCGAGGGGCGGGTAGACCGGCCAGTTTATTTCGGTTTGATGCCCAGGCTTTTGCACCATTTAAAGATAAAGCGTTGGTGTTTGTTTAGTCTCTATAGAGTTTCTCTACTTGATAGTGGGCTGAGCGTAGCCGAAGCCCTACCCTCACTTTTTTTAAGTTATTTCACCTTCCAATCCATGATTACCCTCGCCATTGCCCAACTTAACCCCACCGTCGGGGCGATCGCCAAAAATGCGGAAAAAATTTTAAGCAGAGTCCAAACAGCCCATCATCAAGGGGCGGATCTAGTCCTTACGCCGGAATTAGCCTTAGTGGGTTATCCCCCCAGAGATTTACTCTTAAATCCTAGTTTTATTGATTTAATTGATCAACAATTACACCAATTAGCCCAAGCGATTCCCCCGGAGATTGCCGTTTTAGTCGGCACTGTTACCCAAAATCAGCAGGCGATCGCCCAAGGACAAAAAAAACTCCGCAATAGCGTGGCCCTACTCCAGGACGGTGAAATTCAACGTTATTTTCATAAATGTTTATTGCCAACCTATGATGTTTTTGACGAAGATCGCTATTTTGCCGCCGCCGATCAAAGTGACAGTTTTACCCTAAACAATACCCGCATTGGTGTCACTATTTGCGAAGATTTGTGGAATGACCAAGCCTTTTGGGGACAGCGTAATTATCCTGTTGATCCCTTAGAAAACTTAGTCGCCCAAGGGGTGGATTTGGTAGTCAATCTTGCTGCATCCCCCTATAGTGTTGGCAAATCTCGCTTCCGGGAATCCCTCATTCGCCACAGTGCGGAACGGTTCCATGTGCCCTTAATTTATGTCAACCAAACCGGGGGCAATGATGATTTGATTTTTGATGGGGGTAGTTTTGCCGTCGATCGCCAGGGAGGATTGGTGAGCCGAGCACCGTTATTTGCTGAGGATTTAGGTTATCTCCAATACGATCCTCAAAAACAGGATTTACAACCCACTAAAATCACCCCAGAACCCGAAACAAAAGAAGCAGAACTTTTTCAGGCATTGGTGTTAGGGGTCAAAGATTACCTGCAAAAATGTGGGTTTCAAAAAGTTGTCCTCGGTCTTAGTGGTGGTATTGATTCTTCCCTCGTAGCGGCGATCGCCGTAACAGCCCTGGGGGCTGAAAATGTGTTGGGAATTTTGATGCCGTCCCCCTACAGTTCCGACCATTCCGTTAAAGATGCCTTAGCCCTAGCAGAAAACCTGGGTATACCAACCCATACCGTTCCCATTGCTGAGGGCATGACCGCCTACGACCAAATGCTTGCCCCCCTTTTCCAAAATACTCCCTTCGGGATTGCCGAAGAAAACCTCCAATCCCGCATCCGGGGCAATATCCTGATGGCGATCGCCAACAAATTCGGCTATTTACTCCTCACCACCGGCAACAAATCTGAAATGGCCGTGGGTTACTGCACCCTCTACGGCGACATGAATGGCGGTCTGGCGGCGATCGGTGATGTGCCTAAAACCCA
>JAYKHU010000268.1:0-2552 GCA_035285105.1 Synechocystis sp.
GATGGGGCCATGCGGGATGTGAGTCATATTTTTGGGGTTCATGTTTTTCCCCCTATTCCCGCTAAACAGGTGGGTATTCGCTATGGAGCCCTAACAGCGGCGGCGGATGATTTAGAAATTTTTATTCAAGGGGAATCGGGGCATGGGGCCCGTCCCCACGAGGCGATCGATGCCATTTGGATTGCTGCCCAGGTGATTACGGCGTTGCAACAGGCTATTAGTCGGACCCAGAATCCCTTACGCCCCATGGTTCTTTCCTTAGGACAAATTAGTGGGGGACGGGCCCCCAATGTGATTGCCGACCAGGTCAGAATGGCGGGCACTGTGCGATCGCTCCATCCGGAAACCCATGCCAATTTACCCCAATGGATTGAGGGGATTGTGAGGAACGTTTGTCAGACCTACGGGGCAAAATATGAGGTCAACTATCGGCGGGGGGTACCATCAGTTCAAAATGATCCCCAGTTGAACAAATTGTTAGAAAACTGTGCTCGGGAAGCCCTGGGGGACGATGCCGTGGCGTTAATTCCGGAACCGTCCTTGGGAGCCGAGGATTTTGCTCTGTATTTAGAACATGCACCGGGGGCAATGTTCCGGCTGGGCATTGGGTTAAGCAATCATCCCAATCATCCCTTGCACCATCCCCGCTTTGAAGCAGATGAGGCTGCCATTATGGCAGGGGTTGTCACCCTAAGCTACGCAGCAATGGAATATTGGCAAACAATCAAGGATTAATGACTGGCGGGTAGGGCAGTCAACACTTACTTAAAACGTCGTAAAAACGCCATTCAAAAAAAACAAAAAAAGGGAGGCTTTTGCCTCCCCGCTAAATTTATGAGAAAAGTGTTAGTTGATTACCCAACTTTAGTAGTCGAAGTCACCACCGGGAGCGCCAGCGGGGGCTTTTTCTTTTTCGGGCTTATCGACAACGATGCATTCGGTGGTTAAGACCATACCGGCGATCGAAGCGGCGTTTTGCAGGGCAGAACGGGTTACTTTGGCGGGGTCAACGATCCCGGCAGCTAACATATCCACGTATTCCAGGGTGGCAGCGTTGTAACCAACGTTGAACTCTTTTTCTTTAACGCGCTCGGAGATCACAGCACCATTTTGACCGGCGTTTTCCGCAATCCGTTTTAAGGGAGCAGGCAGGGCGCGGGCAACGATTAAGGCACCGGTGAGGGCTTCATCGCTGAGGTTGCCATTGGCCCATTCTTCGAGTTGGGGAGCCAAGTGAGCCAGGGTGGTACCACCACCGGGGACGATGCCTTCTTCAACGGCCGCTTTAGTGGCGTTGATAGCATCTTCGAGGCGCAGTTTGCGGTCTTTCATTTCCGTTTCCGTGGCCGCACCGACTTTGATCACGGCAACACCACCGGCTAATTTGGCCAAGCGCTCTTGTAGTTTTTCTTTGTCGTAGCTGGACTCGGTTTCGTCGATTTGACGACGGATTTGTTCACAGCGGGCTTTAACGGCGGCTTCGTTACCTTCGGCCACAACGGTGGTGTTGTCTTTGGTGATGTTGATGCGACGGGCGGAACCGAGGCTATCCAAAGAAGCGCTTTCGAGTTTGAGACCGGCATCTTCGCTGATCACTTGACCACCGGTGAGGGTAGCGATGTCTTCCAGCATTTGTTTGCGGCGATCGCCAAAACCGGGGGCTTTAACCGCAGCCACGTTCAAAACACCACGCAGACGGTTAACCACTAGGGTCGCGAGGGCTTCTTTCTCGATATCTTCAGCGATGATTAACAGGGGCTTACCTTGGCGGGCCACCTGTTCGAGGATGGGAACAAGGTCTTGAACCAAGTTAATTTTTTTGTCGGTGATCAGAATGCGGGGATCTTCAAGAACCGCTTCCATGCGTTCCGCATCCGTCACGAAGTAGGGGGAAATGTAGCCTTTGTCAAAGCGCATCCCTTCGGTGATTTCCAATTCGGTGGTCATGGATTTGCCTTCTTCGAGGGAAATAACCCCTTCTTGGCCCACTTTATCCATGGCGTTGGCAATCATTTGGCCAACTTCTTCATCGTTACCGGCGGAAATGGCACCCACCTGGGCGATCGCCTTGGAGTCTCCCACGGGTTGAGCGTGCTCTTTAATCCGTTCTACGAGGAAATCCGTGGCTTTGTCGATACCGCGCTTGAGGGCGATGGGATTAGCACCGGCCGCAACGTTCCGTAACCCTTCTTTCACAATGGCGTGGGCGAGAACCGTTGCCGTGGTGGTTCCGTCCCCAGCGACATCGTTGGTTTTGGAAGCCGCTTGACGAATCAAAGAAACGCCCGTGTTTTCAACGTGATCTTCCAATTCAATTTCTTTGGCGATGGTGATCCCATCATTGATGATTTGGGGGGAACCAAATTTCTTTTCCAACACCACGTTGCGACCTTTGGGGCCAAGGGTAACGGCAACGGATTCCGCCAGAATGTCCATGCCACGCTCGAGGGCGCGACGGGCTTCGTCATTGTAGATAATCGATTTAGCCATAAAAGTAAAACCTCGTGAGCAAATTAATGCGATAAATGATTGAGTAAGAAAAATCCTGCAAG
>JAYKHU010000269.1:0-12993 GCA_035285105.1 Synechocystis sp.
ATTTCGGGGATGATTGGCGATTTACTGTTCAGTTAGAGAGCCTAGAACCCTTAAACGCTAAACCGAAAAAAGGAAAACCTGTGGGTGAAATTTTGGCATCCAAGGGTAAGGCCCCAGAACAATATCCTGATTGGGAATAAATCCCCATCTTTTGGGCAACCCCTCACCACGGCAACAACGACCCGTCCCAACTGTAAAAACTGCCACTATCCGCCGGTGTCACCTGTAACAAGATGGCCATTAACTGAGCCACGGTGCGATCCACACTAAACAATTTTTCGGGGGGCACATTTTTCTGGAACGGTTTCGACAACCCTGTATCTGTTGTGCCCGGATGGAGCATCACCACCGCATTATTGGGTGCGACCCGGCGGTATTCGATCGCCGTGGTTTTCAGCGCCATATTCAACGCCGCTTTAGAGGCCCGATACCCATACCATCCGCCCAGTTGATTGTCTCCAATACTGCCTACCTTGGCAGAAAGGGTCGCAAAAATACTGGGTTCCCCGTGGCGGAAATGGGGCAAAAAATATTTGGCTAACAATAATGGACCAATGGTATTGACAGCAAAATAGCGTTGGAGTTGTTCCGGGTTCAGATGCCGCAAACTTTTTTCCGGGGATTGACCATCCACATGCAAAATTCCCACGCAATTAATTAGCCAATGGATCGGGGTTTTTCCGAGTTGTTGGCTAAACTGTTCAATCTGATCAGCGTGGGTAATGTCCAAGGGGATTAATGTTAAACGTGGTTCAACTTGTTGGCTGAGTGTCAATAAATCGTCACTCGGATAGCGATAGGTGGCCCAAATGTTGACCGGAAAGGGGACTTGGTGCAGAAAATAACGCACAAAGCCCAAACCAATGCCCCCGGACGCCCCGACAATAACCACGTTTTTGGGCGGTAACCTTTCGCTGAATTGAGGCATTGTATGATCATCCAATAAATACAAAAAACACACTACTCAAAGTCAGACCGCCAGATATGAACGGCCCGCTGAGCTAAGGATTGTTGGCGACTCACTAGGGCTTGGGGCGTCCAATCTTCTGCCATAATTCCTTGGGTTAATTGAAACACACTGCGTTGATATTCTAATTGTTTTAGCCCATAGTCTGCATTCCCCAGTTGACGATTTAAAGACGGTTCCAAAGGGGTTAAATTACCCAATCGATAAACCATTTCTTCCCGCTGGCGATCGGTAAAGTACGGCTGCCAATGTTCCCCGGATGCTTCTGGCAAAATATGTTCAATGGAAAAACTATCTTCGCCGGTTTCTCGCCGTGCCGCATCGGTTTCTAGCTTAGCCAAAATATAACGGACCAGTTTTTTGCCCTGTCCCTTGGTGGGAATTGATAACAAAGAAAAGTCCTGGGCAAATTTTCCATCTCTCACATAAACCGACTTTAATTGTTCAAAAACTTGGCGAGGCGTTGTAATGTCTCCTGTCATAATGGCGATCGCCGTTGTGTTGTAGAGGGCTTCCAAGGCATTCGGATTCAGTTGACTCACCACGGTATAGCGAAAGGAAATCACACACACCAGTTTTAAAAGACGGGTAAAATCCTCTGGGGGAAATTTTTGGTAGGCAGCTAAAAGCGTGGGATAGGAGTGGTGAGTCCTAAATAATAGCAATTCCTGTAAATAAGGAAGATTTGCCGGGGTATCCCGCCAAAATTCATCGTAGGGATTGCCTAACGCAATGAATAACGCTCCATATTGTTCTAATTGATCGAGCAAATCAAAGGTTTGTTGGGGGGTCTTCACCAACTCTCGCACGATGGCAAACAACCGTTGTTTTCTAACCCGTCCCTGTTGCAAACTTAGGTAACATCGGAGAAATTCAGGAAACTGCTCCATTTGTACCGTGTTAATAATTTGCCGCCATTGTCGCTGGGCTGCCACTAAATCATCCGGGCCACGACACAGGGAAAATAAATAATTTTTCAATAAATCCGTTGCACTTAATTCAATGCCCCGGGCATTTAAGGTTTCAAAAACAGTGTAAGCATTGAACTCATCTTCAACATTAATTTGAATAAATAATAATCGTTGGGCGATCGTTTCAGTCAGAAAAGCCGCTAAGGCTTCGCCGTTACACTGAAAATCCTGATCCTGGGTTAATCGGTCAGAATAATATTGAAATGCTTGCCACAATAATTGGTTAGATTTCGTTAAAGCCCGAAAATTCAACGGAGGGCGTAGGTTAATTAAATTTCCTTGGTAAAAGTCATTGTTATTTTCATTTAAAAAGAGTTTGCTAGAGTAGCGCAGGGAACGGGGATCACGATCGCCTAGATAGGTGCGTGTTAAAATTTCTCGGCGAGCTTGGTTTGCCTCTGGCTCAATATTGTTAACCCCTAACTGATGGATGTGGTCAATAACGGCGATCGCCAAAATGCTCAGGGTAGCTAACCGCTGTTGACCATCAATCAGGGTAAACTGTTTGTCGGAATCTGGAGAGTTTTGTAAGACAATGGCCCCCAAATAATGACTCCCGTTTGGGGTTTGATTCAGGGACACAATATCACGCCATAAATCTTCCCAATTTTCTTCCTGCCAGGCATAATTCCGCTGAAAAACGGGAACATGGTAGATTTTGCCATTGCCCATTAACTCCCCAAAATTGGTTGTGCGAGCATCAAGGAGATTCAGGCGAGCCATGGCATTCCCCGGAAGATTAAGCGGGATAGATCCGGAGACGACGGTTGGGTTCGTCCCCAAAACTATCGGATTGCAAGCGGTAATGTTCTACCAATTCATGCTGCATTTTGCGGACATAGGCGGAGCGGGGCAATAATTCCACGGGTTGGCCAGTGGGAATAACAATTTGCTCCACCGCCAGGCGGGCTTCCTCCAGGGCTTCGAGTTCGTCGTTGTCACCACTGCGGGTAAATAAACGCAGATCCGCCGCTTCTTTTTGGGGTTCGTCCATGCCCAAAACCCGCTTCAGGGTACGGCTAATTTGGGGAATGGTGTTGGATTTCACCCCGTAAATGGGAATTTGAATGCCCTTGGCCATTTGCCGTAATTTTTGGTTATTTTTGGCGTGGGAACGCAGGGCCAATACCACATCGGCTTGGTGAAGATCCTTGGTGATGGCAATGGGTAACTGTAAAACGTCAATCACTTGGTCTAACTGCGATCGCCCGATACCGTAGGGATAAACGTAAACCGGCAAATCCTCCCCATTGGGGCCGGGGACTCGGACTTTGCTTTCCCCTTCCAACTGTTGCCAGGATTGTTCCAATAACCGCTCAAAATCCCGGGCTTGGTCTGGGTTGGTATTGAGGGGTAAGGGTTTCATGCGACCAGAGGCCCGTAATCCTGTGGGGCGATCGGCCAAGGGCATCATCGGGGGAGGCAGATACGGAGAGGTTTGGGGCGCCGTGTCCGGTAAGGTCTGTTCCACCGCATTAATTTGTAATTCCCCTTGGTCATCAATGAAACGCAGTTGCTCAATGGGGGCTTTGCCCCGCAGCAAATTATCAATGGTCAGGGACACATCAGCATGGATGATCCACTTTTGCCGTTCCATCATTTCCACCGCCATGGTGAAGGTCGGGGGGGCTTTCCGTTCTAGCACTGTTTTTTGAGATCCCCGCCGCCGGGCCTCTTCATCCCCTAGGGTCACTGCTTGAATGCCGCCAATTAAATCCGACAGGGTGGGGTTTTTAATCAGGTTTTCCAACCGATTACCGTGGGCCGTTCCCACTAACTGTACCCCCCGTTCGGCGATCGTTCTCGCTGCTAAGGCCTCGAGTTCCGTGCCAATTTCATCAATGACAATCACCTCTGGCATGTGGTTTTCCACCGCTTCGATCATCACCTGATGTTGCAATTCCGGCCGGGCTACTTGCATCCGTCGCGCCCGCCCGATCGCCGGATGGGGAATATCTCCGTCCCCAGCAATTTCATTGGAGGTATCAATAATTACCACCCGTTTATTGAGATCATCCGCTAACACCCGGGCAATTTCCCGCAAGGCAGTGGTTTTACCTACCCCAGGGCGACCCAATAATAATAACGATTGCCCCGTTTCCACCAAATCCTGAATCAGGCTAATGGTGCCAAATACGGCCCGCCCAACCCGACAGGTCAAGCCAATAATTTCGTCGGTGCGATTCCGGATGGCACTAATGCGATGCAGCGTTCGCTCGATGCCGGCCCGATTATCACTGCTGAATAGCCCCACCCGGTCAATGGCGTACTGTAAATCTTCCTTGGCGATCGGCGTTTCTCCTAAATAAACTGCCGACCCGGGAAAACGGGCTTCGGGCAAGCGCCCCAAATCCATCACCACTTCAATCAGTTGTTGTTGTTGGGGATGGTGATGGAGGGTTTCTTGGATGCCATGGGGCAGGATGGCTAATAATTGCTCTAGATCGTCGTTACGGATTTCCTGAGGGGTCAGGGTGGTTTGTGACATTACCCAAAGACGTTTTAAACGTTTAAAAAAGCTTTACGTTAGACCATAGCAAATTATTTCCTCAATAGCTCGCCCTGGGGATCACGCTTTTTTGCTTTGATATTCCATGCCATTGGCCGCCGCATACCGTTCCATAAAGCGCATAAACCGGTCCCAATGATCATCTTGTAAGAGTTCAAAGCCACATTCTACGCCCCGTAAATCATCTCCTTCATCCCCTCCCCAAATAATCCGCAGGGAAGAGGGTTCGACGGAAATGGTGCCTTCTTCGTCTACTAACTTGAGATTGCCGGTAAATTGCTTGGTAAAACTCTGAAACTTTTCTAGGGCTTTTAAGGTTTGGAACGTAAAAAGGACACTGCGGTTATTAGACGTTTTGCCCCGGCGTAAACTCACATTACTTAGGGTTTCCGGTAGTCCTTCAAAAAATTCGATGTGGGGGGCGATCGCAGACATAGCTAATACCTCCTAGGGCGTATGCTTCAAGCTTAACACTGGGTTAAGCAAGACCCACTGGCGATCGCCGCTGGATTATTCCTCGCTCCCTTGGAGTTTAATAATCACAAAGCCCCAGGCTAGGCCGACGAGGGTTAATCCCATCAGAATAAATGCACCGTTAGCTAACATACTTTCAGCGGTCATGGTTGGCTCCTCGATTCAATCTTAAAAAGGTATTACGTTGAAGACGTTATTGATGTACCCCATTATCCCACAGTCGTTCCCCAGTAATTTGGGAGGGGGATCCCCCAGGCGAGGGGTTAGGCTAATACCTTAGCGGGATCTAATTCCTCTAGCACGGTGAATTGCACATGATTGATGGCTAATTCCCCAATGGAAACCCGTTTTTTGTCCACCGGTAGCCCTTGACTGATGAGTTGTTCAAAGGGGACATCCTTCGCGGTTTCCGCATGGTACCAGGCGAGGCCCATAAAGAAGCGAGTGGGGTAGGGGCCGCCGTCGTTGGTATCGTCGGGATTGGATTCCATGGGGAGCCAGCCGATACCCGGGATATAAAACTCAAACCACACATGGTTAAAGTCCGGTTCCATCGGTAAATGCCGACTAAGGGGTTGGGGAGGACATTTATAACGGCCAGCGGTACGACAGGCAATGCCATTCAGGCGGGCCAAGGCCAGTAGCACCCCAACGTATTCCCCGCAGGAGCCGACCCCCCGGCGGAGGGCTAAATCGGGAGTATCAATGTGGGGCTTAATCCCGTAGGAAAGGTGGTCGTACACATAATTGCGAATATTAAACATCTTGCGCAAAATGTTGGTCTCCCGACCGATCGCCTCAGCGGCGGCCCGGACAATGATGTCACTCCCCATGCTGAGGTCATCATTATCTACTAGGTATTTTTCAGCAAAACCAGCGGGTAATTCGGGTAAATCTTCACAATCCTTGGGTTTAATGCGGTATTTGACACTCCAGACTTCCATTTCCACCCGCCAACCAAAGACAGCCCGACTATTAATATCTAACTGGTCAAAGACAAAGACGGCCACTTTTTGACCATTAACCTCGTCAATACGGCTAAAGGGTAGCCCCACGGGTTCTATGGAGCGAATGCGTTGGCGGGGGGTTTCCGCCGGGAGGGCCATGCGCCATTCCACCGCTTTGAGTTCCACTGGATCGAGGGGGGCCAGTTCCTCCGCATAGCGCATTTCCACCAAATAGCCGTTGGAGTAGGCACAGCGTTTGTCAGCATCGAAATGGAAATACAAGGGATGAACAAAAGTCCTATCTCGATACATTAATTCGTGGTTGGGATCAGCGTTGGGATTGTCCCGAATATAGGGTTCCTGATGGGCGTAGGCGACGTAAAGGGTTTCTTTCCCTGTGTGGCGATCGGTCTGAAATGCTAGGCCGGTGGGGTTTTCAAAGGGGGTTATTAAACTAAAGTAAATGTCCCCCGTGGCCCGGTCTAAGCAATAGACGCTTTGTTCGAGGTCGTCGGATACCCATAATTCCTCCCCCCGCACCGTAATATTTTCTACCCCTAACCCCGGACTGTAGAAGCTGGCCACGAGGGTGCGCGTATCTTTGCCATACACCAGAATTTTGCCCTGTTTATGGCAGGTAATGTAAACCGTTGATTCCCAGACGGCGACGCCATTGACGGGATCATCAAACCAAGCAAAGACTTCGGGCTTTAAATCATCCCCGGTCAGATCACAAACATAAATGTATTGTCCCGAACTGAACCAGAGTTGGCCATCGCTAACGGCTAATCCTGTGGCCCCGATAAACTCTTGCCAATATTGACCATTCAAAATGTGGGTGTTATTGGTGACGGGATCAATCTCTAAGAGATAGCCGTTTTTGCTATCCACCGCTAAAAGACGTTCTCCATCAAACACAATGCCATGTAAGGCGATCGCCGCCACAGGACGAATGGTTTTCCCCCCAACGGAGGCAGTCGGAACTGAAGCAGAATTGGCAATCATAGATGCAAGATGGGAGGGGGTTTCAAGCAATTTTATACCCTAACAAACCCGTAACGATGGGGAATGCTCATCACGAACGTTTTTTCGCTCGGGGGACTGAAAACTCGCTACAATATCACGTTGTGAACTTTACCTACCAGTGCCAAGCCTGTTGTTCCCATAGCCAAGCCCGTGCCGGGATTTGGCAGACGCCCCATGGCCCCGTGGAAACCCCTCGCTTCATGCCCGTGGGAACCCTAGCAACGGTTAAGGGGATTACCCCGGCCCAACTATCAGATACGGGGGCCCAAATGGTGTTGGCCAACACCTACCATTTACATCTTCAACCCGGCGAAAAATTAATTGAGGCTGCTGGCGGGGTTCACCGCTTCATGGGCTGGTCAGGGCCCATGTTGACTGATTCTGGTGGCTTTCAGGTATTTAGCCTCAGCGCGTTACGCACCATTAGCGAACGGGGAGTGGTCTTTCGATCGCCACGGGATGGGCGCTTGATTGATATGACCCCGGAGGCATCGATTCATATTCAAAACGCCTTGGGGGCCGATGTGATTATGGCCTTTGATGAATGTCCCCCGGGGCAGTCCAGCCGTGACGTCGTCGCCCAAGCTACTGATCGCACCTATCGTTGGTTAGAACGGTGCATGGCGGCCCACCAACGGCCCCAGGATCAGGCCCTGTTCGGCATTGTGCAAGGGGGAACCTTTTTGGATTTGAGAACCCAGGCGGTGAATGCGTTAGTGGGGTTGGATTTACCAGGCTATGCCATCGGTGGCGTCAGTGTGGGGGAAGCACCACACCTCATTGATCAGGTGGTGCAACATACGGCCCCCCAACTCCCCAGTCACAAACCCCGTTACCTGATGGGGGTGGGTACTTACCGGGAAATGGCCCGGGCTATTTATGCAGGCATTGATCTGTTTGATTGTGTTATTCCCACCCGTTATGGTCGTCACGGTACGGCCTTGGTGCAGGGCGATCGCTGGAATTTAAAAAATGCAACGTTTCGAGAGGATCACCGCCCCCTAGATGACACATGTCCGTGTTACACCTGCCAAACCTTTAGTCGCGCCTATTTGAACCATTTGGTGCGATCGCGGGAAATGTTGGGCTACATTCTGTTGTCGTTGCACAATATCACGGAATTAATTCGCTTTACCCAACGGATTCGCACCGCGATTTTAAGTGATACCTTCACTGAACAATTTGCCCACTGGCTGACGCCGCCCTCCGTCCCTAATTGTTAAAGATTTCGGGGAACCCCCCACAGATCCCGCCAAACCAGTAAACTTGCCATAGGAACCACTTTCAATGTGTCTGGGAGGCGAGTGTGGACGATAATTACCAAAGCTACATCAATCGGGTTGCACCCCAAACCTTGGCGATCGCCTATGAACAACAACTTGCCAACGCCCAGGGATCACCGAAATTTGAGCAAAGACAGCCAGTTCCCTTTCCGGGCTTTAGTTTGGTGACACCGATCGCCGCCGAGGACA
The DNA here is from genome assembly GCA_035285105.1 of Synechocystis sp. GTDB lineage: Bacteria > Cyanobacteriota > Cyanobacteriia > Cyanobacteriales > Microcystaceae > Synechocystis. Next base: position 8,367 of record JAYKHU010000269.1, read on the forward strand.
CTACAAACCAAGGGTTTTACAACCACCTCGCCACGGTGCAAGACCGGGTGGGCCAGATTTTGGGCGATCGCTTTATTACGATTCCTGCCAGTAGCCTCCATTTAACGGTGGCGGATCTGATCTGGGATGGCCCTTACCAGGAGTTACGCCGTCAAAATCCCGACTTTGAACAAAAACTCTGCGCCTGTGTCCAACATGCCTTCGCCGATTGTCAACTCCAAGGCGTTCAATATAAGAATTGCCAATGGCAAATTCTGGGCATTTTAATTTTGCCCCGCTCCCTAGGCGTTGTCCTGGCTCCCCAACAGGAAAGTGACTATGATCCCCTGATGATGGTGCGGCGGGTGGTTTATCAAAATTCGACCTTAATTGGCCTGGGCATCGAGCAACAGTACCGCTATACCGCCCACATTACCCTGGGTTACTTCGATGGGGCGATCGAGCAGTTGGAGAATCCCAAAGCCGTGAGTGAACAACTGAGTCAAATCAATGACCACTGGCTAGAATCAGAACCGCAAATTCTTAATATTCACAGCATTGAGTTGCGCTACTTTAGTGACATGACCTGTTTTACCCGGCAGCCCCATTACCCAGTGTTAAGGGCTGAAACATAGAATAGACGCAATCAAGTTTCAACAAGATTCAACAAGATTCTTGATAGTTTAAATTCATTACTTGCTTGGTTTTGTATGATTGCCGCCCGGGATGATCGTCACGTTTTTACCCCCGAAGCCTACGTTGCCTGGGAAGCACAACAGCGCGAAAAACACGAACTGATAGACGGTCACGTTTATGCCATGGGTGGTGGTACGCAAACCCACAGCACGATTCAGTTCCGATACGATGGCGATCGATGTTTATCATAGGAACGAGATAGGGGAATGGCTGATTCTCAGTTTTCGAGCGGGCGATCGGGTTGAGCTGCAAAGCATTGGTTTGACTGTCCCCCTTGAAGACTTTTATGAAACCGTCAATTTCACCTAAATCTTTCTACCCCATCATCAACAAACTCGTGAGTCATTCCCCCATCAATCCGGCGTCCATGATCGAAACAGTCCGTGCTGTGGGTTGGGGCGCCATGGAGATTTTACAGTCCTATTACACCGGCGAAAACCAAGCCAATTTAGATGTCAATGAAGATAAAAAAGGCGGCCCCGTCACGGCGGCGGATATGGCCGCGAATCATTACATCCTTGAACACATGCAGGGGGCCTTTGGTGAAGACCACTTTGGCTATCTGAGTGAAGAAACCCACCAGGGTACAGACCCCTTTCCCCAGGATTGGGTCTGGATTATTGACCCGTTGGATGGCACGCGGGATTTTATTGATAAAACCGGGGAATATGCGCTTCATATTGCGTTGACCCATCGCCAACGCCCTGTCCTAGCCGTGGTTGGCATTCCCGAAGGCAATAAACTCTATTTTGCGGTGAAAGATCAGGGCTGTTTTGTCGAAACCAAGGACGGCGAAATTACTCCCATTAAGCTCATACCCAAATCTGGAGATGAATCCCTGACCCTGGTGGTGAGTCGTACCCATCGGGATCAACGCTTTCAAGATTTAATTGATCGTTTACCCTTCGGCGATCGCCATTATGTGGGCAGTGTGGGCTGTAAGATTGTCGCCATTTTAGAAGGCCAGGCGGATGTGTATATTTCTCTGTCGGGGAAATCCGCCGCCAAAGATTGGGATTTTGCCGCCCCGGAATTAATCCTGACGGAGGCCGGGGGACAGTTTACCTATTTCAACCAAGAACCCGTGATTTACAACCGGGGAGATGTACGGCAATGGGGCGGCATCATGGCCACCAATGGTTCGGGCCATAGGCAACTCTGTGACCAATCGGTGGCCATTTTGGCGGAATTAGATGGATAGCAGTGAATCTGCCCATCGTTGGCTCGGCATAGATCCCGGTCTGGCCATTATTGGGTGGGCCGTGTTAGACCGATGCCCAGACCAGTCCGCCCAACTGGTTGACTACGGCATTATCGAAACCCCAAAAAAGATCAGCACCCCGGAACGGTTGGTGGAAATTGAACAGGATATTACCGCCCTGTTAACGGAATTTCAGCCCCAGGCGATCGCCATCGAAATGCCCTTTTTTAGTCGGCAAATTAAAGCGGCGGGGGGGGTGATCCAGGCTCTGGGGGTAATTAACTTGGTCATTTGTCGGGAACAAGGAATTCAACCTATTTTTTTGCACCAATCCAGTTGGAAATGTCATCTGGGGAATGGCAAAGCGGATAAGGCCGAAGTGGCAACGATGCTACAGCAATTTTTTGATCTAGAAACCCTGCCCATTGACGATAGCGTTGATGCCATTGGTATCGCCCTTGCGGGATTAAACGGTGTCCGGAATCAAATTAGTTAATTAAGATTGACTATTGACCCAAGCTCCCGGGGAACATGGCTTCCGAACCCTATCCCTGTCAGAAGTTAGCTATGGTGGGATTGTCTATTTTCTGTAACGCCACTGCCGTTTGTCCATGTCAGAATCAACGACGTTTCAACTGCAAGGAATGCGCTGCGCGGCCTGTGCGGCGTCCATTGAACGGGCGATCGCCAAGGTGCCGGGGGTGGAAACCTGCCACGTTAACTTTGCCCTGGAACAAGCAACGGTCAACCATAACAGTGAAGTTAAGCCGGAAATGATCCAAGGGGCCGTGGAACGGGCCGGTTATCACGCCAGACCCCTTTCTGCCTCCGAACCAACAGAGAGCGAGGATCAATCCAGTCCAGACGCCCAACAACAACAATTCAAGGGCAGACTAGTGGTCGGGGTAGGACTCGGCGGCATTATTTTCTTCGGTTCCCTACCGATGATGGTGGGCATCCATTTACCCTATTTCCCCAACTGGTTACACAATCCTTGGCTGCAATGGGTTTTAGCTACGCCGGTGCAGTTTTGGTGCGGAGCGGAATTTTATCGGGGGGCTTGGAAATCGTTGAAAGCTCGGTCGGCCACCATGGATACCCTGGTAGCCCTGGGGGTTAGTGCGGCCTATGCATATTCGGTGGTGGTTACCCTTTTTCCCCAATGGCTCACCAACCAAGGGTTAGACGCCCATGTGTATTTTGAAGTGTCAGCGATGGTAATCACCTTAGTGCTGTTGGGACGGTTTTTAGAAAATCGGGCCCGCAAGGAAACCTCCCAAGCAATTCGTAAGTTGATGAGGTTACAACCCCAAGTGGCCCAGGTGAAACGGGGCGGAGAATGGCAAACCGTTCCTGTGGCAGCGTTACAAACCGGGGACGTGGTACGGGTACGGCCGGGGGAAAAAATTCCAGTGGATGGTCGGGTGGTGGCGGGAAAATCCAGTGTGGATGAATCCCTAGTGACGGGGGAAAGTTTGCCGGTGACCAAAACCATTGAGGATGCGGTAATTGGGGCGACGTTGAATAAAAGTGGCAGTTTAGAAATTGAAGCGACGGCCCTGGGACAGGATTCAGTGTTAGCCCAGATTATCCAGTTGGTGCAACAGGCCCAGGCATCTAAAGCCCCCATCCAACAATTTGCTGACCAGATTACTCGCTGGTTTGTCCCCATTGTCATGGGGGTGGCGATCGCCGCTTTTGGGGTTTGGTGGCTGGCAACGGGCAATATTACCCTGGCGGTGTTGACCCTGGTGGAAGTGTTGATTATTGCCTGTCCCTGTGCGTTGGGATTAGCGACCCCCACCTCGGTGATGGTGGGAACGGGGAAAGGGGCGGAATATGGGGTCTTGATCAAAGAAGCCCAAAGTTTAGAAATCGCGGAAAAATTAACGGCGATCGTCCTTGATAAAACGGGAACGGTGACGGAAGGCAAGCCCAGTGTCACTGATTTTATTCCCCGCAACAACTTATCTAACCCAGAGACGTTAGCCCTTATTCAACTCGCCGCTTCGTTGGAACAATATTCCGAACATCCCCTGGCGGAAGCGGTGGTCAATTATGGCCGATCACAGGAAGTTACGTTACTGGATATGGAAGACTTTGAGGCGATCGCCGGTTGTGGAGTGCAGGGCAAATATGAAGGAAATTGGGTGCGACTGGGCACAGCGAAGTGGTTAACTAGCTTGGGGGTAAATTGTGGGGAATTGACAGACCAAGCCCAGCAATTAGAGCAACAACAAAAAACCGTCATTTGGTTCAGTGTCGGCGATCAAATCCAAGCTCTGATGGCGATCGCCGATGCTCTTAAACCTGCTTCAGCGCAAGTGGTACAAAAACTAAAAAACCTGGGACTCTCCGTTTATCTGCTCACCGGAGATAACCAAGCCACCGCCGAGGCGATCGCCGCTGAAGTGGGTATCCGCCATGTCCTCGCAGAAGTTAGACCGGATCAAAAAGCCGAGCAAATTAAAACCCTCCAACACCAGGGTCAAATTGTGGCCATGGTAGGGGATGGGATCAACGACGCCCCAGCCCTCGCCCAGGCCGATGTGGGCATTGCCATTGGCACCGGCACCGATGTGGCGATCGCCGCCAGTGATATTACGTTGATTTCCGGAGATTTACAGGGAATTTTAACCGCCATTCAACTCAGTCGCGCCACCATGGGCAATATTAAACAAAATTTATTTTTTGCCTTTATTTACAATGTTATTGGTATTCCCGTTGCCGCTGGGGTTTTCTATCCCCTTT
>JAYKHU010000270.1:0-12321 GCA_035285105.1 Synechocystis sp.
TCATTGAAATGGGGATCATGCTTGTGGTACATGGCGCTGTCCCAAGGACATATATCGAGCAGGGAAATATACTGCAAGCCCATTGGCTCAATGTCATCTTTCGGATCTAGGGAATATTGCTTGTTAAACGTTTCTCCCTTTTCTGGAATGTGTACAACGCGAATTGTCACCCCAGGAAAACTGTTCTTAATCTCCTGCAAACTAGCCAAGGATTTCTGATACAGGTCATTTTTGTCATACTCATTGGCCTGACTGACCTTGAGATGGGGGCACAGGGTTTGTAATGACTCCGTGTGGTTCCTTAAACGATAGGCATCACAGATCAGCGTGTATAACCTGGAGCGCTGCAAACCGTTGACTGAAGGGTTCTTTCCCTGATTGTCTAGAGCGTATAATTTCTTGGCCCTGGCTAACAAATCCTCCTGGCTATCATCCTGATCAGCAATTTGAATGATCGGCGGATTATTTTCTAAACACTCTCTTTTTTGCTCTGGGGGACAAAACCACATCCCATCACCTCTTACCACTGGAATCCAGAAAGGGCGAAAAAAATCATTGCCAATGGCCATAATATTAATTTCGTCAAAGGCAATACTGTTTTTTAAACTGGCAAGGAGCTGCTGAAAATGCAAGATCCCAGTACCAGTTACCCCAAAGTTATAAAACGCCAAGGCTGGTTGCCCCGCCTCTGCTCGCAGTTGACTGAACCACGATTGATTGCCACCGTCCCCCACAGTGAATGAATCACCGATAAAAGCAACGGTTTTCGTCGCCGGAGCAGTGGGATCATAATCAATCTCATCAATAAAACCGAGATTGTTGGCATGGTAAGTGGTGTCGTAATCCACCTGGTCACCATAAATAGCAACAATTCTAATCTTTTGCTGAGGCTCATATCTAACGGTGTTATCCGATGTTTGCACCAATGAAGGCTCGGTAAAAAATAAAATGCGATCATACAAGCTGTAACGCCCTAAATTTGTGAAACGCAGGGCAATTTCGGTTACTGCTAAGCTAAACAGCACAGATCCGATAACTAAAGCACTATTTTGACCAATTTTAACAATGCCTATGGGTATCATTGGGGGGATTAAGACCGCTGATGTGATAGATGGTAAGTTATCGATCGCCAGTGAAGGTTACGTTCGTTGATAACGCATTCCTGGTTGTTGGCTGACTAAGCCGAGTAATTCCAGTTGTAATAACCCGGCGGATACCTGCCCCGTTTCCATGCCGGTTTTGCCTACGATGAGGTCTAGGGAGGTCGCATCAGGGCCGATCGCCGCTAGGAGTTGGGAGAGAACGGGGTCTAGGTTAGCCGGGGGCGGACTGGGGGAAGGAGAAGGGGGATTTTGGGGGGTCAATAACGAAAGTTGTTCTGCTTGGTCTAACGGAGGAATAGCCCCCAGACTGGCGAGTAACTGTCGTTCCGAGAGGATAACTTCAGCGCCGTTGTGGATTAAATTTAGACAGCCGTGGGCTTCTTTGACATCAGGGGAGTTGGGCAAGGTGAAAACATCACGGTTAAAGTCGTTGGCATATTTGGCGGTGATTAATGCACCGGATTTGGGGGGCGCTTCCATCACCAACACCGCACGGCTAAGGCCCGCAATGATACGGTTCCGGGCAGGAAAATTGCCCCGGTCTGGTTTCGTCCCGGCGGCATATTCGCTCAGAATCAGCCCTGTGTCCGTAATCTGTTCAAATAACGCTTTGTTTTGAGGGGGGTAAATCATATCTAACCCCGTCCCTAAAACGGCGATCGTTCGTCCCTGGGCCCGTAAACAACTGCTGTGGGCCATGGCATCGATGCCCGCGGCTAACCCAGAAATGACCGTAAATTGACTCTGGGCAAGGGCCTGGCTAATTTTGCGAGTCCAGCGACTACCGTGTTCGGTGGGATAGCGGGTGCCGACAATGCCAATGCCAGGGATCTGTCCCTGATTTTCCGCAATGCTAACGCGACCGAGGTAATACAATACCGGCGGGGGGCTGGGGATTTCCCACAATAAACGGGGGTAATCGGGATCAGCGGGGGTCCAAAAATGTGGGTTTTGCCGTTGATGCTGCTCTAAAAAGTCGGCGGGATTGAGGGAGGGGCGTTGTTCCAGGATTTGATGAATGAGCTTTCCCCCTAGGCCGTCCACTTCCCCCAGGGCGATCGCCGTTGCTTTCCAGGCATTTTCCAAAAGTTCAAACTGTTGGGCAATGCGCTTCAGGAGAACCGGGCCCACCCCCCGAATTTGGCTCCAGGCTAACCAATAGGCTCGCTCACTTGTCACGGCTACCCCTTACTTTTCGCTGCAAAAGATTAGGCTGATTATATCAGCCCGTTAGATGTCGCCAGTCACCCATGCGTTACGATCCTCACCCCCATCGCTTTATCTCACCGAATACGTCCCATTACTGGTTAGAAAATGCCCATATTCTTCCCTATTTAGTGGCAGATCCTTCTTCTGAGTTGGTCGCCACCACATCGGAGGGGTTGGCGTTGGCTCATTTAGAAATCAAAAACGGACAGTTAACCCAAATCATTCCTGCCATAGATTTAAGCCCACGTCTCCCCACCATTCCCCGGATTGATTTGGCCAAGCGGATCATTTTCCCCCGTTTTGTAGATATCCATACCCATTTAGATAAAGGCCATATCTGGGAACGATCGCCAAATCCTGACGGGACGTTTGCCGGGGCGCTCCACAGTGTTGAACAGGATCGCGCCCAATATTTTCGAGCCGAAGATGTTTACCGTCGTATGGAATTTGCCCTGCAATGTAGTTATGCCCACGGCACAGCCGCTATCCGCACCCATCTGGATGCCGTCGGGGAACAGGGACACATCAGTTTTGACGTTTTTGAACAATTACGCCAGGAATGGGGGGATCGCCTTATTTTACAGGGGGTCTGTTTGGTGTCCATGGATTATTATTTAACCCCGGCCGGGGAAGCCTTGGCGGATCGCATGGCCGACCAGGGTCACGCCTTAGGGGGCTTTGCCTACGGCCCGGCAGACCTAACGGCCCCCCTCACGCGGTTACTGGAACTGGCCCAGGAACGGGGGCTAGACCTGGATTTACACGTGGATGAAACCGATGATGATCAGTCCTGGGTTTTACATCAGGTGGCGGCTCTGGCACTGAAACTAGGGTTCACCGGCAGGATTATTTGCGGTCACTGCTGTAGTTTGGATCGCCAATCCCCGTCCCAGGTTCAACAAACGTTGGCGTTGGTCAAACAGGCCAGGATGGCCATCACGAGTTTGCCCCTGTGTAATTTGTACTTACAGGGGCGTCATCACCGGCCCAGTTGGCGGGGGATTACCCGGGTGCATGACATTCAGCGTCAGGGTATCCCCCTCGCTTTTGCCAGCGATAATTGCCGCGATCCATTTTTTGCCTATGGGGATCATGATGGCTTTGAAGTGCTCACCCAATCTATTCGCATCGGCCAGTTAGACCGACCCTACGACCAATGGTGCGCCAGTGTGAATAAAATTCCTGCCCAATTAATGGGGTTAGGGGAACAGGGCGTTGGGCAACTCAAAACCGGCAATTCCGCAGATTTTGTCATCTTTAACGCCCGTTATTTCAGTGAACTTTTTTCCCGTCCCCAAGGCGATCGCCTCATTGTTGGACAGGGAAAACCCCTTCCAGTCACCCTGCCGGATTATCAAACCTTGGATGATTTGATGTCACCATAGGCAGGAAAAAGAGACAGCAATGTAATAGGACGATGAAGCACCAACATAGGAACAAATAGCCATAAAAACCCAAGGTGTTCAGGAGAATGATGGCTATTTGACCATTAATTCAACTTGAAAAGATGGGGGAAAGCACTTTTAACCATCAACCGGTCTTGGGTGGATAGAGACCCAATGCAATCCAAGATGTATTTATGCTCCAGGGTGAAGAGTTTCATCCTCACCACAGAGGGGGTAAATAGCCCGGCGGCGCGGGTATCATCAATGGGAGTATCCAACGGCCAGGGATCGTTTTTTGCCGACGTAATCATCGCCATAACACTGTGGTCAACACGATTATTAAATGCCGAGGCATCGGACAAAATCAAAGCAGGGCGTCGAACATCGGATTTACGATTGGTGAAGGGAACAGGGACAATAACGACGTCAAATTGTTCGTAGATAGTATTCATAGGTGGCGATAGGCAGAGTTATCAGCTTCAGAGTTCCATTCGGTCAGGGTGTAGTTAACGGCGCTTAGGTAATCCGCGCCGGAGGCTTGAACCTTAGCTGCTAAAGCCTCTTGGGATTGGTCATCGGACTCACTGGCTGCTCCTTCGGGAAGCACTAACACGATGACTTCAACAGACGTACCAGCAGGACAGGGTATGTCGCTGAGCGTAAGGGTGCCATCTTCCGTCAATGTCGTTGTGAGCTTAAAGGCATTGATAGACATTATGTAGTAATGGAAAGGTGTGGACTCAATTTAAACCAATTAAACCAAAAATGTTGCTTTTCTCCCGATATCCAGCAGTGATCAATGGAAATGAATCAATACTTAATGAATATTGCAGAGAAAATAGACTTTGGTCAGTTGACAATTATATTAGCAGAAAAGTAAACAACTGTTGAAATACTATCGACTTTGATAGGATTTTTTGAGCAGACACTGACAAACTGCTATGCATTAATCAATGACCATTATCGTTCATTGGCAGGTTTTAGGGAGTGTAGCCAAGGAATTTCCGGCGATCGCCTATCAATCAAGCATGAACTAAAATCGTCAAAAAACCAAAACTCTTAATGGCGATTAAGGGGTCAGAATAGATAAAAATCCTATTTCGATGACAGAAAATAAATTGATTAATCCAACAAAGCTGATGAATCATTACGATATTTTAAATTTACCAACCAATGCAACGGGGCAGGAAATTAAAGTTGCCTATCGTCGCTTGGTAAAGAAATTCCATCCCGATAGTCAAACCCAACAGGCTAGCCATGAAAAAATCATTTTGATTAACGCTGCCTACGAAGTATTGAGTGATCCGCAGCGTCGTCGCCATTACGACCAAAATAATGTCAATAAGGAGGTTTTTTCTGGTCGGGAGTTCCGTAACCGCCGGGCCAGTCAAGCCTGTCGCCAAGGACAAAAGCGGTCACAGCAGGCAGACCTCAATCGGGAGCAATGGTTAAGGCAAGTTTATCATCCCATTGCAACGGAACTAAAAGCCGTCATTGAGTCGTTAGATGCTCAAATTGACACCCTGGCAGCGGACTTATTTGATGATCAGTTAATGGAGGATTTCCAGTCTTATTTAGGTGATTTGACGGCGTGTTTAAGTAAATGTCGTCAGCAACTGCGTTCATTCCCTAATCCCCAATCCTTTGCCCAGATTGCGGCTTATCTTTACTATGGATTGAATCACATGGAGGATGCCCTGGAAGAGTTGACCACCTTTACCCTCAATTATGATGAATCATTTCTTCACACCGGGCAGGAATTATTTCGACTGACGAACGATTTATTGGCCGAAACCGACGCCACCGTTCAGCAATGGGACCCTTAGGCGCGGATTAAGATTTGCGACTATTGATGTATAAGCGGTCACAATCTTGTTATAAAAAGATCTAGAGTCCAGTCTAACCGTTGTGAATGATGGGCTGGCGTTGATCGTTTTGCTACAGGAGGCGGGGAATGACCCCTTTGGAATTGAGCTACCCCATTATCGGATTGATTTTTGCCCTGGGGGGAGGGATTTATGCTTGGCAGACGCGCCGCAATTGTACCCAAGCGATGGCTGATTTCCAGGCTCAACAACAAGCCCGGGGTCAGTCAGTTCCCTCCATAGCTGAACCCCCGGCGATCGCCGAACCAACCTCCGAAGCGGTGTTGCATATCCAAGGAAAACTGCGCCATCTGGAACAGGATTTGCAAAAAAGTCAAACCGCTTTGCAGGCAACCCTAGCAGCACGGGATGAGTTATCCCATAACTATCAAGCCCAAGAAAAGGTGGTGGCTAGGTTACGCCATCAGTTAACCCAACAGCAAGCAGCAGAAGGCGATCGCCTCAAGGCGTTACAACAACAAAATCAGGAATTACGCCAAGAAAATAGTAACTTGTCTGATCGACTCCGGCAGTCAGTCAATAGCTTGGCGGAAGCGCGGCCTAAATTGTTGAAACTGGAAGCTGTGGCGGCCAAAAACCAGGAACTGACGGAACAACTCCAACAGGTTCATCAAGATCGGCAAGCTGACATTGCTCAGCAGGTGGCCGAGCGGGAAACCGTCTGGCAACAGCAGCATCAGGGACTCCGGGAGCAGGTTGACCAGTTAACGCAGCAAATTCAACAGTTAACCGTCGAACGGGATCACGCCCAACAGGATTTACGGGCCCTGAAGGAACAGGGAGAAACGGCCCAGGAGCAGGTTAAAACCCTAACCGCCTCCCTCCAAGCCCTCACCCAGGCCCAACAGGATTGGCACAAGGAACGGGAGCAACTCACCGCCAAAGTGAATAACTTAGACGCGACCCAAAAATCCCTCGCCTTAACCAATCAGGAGTTAACAGTCAAACTCGAAACCACCCAGGCCCAAGGCGATCGCCTCAAAGCAGAGAAAAAAGAACAGACAGTGGCATTACAAGGGGCCTTAGCGGATGTGGCAACCCTCCAGCAACAATTAGCTGAACTCCAGGAAACCCAAGCCCAATCGCTGGCAGAATCTGTGGTTGAAGCGGAACCGGAGCCGGTGGTGGAACAGAGTCAACCGACGGAAACCGTAACCCCCGAACCTGAGCCTGAGTCTGAGTCTGAATCAGTAACTGCCGTTGAATCGACCCCAGAGCCTGAGCCGGAACCAGTCATTGCTGTTGAACCAACCCCCGAACCAGAGCCTGAGCCGGAACCATTAGTTGCAACTGAATTAACTGCCGAACCAGAGTCTGAGCCGGAACCATTGGTAGAACCCGAATCGCCCTCTGAACCTGAAACCACAACAACAGTGGCAGCCCCCCCAGCCCATGCTTTCACCGACAAAAAAGTGGTTATTTTAGGAACCTTAAATGCCATGAATCGGGAAATTGCCAAGACCCGACTGCAAGACCTCGGTGCTCACTACACCAGTGCCCCCAGTTCTAAAACCGATTATGTGGTGGTGGGTAAGGCCCCTGGGGCCAAACTCAAAAAAGCTCAAAAGTTAGGCATCCCCCAACTCTCCGAAGCACAATTTCTGGAAATGATCGGGGACTGAGCGCCATCGCCACAGGATTGACTCCGCCCTGACAAGCATCAAAACAGTTCTAAGGCTATGCTATTAGGCGTTGGTTTTAGGACTGAATTGCATGTTTGCTTTGCCTCAATCCGGCGATCGCCGTGGGGAAATTCTCCGAGTCTTGCTAAGCAACGGCTGGGATTACATGAATCGTTTGCTAACGGGGGGAAAAGCGGATGAACCTCAACTCCCGACCCCGGAGGTACTGCGGCGTATCCTCGTGGAATTAGGGCCGTTCTATATCAAATTAGGGCAGTTGATGAGTACTCGCCCAGATTTACTCCCCCCCAGCTACATTGAGGCGTTGAGTGCCTTGCAATCTAATGTGCCCCCGGTTCCCTGGGCAGAAATTGAAAAATTATTAGAGAAGGACTTTCCCGCGCCCCTTTCAGAAACCTTTGCCGAAATTAATCCCCAACCGATCGCCGCCGGTTCCATTGGCCAAATCCACAAAGCTATTTTGCAAACCGGGGAAGCCGTGGCAATTAAAATTAAACGCCCGGGCATTGATAACGTGGTGGAGCAGGATAGTTTACTCATTAAAGATATTGCGGAACTGGTTTCACTAACAGAGTTCGGCCAAGACTATGACATCGTCAAACTAGCGGATGAATTCACCCAAACGGTGCAGGCAGAATTAAATTTCACCACTGAAGCGGGCTACACCGACACCCTACGGAAAAATTTAGCCAAAACCACTTGGTTCGACCCGAATCAGGTCATTATCCCCAAAGTTTATTGGCAATTCACCAACGAAAAATTCCTCGTCTTGGAATGGCTCGACGGCGTCCCGATTTTAACGGCGGATATTACCCAACCTCCCACCAGTAAATCCCTCGCAGACCGTAAACAAGAAATCACCACCCTATTATTTAGGGCGTTTTTCCAACAACTCTATATCGATGGCTTTTTCCATGCCGATCCCCATCCCGGCAATCTCTTTTACCTCAATGATGGTCGTTTAGCCATTATTGACTGCGGCATGATCGGTCGTCTCGATCCCCGCACCCGTGAACGCTTAACGGAAATGCTCCTGGCGATCGTGGACCTGGATGCTAAACGCTGTAGCCAGCTCACGGTGGAGTTATCGGAATCCGTTGGTAAGTCTAACTTGCAACGCCTCGAAGTCGATTACGAACGCATGTTGCGAAAATATTACGATCTGAGCTTAGCGGAATTTAAATTCAGTGAAATCGTCTACGAATTTTTACAAATTGCTCGGATTAACAAACTCAAAGTCCCCGCCAGCTTAGGGCTATATGCCAAATGTTTAGCCAACCTAGAAGGCGCCGGCCGTCAATTTAACCCTGAATTGAACTTAATCACTGAAATTAATCCCTTAATTACCGATCTGTTCCGCCGTCAATTGTTTGGCACCAGTCCCCTACAAACCAGCCTCCGCAGTGTTTTGGATTTAAAATCTCTATCCCTAAAAGTCCCCCGGCAAATGGATGTGTTTCTCGATCGCCTAACCACGGAAACCTTGCAATGGAATGTACGCATCCCAGATCTTGAACCAGTGCGCCGCAGCATAGACAAATCGGCTAATCGTCTTTCATTTAGTATTGTGCTGGGATCATTAATTATGGGGGCTGCCATCATTTCAGTGGGTTCCAACAGTCAACAATTGACCTTTATTGCCAATCTTCTGTTTGCCGCCGCCGCTCTGGTGGGTTCCTGGCTAGTGATCAGTATTTTGCGATCGGGACGTTTAAAGTAGGCATCCAGAGTAGCCAATTTTGCTAAAAATCAAAGAGAAAACGTCATTGAACCTCATCTAGGCTTAAACCCGGAGCTTTTCCACCTCAGGGTCAAAATAAGTTTGGATACAACTTGGTAATCGCATGATTTTTTTGACAGAGAACTTGGTCGTGTATCCTCGATCAATCAATGGGTCTTGGCTTACTCAGAGGCGAGGTAGCGCTGGTGTAAAAATTCCGCAACTTGAGGCGGGGGGGAGGAAAAATTAATCGTAAAGGTCTGGGCGTTGGCACTGGGTTTTGCCAATACTTTGGCGTAAACCTCGACCCCTAACTGGGCGTCAGGGAAGTTGATTTTAATGTTGGTGAGGGGGGGCGGTAAAAATGTCGGAGAATCCAGGCTTTCAATGATGCCTTCCTTCGGGGATAACTTAATTAGTTTTCCCTGCCAAATTTGGTCATTAATCTGTTTTCCCTCTAAGCAAACATAGGTTACGAAAATTGGTTCAGCTAAGTCTCGATAGATAGTTTCTTCAACGGTTAAATAGAGGTTATAAGGGGAATTAATACCCTTAACGTCATAGATTAAGATGGGTTCTTCGATGCCTTTTGCTTTGACGGCCCGGGAGCCATTAATTTCCACCGTTGATGCCACTGCTTGAAACGTGCGCTCGGAAATAAGAATTTGTCCACCGATGGAAAACGATTCAATCCGATAGGTTAAATTGACCTGACTTCCTACTACTCCGTATTTTGTGCGCTTTTCTGAACCAATATTGCCCACCACCATTTCGCCGGTATTGATACCGATGCCCATTTCTAGGGGTTCTAAGCCCCATGCTTCGACCTGTTGGTTGACGGTTATAAGACGGAGTTGCATTTCGACGGCACAGGCAACGGCCCGTTGGGGATCATCCTCTTGGGCGGTGGGGGCGCCAAACAGGACCAAAATTCCATCTCCCATGAATTCATCAATGGTGCCACCGTACTTGGTGATGATGTCGGCCATGTGACCGAAATAAAAATTCAACACTTTGACGACTTCTTCCGGTGACAGGCGCTCAGATCGGGATGTAAACCCCCGTAAATCCGATGTTAGTAAGGTGATTTCCCGGCGATCGCCACCGAGCTTAAGACCTTGGGGATTTTCCAATAAGTTAGCCACCACTTGATCGGTGAGATAGCGTCCAAAGGTTTGTCTAACTTTGATCCCGTTAAATGCCATATAGCCGGTAATGAGCATGGCGGAACTACCAAAGCCTAAGAGGGAGGGGATCATGGGGAGCCAAATTCCCCGTAAAAAAGCATAGTAGGAAGTCCCGACAATCAAGCTCAGACACCCGGAAATTGCGCCCCACCGCAATAGTTGAATGTTGCGATTTTTGCTGCCGTAACGAAACTGCCAACTAATAATGGCTCCCAATAACGACCAAAAAATGATTTTTAGTGATTCCGATAACTCTGAATACCCAACAATTAATGGCTGCTCCAATAACGCAATACCGATAATTTGGCTGATGATATTAGCGTGAATTTCTACCCCAGGCATCGATTCTGATACCCCACCAATATTGCTATAGGGGGTAAAGTAAACATCTTTAAAACTCTCTCCCACCTTGCCAATCAACACAATTTTATTGGTTGCCCAGTCTTTGGGAACCCGTTCCTCTAAAATATCGACCATCGATACCTGGTCAAAATGTTGCTTTCTGCCTCGATAATTGACAAGGAGTTGAAAGCCGTTAGCATCAGTTCTAATGTAACTACCTTCATTAGTATCGAGGGGTCTAAAATAACCTTGACCAAGCCGAAAGGCTGGACTGTTAGGCAGGTCTTGAACTGAAATGCCTAACCGATCTAGATAAATTAGGGCTAAATAAAAACCAAAACTATAAAAGGTCTCCTGACCATTGTTGAGGTACAGTAATCCTCGCCGAATGACTTTATCGGTATCCACAGGTAGATCGTTTGAGCCAACTTGTCCGCGTGCTTCCAGAGCCGGGGGCGCTTCGACCACATCGATGCCCGCTTCACCCACCACTTTTTTGATGCCAATTAAATTCGGGGTTTGCTCAAACACCGTCGTCAATTCTGCTTGCCCCGGCGGCACCGGCTGATCTCGGTAAAGGTCCAACCCGATCGCCACGGGGTCCATGGCTTTAATCTGACTAATTAATTGGGCAAGCAGTGCATCGGAGGGCGTTGCGGTTTTTAATTTGGCCACATCGGATTCATCAATGCCCACAATCACGATTTTTTCGTCTTTGACTAGGGGAGGACGCAAACGCATTAGCAAATCGTAAGTTTGCAATTCCATAAATTGCAACGCCCCTAACCAGCGCAGGGCCAAAATTAGGAGGGAGGCGGTGGGGGCGGCAATCCAAATGCCCCGGCTACGCCAGAAGAACTTGTTGAGGGGGGCAAGTCGGGACTTTACCCTAGCAAATATCGCCATGCCATTATTGGGATGATTGACTTTGACAGCAATTCGACAAAGGGACTTCCGCCAATGCCTCAAAACCAACGGAATTTAATAGTTCGCTCCATTCCTGGGGGGCCGACGGATAGGCGAAGGATACCAGATTTAAGCTATCTAACCAAAATCCTTGCTCAGCGTAGGCTTTGGCGATCGCCAAGGCCATTTCAGTGGTTTCAGGGGTCACTGTACTAGGGGAGGATTCCCTGGGGCGGATGACTAACTTCTCGGGGATGGCCGGTAGAGCCGCAGGGCGATCGACATATTCAAAACTCCCTTTCAGAAAGATATCTTGACTCGGTTCATCGGGATTGCACATGACCCGCAATTTCCAGTTGTAAATATCATTGGGGTCTAGGGGCGTATTAGGCAAGAGGGTAACTGACACAATACCGCCCTGGGAGTCGAGGGATAAACGTTTTTGGTAGATGATCTCCCCTAAAATATTTTCTAAGCTAATTTCCCCGGTCTGTCCTTGATTGTCAGGAAAGTAAAAGTAGAGGGTCGGCGTTTGGGAGGTGGTTTTTGGACTAATCAGAAAGGGGGGAATGAGCGCCTGTAAAGCGGGAGTATTCATCTCGGTGCTAAGACATTGGCCGCCGCCACTCCTCACACCGCCCCCCACCGTTGCCCTAGGGGCACTGGTATTTTCGGGGGCTTGGGGAAATTTCAGGCTCACTAACGTCGGCAAGGCCGAGGCGGACAGCGCTCCTCCCCAAAGGCTTAGGACGGCGATGCCAAGGGAAAGAGAGGCGGTTACGGTGTTACCAAAGAGTTTATTCATAGGAAATGCTTGGGATGGGCACAGGTAAAAATAATGGTATTAAACGTATCGGAATTAATAATCGAGAACATGTCCCTGACAATAGGGCGCCAGAGCAGACAGGGTTTTGCCACCTCCTTTTCCCAATTGGCGATC
>JAYKHU010000271.1:0-5437 GCA_035285105.1 Synechocystis sp.
GTGGGTAGTAGGAGAATGGCCGCCGCTGCCCCCTGCCCCTGTTGGCCCAAGGTTTCACCGGCATACAATAAGACTGGTATACCTTTACCGGCGGTAGTGGAATGAGTCGGGGTAGCCATCGATGATGATTCTGGTGATTAAATGGAGCAGAGGAACGATTTGGAGCAATGGGGCATGTTAGCAAGAATTCTAGAGCCAGAAGTGATGGACACTGAAGCGGAGGCCATCGAGTATGATGCGATGGATTTTCAAGTCGTTAACGAGGACTTCGCCCAGACTGCGGCCCGATTGGGGCCAACCCAGGCCACTGTCCTAGATGTGGGGACGGGGACGGCCCGTATTCCCATTTTACTAGCCCAACTCCGTCCTGCTTGGCAAATTACTGCCATTGATTTAGCACGCTCCATGTTGGCGATCGCCGAACAGAATATCAGAAATGCTGGGGGGGAAAGCCAAATTCAGTTAGAGTTTGTGGATGCTAAACACCTTCCCTACGCCAGTGGCTCCTTTGACGGCGTAATTTCTAACAGCCTATTACATCATTTGCCCAATCCGGTAGAGTCTTTACGGGAAATTAAACGGGTACTAAAACCCCAGGGTTTTGTGCTGATTCGGGACTTGATCCGCCCGGATTCCCGGGAAAAATTAACGCAACAGGTGACGGCGATCGCCCCGGATTATACGCCCCACCAACGGCAATTATTCCAAGATTCCCTCCAGGCGGCCCTCACCCTACCGGAATTGGAACAATACTTGATCAACCTGGAATGGACAGGGGCGATCGCCAATCCCGTGCGGCTTTACCAGTCCTCGGATTACCACTGGACAATGGAACGCCCTTTCCAAACCTGAGCTAACCGCTAAGATGGTTAAAAAATGTTAAGCCTCGCAACGACGCTGCCGGTCATTGCCATTCCTCCCCTGCTGTCACTATGTTTGTTGACTTTTTCATAAAACGCCCCGTTTTTGCCAGCGTTTGCGCCATTATCATCCTTTTAGTCGGCATTATCAGCGCCGTTAACCTCCCCGTTGCCCAATACCCGGAAATTGCCCCCACTGAAATTCAAGTTAGAGCCAACTACAGCGGGGCCAACGCCCAGGTGGTGGAAAAGGCGGTTACCGATATTTTGGAGCGACAAATTAACGGGGTGCAGGGAATGCGCTACATTTCTTCCACCAGTAGCAACGATGGCACCAGTAGCATTAGCGTCACCTTTGACCGCAGTCGGGATAAAGACATTGCGGCGGTAGATGTGCAAAATCGGGTGGCGTTGGCGGAACCCCAATTACCGGATGCGGTAAAGCGAACGGGTGTCAGGGTTAACAAAGAATCCAATAGTCTTTTGTTGGGGATTGGCATTACCAGTCCAACGGGGCAGTATGACAACGTTTTTCTGAGTAACTACGCCGATCGCTATCTGGTTGATCCCCTTAAACGCTTGAACGGTGTCGGGGGCGTCCGCATTTTTGGGGAACGGCTTTATGCCATGCGTCTCTGGGTCAATCCCCTCAAACTGGCCGCCCAGGGGTTAACCATGGCGGATTTAGAAGGGGCATTGCAGGAACAAAATTTACAAATTGGGGCCGGGCAAATTGGGGCGGAACCCGTGGCGCCGGGGCAAGAATATCAATTAGATTTGCGTGCCACCAGTCAGTTGACGGAGGTGGAGGACTTTGAAAACTTAATTGTGAAAGCCGGAGCCAGTGGGTCTGTCATTCGGTTTAAAGATGTGGGACGGGTGGAGCTAGGGGCGCAAAATTATGATAGTTTTCTGCGTTTTAAAGGCAATGAAGCCGTCGGCCTCGGCATTTATCAGTTACTGGATAGCAACGCTTTGGAAGTGGCCCGTCTGGTCAAGGATGAAATGGCCCGGTTAGCAGAGAATTTCCCCCCGGGCATTGAATATCAGGTGGCGTTTGACACCACAGAATTTGTCAAAGAATCCCTGTTTGAAGTGGTGAAAACCCTCCTAATTGCCGTCAGTTTGGTGATTTTAGTCATCCTTGTTTTCTTGCAGGATTGGCGCACCGCGTTGATTCCGGCCTTAACCATTCCCTTGGCCCTAATTGGCACCTTTGCTTTTGTAAAATTATTTGATTTTTCCATTAACAGCTTGACCCTATTTGGCTTAACCCTAGCGACGGGGATGGTGGTTGATGACGCCATCATTGTGGTGGAACAAATCAGCCGTTTCATTAAAGTCCGCCACGAAGACCCCCAAGAAGCGGCCCAGGATGCCATGAAGGAATTAACCGGGGCTGTAATTGCCACCTCGTTGGTATTGATGGCGGTCTTTGTCCCCGTGGCCTTTTTTCCCGGCACCACCGGGGCCCTCTATCAACAGTTTGCCCTCACCATCGCCTTTTCCATTTTTCTATCCACATTTTTAGCCTTAACCCTCACCCCGTCCCTCTGTGCCTTGTTATTGCGGGAAGGGCAAGCGCCGCCCCCTTGGTTAGCCTGGTTTTTTAACGGCTTTAATCGGGGTTTAGAAGTGTTAAGTAATGGCTACGAAACCAGCCTCCAGACCCTGAGTCATTGGCGCGTTTGGGTGATGGCAATTTTTGCGCTATTGATCAGCGCCACCATTTGGCTCTATGTCAGTGTTCCCAACGCCTTTTTACCGGAAGAAGACCAAGGCTATTTCATCACCATTGTCCAAGCCCCCCAGGGGGTCTCCCTGCAATACACCAGCAAAGTGATGGCCCAGGTGGAAAAAGAATTATTGCAAGTACCCGAAGTCACTGCCACCTTCGCGGTGGGGGGGTTTAGTTTTAGCGGCAATAGTCCCAACCAAGGCATTATTTTTACCCGCTTAAAGCCCTGGGCTGAGCGCAAAGCCCCGAATCAAACAGTGCAAGCCATTATTCAGCAAATGTTTGGCAAATTCTCCCAAATTCCCGAGGCCAACATTTTCCCCATTAACCCGGCACCGATTCGGGGTTTAGGCCGGTTTGGGGGGTTTGATTTTCAACTTCAGGATCTGCGGGTCAACAGTGAACTGGACACGATGGTTAGTACCATGGGAGAACTCTTGGGAGCAGCTAACGGTAATCCGGCCCTAGCGCGGGTTTTCAGCACCTTTCAGGCTAATAGTCCCCAATTATTGATTGAAGTCAACCGTAATCGGGCTAAAAGTTTGGGGGTCTCTGTGGATGATGTGTTTCGCACCATGGAATCCGCCCTTGGGTCGAACTATGTCAATGACTTCGTTTTGCAGGGGCGTACCTATCGGGTCTATTTACAAGCGGATCAGCAATTTCGCGATAATCCTGAGGATATTAACCAACTCTATGTCCGGGCCCAGGATGGAACGATGATTCCCCTGGCTAATTTGGTCAAAGTCACCCCCAGCCTCGGTGCGCCGATCATTACCCATTACAACCTGTTCCGCTCGATCGCCATTACGGGGTCAGCAGCGCCGGGAGTGAGTACGGGGCAGGCCATGAATGCCATGGAGGCGATCGCCCGTCAGGTAATGCCGCCGGGATTTGATTACCAATGGTCGGGGATTTCCCTCGAAGAAATGAGTTCCCAGGGGCAAGCGCCGTTAATTTTTGGTTTGGGGCTATTATTTGCGTTCCTCGTACTGGCAGCGCAGTATGAAAATTACATTGACCCAGTAATTATTTTGTTGGCTGTCCCCTTGGCGATCCTCGGGGCCTTAACCGCCCAATCCCTGCGGGGGTTTCCCAATGATGTTTACTGTCAAATTGGTTTGGTGATGTTGATCGGACTGTCTAGCAAAAATGCCATTTTGATTGTGGAATTTGCCAACCAACTGCGGGCCCAGGGCTATCCCATCGCCAAAGCGGCCATCAGTGCGGCCCACGATCGCCTACGACCCATTTTGATGACGGCCTTTTCCACCCTATTCGGGATTTTTCCCCTTGTCATTGCCACGGGGGCCGGGGCCGGCAGTCGTCAGGCCCTCGGGACGGCGGTGTTTGGCGGGATGTTTGTCGCCACCTTTTTGAGTTTATTTGTGGTCCCGATTTTATACATTGTTATTAAAAGCCTGAGCGCGGCATTGTTACCGCCCCGCAAATCTGACCCCCCATCGATCTCCTAATTCTGACTCCGCTTCCTCTTTTTATGACCCCCATCCCTGCCCGATCGCCTTGGTTTGCTACGGTTAAAACCCGCCTCAATACTTTGCCAGAACTCAAGACCGAAGAGTCAATTGTGTTCCGGGCATTGGTGCAATTGATGGTCATTGTGGGGATTGTGGCGACGGATATCGCAGCCCAAACAACCTGGAGTTTTTGGGCCATTCCCCTCAGCATCATTGGTGCCTATTGGAGTTGGCGACGCCGTAAACAGAAAAATATCGCCCTGAAATTTCTGCTGGCGATCGCCATGTTGGCGATGTTGTTTATTTTTCTGGGGAATTTGCTGGAAAATCTCAATGCCAGTCAGGTGGCCTTAGCGGGCTTGTTGGTGCAATTACAAGTTCTCCATAGCTTTGATCTGCCCCGGCGGAAAGACTTGGGCTATTCCATGGTCATTGGTCTAATTTTGCTGGGGGTGGCCGGCACTTTATCCCAAACCTTGGCCTTTGCCCCCTGGTTATTACTCTTTCTGGCAGTCGCCTTACCGACGTTGGTGTTGGACTACCGTTCCCGCTTAGGCTTAGCCGGGGTAGAAACGTCCTTGCCCTGGCTAAAGCGGCGCCAGTCCCCTCAAAAAGACCCTGAAAGAGGCTATTCTCCCTTACTGCCTAAACGATTACTTTCCTTGTTGGGGATTACGCTGGCATTCGGACTGGTTCTTTTTGCCGTCATGCCCCGCTTTCCTGGCTATAAAATCCAAAGTTTTCCGGTGGGGGGGCCGGGGGATATTCAACAACAAACCTTTGACGCCCAAAATCAAGATATTGACAACCCCGGTTATCGTAACGGCCCTGGCGGTAGTGGGGGAGAAGGGGACGGCCGTAATCGTCCCGGGGCGATCGACGATACCTTTTATTACGGCTTCAATAGCCGCATGAATCAAAACCTGCGGGGGGAAATGACCAAAAAGCTGGTGTTACGGGTGCGTTCCCAGGCGCCAGGGTTTTGGAAAGCCCTCTCCTTTGATCGCTACACCGGTCAGGGCTGGGAAATTAGCAACAACAACGACATCACCAAACTCCGGCGATCGCCCTGGTCCTATCGCTTCACCCTGGACCAGCTTTACAGCGAAATGAAGACCGAAAGAATTGTGCAGACCTATTCGCCGGTCACAGACTTGCCCAACGTTATTCCCAGTTTGTACCATCCAGAATATCTCTACTTCCCCACCCAAGAAGTGGGCATTGACCAAAACGGCAGCCTGCGATCGCCGGTGGGATTATTGGCAGATTTAACCTACACCGTTATTTCCGAAGTTCCCGTGCGGGATCGAAGTTTTTTGCAGGATTATCGGATTCCCGGCGATATTCGCATTCATCCCCGC
>JAYKHU010000272.1:0-5652 GCA_035285105.1 Synechocystis sp.
CTTTGCCATGGCAGGGGCCAGCGAAAATCATATTGACATTACGACCAACTTAACAATGGTTGTTGCCAATCGATTACGCGGTACAGGGTGCAAGCTATTTCCGACAGATATGCGCTTGCAGATTGATACAGAAAATATCTACTATTACCCCGATTTATTGGTTACCTGTGATGAACGCGATCGCCCGACAAAACAATATAAAAGCTATCCCTGCCTCATTGTTGAAGTGTTATCAGAGTCCACAGAAGCGAAAGACCGGGGCAGAAAATTTGCCCATTGCCAGACCATTGAAACCTTAAAAGAATACGTCTTGGTCAGTCAATGGGAAAAGCGTGTTGAGGTATTTTGCCGCACGGATAACCGATTTTGGCTACTGCAAACCTATGTCAATGACGAGATAGTAAAATTACAAAGCATTGATGTGGAAATTCCCCTTTATCTGATTTATGAAGACGTTGATTTGACTCAAACTTAAGGAGCGGTGAAAGGTAATCTAGTTATGCGTTGGCAACGTTTCAAAATTATTGCGGCAGTCTGTGTTCTTTTCCCCCTCAGTTTAGTGCTAGGGGGTACTGCCTTCCATCGTCCCATCATTACTTTTTTTTCTGGATCGGAATCCGCTACTGCAACGCAAGACTCCCGCGCCTTGCCCTCCCCTCCCCAGGCGATCGTTGCCAGTACATCAGAGGGCCAACTTTATGACCCTCCTCGCGGAGATATGCGCTTGGTGGTGATTAGCGATCTCAATAGTGCCTACGGATCAACGACCTATGATCCGGAAGTGACGAAGGCCATTCAATTAATGCCATTTTGGCAACCGGATATGGTGATTTGTAGTGGGGACATGGTGGCGGGACAAAAACGCACCCTATCGGAGACTCAAATCCAGGCCATGTGGGCGGCCTTTGATGCCACTTTAGCCAAACCCCTACGGGACGCCCAGATACCCTATGGGTTTACCCTGGGGAACCACGATGCCTCCAGTGCGTTAGGACAAAACAAAACCTTTGTGTTTGCTAAAGAACGGGATTTAGCCGCGGCCTATTGGCAAGATCCTCGCCACGATCCTGGTATTAATTTTATCGATCGCCAGGATTTCCCGTTTTATTACACCTTCCAATTGGACGATATTTTCTTCCTCGCCTGGGACGGATCCTCAGACTATATTCCCCCGGCAAAATTAGCCTGGGTGGAACAGGCCTTGGCCAGCCCTGATGCCCAACGGGCCAAACTCCGGATTCTGTTAGGGCATTTACCCCTCTACGGGGTGGCGATCGGGCGGGATAAACCCGGAGAGGTGATGCGGAATGCCGATGCCCTGCGGGCGTTACTGGAAAAATATGACGTTCATACCTATATCAGTGGTCATCAACACGCCTATTACCCCGGCCATCGCGGTGAGTTGCAATTGTTACATACCGGCAATTTAGGATCGGGGTCCAGGGCCCTGATTGATGGGGATTTTCCCCCCGGCAAAACCCTCACCGTGTTAGATATTTTCTTCGATCGCCCGGAAAAGACGGTGTACACCACCTACAATATGCAAACCTTAGAGGTCATCGACCATCGTCAACTGCCCCGGTTTTTGTTGGGGCATAACGGTCGGGTGTTACGGCGGGACATCGAAGTGTCCGACCTCACCCCAGAGGAACAGGTAAACTGCGATCGCCGTCTAGATCGCCAACGCTGTCAGCCGTAATCTTACTTGCGGTTCACTGGTTACGTCCATGGTCTATATCAAGCGCATTGAACTATCCCATTTCAAGTCCTTCGGGGGAACAACGGCGATTCCGTTTTTGCCAGGATTCACGGTGGTCTCCGGGCCCAATGGGTCGGGGAAGTCCAATATTTTAGATGCGTTGTTATTTTGTTTGGGGTTGGCCACCTCCAAGGGGATGCGGGCGGAACGGTTACCGGATTTGGTCAATAATACCTACAAAGGCAATCGCAGTAGCTTGGAAGCATCGGTGTCCGTCACCTTTGATCTCAGTGATGCCCCGGCGGAGGACAGTGACGTTCCGGAAAATGGGGTTCCCAAGGGGTCTGACAGTCCAGGGGAAATGGCTACTGAAATTAAGGCGGATACCCTGGAAACGTTACAGAACAGCTTACAAAGCCAACGGGAATGGACGGTGACCCGGCGTTTAAAAGTCACCAAAGGGGGCAATTATTCCTCGAACTATTACATCAATGGCGAAACGGCCACAGTGGCGGAATTACACGAACAGTTAAATGAATTACGCATTTATCCCGAAGGCTACAACATCGTATTACAGGGGGATGTGACCCGCATTATCACCATGAACGCCAAGGAACGGCGGGAAATCATTGACGAGTTGGCGGGGGTGGCGGAATTTGACCGCAAAATCGTTAAAACCAAGGAAACCCTGGAGGAAGTGCGGGAGCGGGAAGAACGGTGTCAAATTATTGAAACGGAATTGCTCCGCAGTTTGGAACGGTTAGCGGCCGATCGCCAGAAGGCGGAGAAATATAAGGCGTTGCGGCAACAGATCCAGGAAAAACAAAGCTGGGAGAAGGTGTTACGGTTCAAGGCGGTCAGTCAACAGCGGGAGCGGTTACAACAGCACATTCAACAGGGGGAATTACAAGCCAGTCAATTACAGCAGGCCCTAACCCAACGTCAGCAGGAGATTCACACCCACCAAGCCCAATTTGAGCAGTTAAACGCCCAGGTAAAAGCCCTCGGGGAAGAAGAACAACTGGCCGTGGCGTCCCAGTTGGCCACCCAAAAAGCCCAGCGGGATCAACTGCAACAGCAAATCCACAACGGCGATCGCCAAATTGCCGATCATCAGCAACAGGTGACCCAAATCCAAGCTGAGATCAGTCAATGTCAACAACAATTTTTGCAAACCCAACAGGAGCAATCTTCCTACACCAGCCAAACCCTGCCCCAGTTAAGCCAGGCCGTGCAAGCCAGCCAGAACCAACTGGATCACCTCCGGCACCGTTCCCAGGCGATCGCCTCCGCCTCGGAAGCGTGGGTCCAGGAACAAACCCAACTAAGTCGCACCGTTAATCAATTACAGGAACAGCTTGCCCCCCAACGCAGTGAACTGGCCCAGTTACAGGAACGGCAACAGCAGTTGCAACAGAGCTTGGGGCAACTGGATCCCCGCCTACAGGCCGTTAGCAGTGAATTACAGCAAAAAGAAAGTCAAGCCGCCACTTTAAGCACCGAAGCCCAACACCTAACACAACAAATCCAGACCCTCGCCCAAAATCTGGCCCAGTTGGAGCAGGAACGCACCGTATTGCAGGAAACCCAAAACCGTCTGCTCAAAGAACAACAGGACAAACAACGGCAATTGGATAAACTCGAAGCCACTAGCCAAGCTCAACAGGAAATCCAGGGAACCTACGCCACCAAGTTAATTTTGCAATCGGATCTCCCCGGCGTGTGCGGTTTAGTGGCCCAACTGGGTCAGGTGGAACCCCGCTATCAACTGGCGTTGGAAATCGCTGCCGGGGCCCGGTTAGGGTATGTGGTGGTGGAAGACGACAGTGTGGCCGCTGCGGGCATTGAAATTCTTAAACAGGCGAGGGCCGGCCGGGCCACCTTTTTACCCCTGACGAAAATCCGTCCCCCCCGCAGTCAAACCCCTAACCTCAGTTATGCCCAGGGTTACATCGACCTAGCGGTGAACTTGGTTGATGGCGATCGCCGTTATGAAAATATTTTTGCCTTTGTCTTTGGCAATACCCTGGTCTTTGAAGATTTAGCCAGCGCCCGCCGTCATTTGGGCAAACATCGCATTGTAACCCTGGACGGCGATATTTTAGAAACCAGTGGGGCCATGAGTGGGGGTAGTCGTCCCAAACGGTCTGGTATTAGTTTCGGGGTGGTGGCCAGTGATGATTCCGACGAGATGCGGCAACTGCGCCAACGCCTGGGGGATATTCAGCAAGTCCAAGCCCGGAATGAAGAATTATTATTAGAACGCAAGGTTAATATCAACCATTTTGCCCAACAACTCACCGAGGTACGTCAACAGGAACGGGAAACCCAACTGCTGCTGCAACAAATTGAGCGGGATATTAGTCGGTTAAGCCAACAAAAGCAGGAATTAACCAGTCAGCAACGGACGGAAACCGCACGTTTGACCGATTTACACACCCGTCTGGGGGAATTGCAACAGGCCTTACCGACCCTGGAACGTCAATTACAGCAGGAACAACAAAAATTAACCGCGCTAGAAACGTCCCAAAGCCACCAGGAATGGCAGGTGATTCAAACCCAAATCCAAGCCACGGAAGCCGACTATCGCCAAAAGGCCCAGGCGTTACGGGAGGGGGAAACGCAGTTAAGTCAACTCCAAAACCACAGTCAACGGCTAGAGGAAAAAATCCAAGCCGCCCAACAACAAATTGCCCAGCACCAACACCAGGATCAGGTATTGGGACAGGAACAGGCTAAACGTCGGGAAGCATTGGCCACCATCAACACGGCGATCGCCGCTACGGAAGCCCAATTTGAACAGTTAACGGCCCGATTGGGTCAAACCAAAAAGGATCGCGATCGCCTAGAACAGCAATTAACCCAGCTCAGAAGCCAACAGCAGGAACAGCAATGGCAGTTGGAAAAGCTGCAAACCAATCAACGGGAGCACCAGGCCACCCTACAGACTCTTCAAGGACAACTAGCCACCCTCGGAGCAGAGTTACCCGACCCGGAACCGGAAATTCCCCTCTTACAAGACCGGGACGAAACCACCTTAGATTTTGCCCAAATCCTCGATGAGTTACAGCGCTCCATTCGCAACGCTCAAAAGCGCTTAGAGGCGATGGAACCGGTGAATATGTTGGCGCTGGAGGAACACGAAAAGACCCAAGCCCGTTTAGCCGAATTAACGGAAAAACTCCACACTATCGAAGCAGAACGCACGGAATTATTACTCCGCATTGAAAATTTCACCACTCTCCGCCGGCGATCGTTCCAAGATGCCTTTGATGCGGTCAATAAAAACTTTCAGAGCATTTTTGCGGAATTATCGGACGGGGATGGCTATTTACAATTAGATGATCCCGAAGATCCCTTTAACGGGGGCTTGAATTTAGTGGCCCACCCCAAAGGGAAACCGGTGCGGCGTTTAAGTTCTATGTCCGGG
Source organism: Synechocystis sp. (assembly GCA_035285105.1). Classification (GTDB taxonomy): domain Bacteria; phylum Cyanobacteriota; class Cyanobacteriia; order Cyanobacteriales; family Microcystaceae; genus Synechocystis. The sequence goes on from JAYKHU010000272.1 coordinate 5,130, forward strand.
GGGGAAAAATCCTTAACGGCGTTGAGTTTTATTTTCGCCCTCCAACGCTATCGCCCGTCCCCTTTCTACGGCTTTGATGAGGTGGATATGTTTTTGGACGGGGCCAATGTGGAAAAACTCTCAAAAATGGTGCGGAAACAGGCCCAACAAGCCCAATTTATCGTGGTAAGCTTACGGCGTCCGATGATTGAAGCGTCGGAACGCACCATTGGCGTCACCCAAGCCCGGGGCGCCCATACCCAAGTGTTGGGGATTAAGTTATAAATGCGTGATTCTGCGGAAAGTGAGGGAAAACCCTTGGCGATGGCTAGGCTTTTGGCGATAATGGAAATATTGAGAGCAATTTTTTTATTAATTTAAGTTTTTGTTAAATGATTCAGTCCACAATTTTTTAGTAACCCATCATGGTTAGCTTGTTTTCTTCTCGCTCCTCCCCCCGCTGTAAGCTGCTCCTGTTGACAGCATCCTCCCCACCGGATCAAGGCTTCACCATGTTTGAAGTCTTAGTGGCATTGATGATGTC
>JAYKHU010000273.1:0-23972 GCA_035285105.1 Synechocystis sp.
ACGGATTGATCTGCATCGGCCAAAAAATCAATGAATTGAAAGGCGCCGTCCCCTAAATCACCGATGCCGTAGCGACCGGGGAGAGAAGTCGGGTGGAGGAGAATACCGCTACAGCGTTGATCTAACATGCAGTTCCAGGGCGATGATATTACTCAAGATGTATCATGTTGGGGGAAACCAACGGAATCCCATTAAATACTTATTTTGGCTAATGAAGTCAGCAGTTGCTCATCATCCTTAGGCCGATTGGCGGGGATTGCTGACCCCTTGGAGGGCGAGTTGTTGGGGGGAAAAGCGGGTAAAAAATTGCCAACTCAGAAAAAGCACCAGCCCCAACATATAGGCAACGAGGGAAAACCATAACCAATTATTGCTGTGTTTCCAAACAGCTAGCCCGACACAGGGTAAATAAATGCCAAAAAAGGCAAAGAGCACCCCATTGCGTAATGGTTGAGAGGCTTTGAGTCCAATAAAGTAGCCTTCTAACATAAACGCCAAGGCGGTAATTTCCAGCAAGGGGACTAGCCAAATACTATAGTTTTGCAGGGTGGCATTGATTTCCCCATGGTTAGTCAATAGCCCAAAGAGGGTGTTAGGAAAGACGATCGCCGTCAGGGCAAAACCCAGGGCCATCACCAGGGTGGTGGTCACCGATGTCAGCAGTACCGGCGATAAAAAGTGATAATCCCCCTTGCTTTTAAAGTTGCCGGTCAAGGTTTGATTGGTCATGCCCACCCCCTGAATAGTGAACTGACTCAACAGGGCAATTTGCAACAACAAACCATTTTGGGCCAACACCTCCGTGCCAAAACTAGAACTGATATTGGTAAATAACGAATAGGTGGTAATCAACACCAAAAAGCGAATTAAAATATTGCCCTTTAAGGCGATCGCCTCCCGTAATGCTTTCCAATCCCGTAACTCGGCGATCGCCCCCTGGACAATTTTTCCGTTAGCCGACGTGATAATGCAGATTAAACCCAATGCCAAGGCGAGATATTGACTCAGGGCCGTTGCCCACCCAGCCCCTTCACTGGCTAATCCCAGGCGATTAATGAACCAATAATCCAAGCCAACGTTAGCAAAATTAGCCACAAAAGAAATCAAAAACACCAAACCATTCCGTTCCTGCCCGAGCAACCAACCCAGGATGACGAAATTGAGCAACACCGCTGGCGCTCCCCAAATACGGGCATAGAAATAATCCACCCCCGACTGTTCCACCCCCGGCGCACCGGTTAACAGGGCAAACCCCAACTTTTGCAGGGGAGATTGCAGGGCGAGAATGCCTAACCCAATGGCCAGGGCCACCAGTCCACTCCGCAACCCTGCAACCCAAAGGGCCACGTCATCCCCTTGACCTACCGCCTGGGCCGTTAACGCCGTGGTGCTGGTGCGGAGAAACTTTAACACCCGATAGAGATAGTCAAATAAGATTGATCCTAAAATCACCCCCGCCAAATACCGAATATCCGCCAAGTGACCTAAAAAGGCGGTATCGACGAGGCCCGCGAGGGGAACCATCATGTTAGACAATACTGAAATGGTGGCGAGGCGAAAGAAACGGGGCAGAAATTGATAGTTAACAGGAATCACAAGGGTCATATCACAGGGAGTAATAAACAGAGATTCAGTCCGCAGTCATTAATCTAGTGAATCGTTAGGGGGGACTGGCTAGCCGTTCCCGATGAACTGTTACTCTAATTGTGACTGAATCTTTTATTTTAAGACTTGACCAACAGGGCGACACTATAGGCGGCAATGCCTTCTTCCCGGCCCGTGGGGCCGAGCTTTTCATTGGTGGTGGCCTTGATACCAATGAGGTCAGGGTTAATGTGGAGGGTTTCCGCCAGTCGGGTTTTCATGGCGGTGAGATGGGGTTTCAACTTGGGACGTTCCGCCACAATCACGTTGTCTAAATTATTGATCCGCCAGCCCCGTTCCAAAATCAACTGGTGTACCTGGGTTAATAACTTTAAACTATCTGCCCCCTTCCATTGGGGATCGGTGGGGGGAAAGTAATGGCCAATATCCCCTAAGCTCAAGGCCCCCAACAGGGCATCCATCAGGGCATGGGTTAACACATCAGCATCGCTATGGCCGTCTAACCCTAACGGATGATCAATTTTTACCCCCCCCAAAATTAAGGGGCGATCGCCAACGAGGCGATGAATGTCGTAGCCGTTGCCAATGCGGAGTGTTGTCATCGAAGTTTCCCTAAAATCCCGTCCCTGCCCCAACGGTTAGACCCGCCATCGGGACAGGGTGTTAATGAAATTGTAGAGGGTTATCTCGCTTGAACGCCCCAAGGGGGGACTATCCCATGCCAAAAATTTGATGGACTCGCTTTTTAATCCATTCCACGGGGCTATTCAGTTCCATTGCCGGTAATAGGCCCATCTCCTTGAGTTTTTGTTGATAACTTTGCAACATATCTTGACGCTTCGCTAATTCCTGGGCAACTTCATCGGCTAAATGGGGATGGGATTGCAGCAGTAGGTGAAAACAATGCTTGCTAATTAAAAATAGGGTAGTTTCCTGGGCGGCAACCATGGTGGTGGGATAGGGTAACTCCAACATTAACGGCCGTTCCCCGAAAAAGTCTCCCTGGGCAAAGGAGAATAAACGGTTGGTGATGGTTTTTAGCTCGTAAATGGCATGGATTTCCCCTGTTAAAACCACACAAAAATAGCCATAATAGTCCCCTTGTTTAACCAATATTTCGCCACTTTTCAAATAATGGCGATCGCCCATTTCGATGATGCCCCGCAGTTCGAGGTCATTCAGGGTTGCAAAACAGGGAAATTGTTTGAGGAGACTTTTTAAGGTTGGTGGGGCATCCACGGGGATGATGGGCTGTACCGGTACTTCCGGGGGATTGGGCCCCAAGGTTTCAGGATTCCGTAACCATAAATCCTGCTGGGGAAAGGGGATCGAGATGCCCCGCTGCCGGAGATTGTACTGAATAATGAAGTTTAAGCGGCTGACAATGTAGGGGCGGAGATCCACCCGCTCCACCCACACCCACAATTCAAACTTGAGGGCGCTATCGCCAAAGCTATGGAAAATGACTTTTGGGGTCGGATCTTTAACCACACTGGCTTCCATGGCCGCAGATTCTAATAAAACCTCTGTGACGATCACCGGGTCGCTTGCATAATCAACGCCGACGGGGATTTCTACACGACCATTGCAACCGTCATAATTCCAATTGATGATGGCATTGCTGGTGAGTTCGGTATTAGGCACCACGAGGTCACTGCCTTTTAAGGTGCGAATGACAGTGGAACGAATGGAAATTTCTTTGATATGACCAATATTGTCGTTAAATTCAATTAAATCCCCGACTTTTAACTTACTTTCCCCTAAAATCGTTAAGCCACTGACTAGATTTTTGGTGATTTCCTGCAAACCAAACCCAATACCGATACCGAGACCACCAATGATCACGGCAAAGCTGGCCAGGTCAAACCCCATGGTTTTCAGCACAACGATAAAGCCCAACGTTGCCACACTCAAACTGGTCAAGGTTCCGATCACTTCTCGATTCCCTTCACTGACCCCCAATTTCAGCAGCAAGAAATTTTTGAGAAATTGTTTACTGGCTTTGGCCACCAAACTGACGATCGCCAATAACACCAAGACACGGATAATCCAGTTCAGGGTAATGGTTTCCGTTCCCAGGCGAAAAAGTGGTGCATTTACGATATCTTGCACCCATGTGCCTAAAAACGCCCCGATTTGCAAAAACTGATTGGTGATCGCCGACATAGACATTTCTCGCTATAGTAAGGAGTCTTAGCCTGAGACGAGAGGAAACATAACGATGGCCATTATTGCCCTAAAAGCTTGGTATTTGGAACGGTATCAACCCTTAAAGGAGGTGGTGCAGCGGCCACCGGATTTACGTCTGAATCGCAATAGCCTACTTAAGTCAGGACTGCGAGCGGATTTTTTAGATGATAGTGTGACGGTGCAGGGGGCCAGTTGGTTTGAGCGGTACTTGGCCGGGGAAACGGTGCAATTCTACATCGAAGGGAGCGGCAGTTATGCCATTGCCAACTTAGATTTAGTGTCCCAGGAAATTTACTTTACCAAGGAAGAGAGTTTAGCGAGTTTAGATCCTGTCATCTTACTGGCGGGGCAAACCCAAATGGCGATCGCCACTGAGGCCATACAAGACGCGTTAACTGACACGTTACGGGACTTAAACCAACGCAGCCATACTGAAATCCGTTGGCAACCCCTCCCTCGTTTTGAGGCCGATCCCCTACGCCTCACCGATAGCCAACTCCGTCCCATTCGCAAATGTTTGTTACTGTTAGCGGACGTAACGGCGATCGCCAGCAGTGAGGGGGTCTCTCCCCCCCAAGGATTACCCGACCCGTTGGTCTGTGCGGAATTGGGTTATGGATTGCATTGTAAAAAACCCGGTCAAATCATACTGTTAGAGTATCAACGCCCTGACGGCGGGGGAGGGAGGGCCTTTGACGTTGCCAATCATCACCTCTTAGCCTTTCGGGATGCAGCGGAACTGCAAAAAACCCTGCCCCAAATCTTAACAACTGCGTTACAACCGTTTAATTTGCTCCGCTAATCCGGCATAATCGAGTCGAGACCCTTAACTTTCTTTCCCATGCAGAAGCCCGACGAATTTGCCATTCACCTTTTTCTCACCAATGGCCATCGAGAAGAAGTCCGCTTTCTGACAATTCAGGAGTTTCAAAAATGGTACAGCAATGATGTTGTACCCAAGCATGATTCCCAGGAATTTATCACCGTTCCCATCCGCAATATCCAAGGGGAATATATGGTCGTTCGTCCCTCGGCGATCGTGGCAATCCGGGTGGAACCCATCTTCTTTGGTAGTGTGGAACGGATGTAGTGTGAGTCCCTAATCCCTAACCCCGGTGTCCCGTCACAATATACGACACCCGTTGGGCAATGTTGGTGGCATGGTCCGCCATTCTCTCCAGGTGACGAATCACGAGGGTCATCAACAGAATGGGTTCCACCACCCCTTTAATGTCCCGTTGAAACGCCAGGATGTTATAAAGCCGTTCATAGGCATCATCCACGGTGTCGTCCATGGCTTTGACAATTTCGCCGGCCTGGGGATCTAACTGGGTCAGGGATAATAGGCTGACGTCTAACATCCGCTGGGCATGGAGGGACATGGCCGCCATCTCCGCCATACAACTATGGGGAGTGTAACGGGTGAGCTTCATGGCAATTTCCCCCAAATCCTTCGCATAGTCCCCAATTCGCTCCAAATCCCGCACCAATTGCATAACCGCACTGAGTAAGCGCAAATCCTGGGCAACGGGGGATTGCAGGGTTAAAAAGCTGGAACATTCTTGCTCAATATGGCGATAGAAGCGATCAATCTCCTTATCAAGCTGTTTAATTTTGCGGGGGGCGTCCAGTTGGTTATCGAACAAGGCCTGATGGCTCATCCGAAATGACTCTTCGACGAGGGTTCCCATCCGCAGCACATCCTGCTCCAGTCGTTTGAGGGAACGCTCAAAATAGCTCCGTTCCGGGTTGTTAATTTGTTGAGATAGACTCACAAGCGTTACACACAAAAAATAAAAAAATGAATATAAAGGGCGTTAATGATTAAGAGTAATTTAAGAAAATCAGCGATTGAACCTTCAGTGGCAATCCATTAAAAACATCACCATAAAATATCAAATCTGGGCACCATGAAATGTTCGTTTTTGACTGACCCGTAGAAGACCGGCCCATAGTCGGCATTGACCATAGCACCTTTTGGCGATCGCCAATGGTATCAAGGCTAACGACAGCAAGCTGAATTTTTTACTGCCAAATTGCGACCGGGAAGATATATACGTAGTCACTCACTTTGTTAAGGCAATAACTGAATTAATAACTGTTGAGTAATCTTTTTTTAAATGGGGGTTTTATTGGACACGATTATAACAACTCCTCCCATATCCTGTGGGGGGCTAACCGGGTTGGCGTCCGGCACTCCGGGAAACTATCACGGGGGGGTCTGAAGGATCAGTTGATTGTCCCCCTGTTGCTACGGGTAGCTCCCCTGAGCGTTAACCTTCACGCTACACTAGGCTTCCAGTGTTGAGTTTACAAAACGGTAGAGACCCATGGGCGGCCGTAAATGGCAAAGTATTAAACGACAAAAAGCGCGGCTGGATGCCCAGAAAGGCAAAACCAGCACCCAACTGTCCCGGGCGATTATTGTGGCGGCGAGGCAGGGACTTCCCGATCCGGCGGGTAATTTTCAACTCCGCACCGCCATCGACAAGGCCAAGGCAGCGGGGATTCCCAATGACACCATTGAACGGGCGATCGCCAAGGGGGCGGGAACCTATGACGACGGGGAAGCAAATTATGAAGAAATCCGCTATGAGGGCTATGGCCCCGGTGGGGTAGCAATTTTAATCGAAGCCCTGACGGATAACCGCAATCGCACCGCAGCGGATCTTCGGGCCGCCTTTAGTAAACGGGGCGGCAATTTAGGGGAAACGGGCTGTGTGGGCTGGATGTTTGAGCAAAAAGGCGTGACCTTGGTGGCGGGGGATGTTCAAGAAGAAACCTTGTTAGAAGCAGCCCTAGCTGGGGAGGCGGATCATTATGATTGGCTCGACGACGAAGCCGGGGGCGGGGTGGAGGTGTTCACCAGCGTGACCAATTTGGAAAATCTCAACCAGGTGTTGCAGTCCCACGGGTTAACCGTGGCGGAAACGGAACTGCGCTGGATTCCGGAAAATATGATCGAGGTCACGGATCCCGATCAGGCTAAGGCCTTACTGAAGATGATCGATAGCCTCGAAGCCTTGGACGATGTGCAATCGGTCACCAGCAATTTTGAGTTGGGGGCGGCGTTGATGGACTTGGCTGGGTAAGGGAATGGGATACTAGAGTCAGAATGGGATCATTTTTGCAGTATTGATGACAAGGGGCGATCGCCGTGCAATTAACCAAAGGCTTAGAAATCGAAATTTACACGGGAAAAACAACGGGGGAAATTGTCGGTTTATCAGATCGGATTGTGCGGGACTTGGCGGGGTTTGTGCGGGAGCCGGATAGTCGCAATGTGGAATACACCACTGCCCCGATCAACAGTTACGATCGCCTGTTATGTGCCATTTTGAAACCCCGACGGCAGTTGCGACAGTATTTGGCGCAGTTGGGGCCAGACTACACCCTGATTCCCGGTAGTTGTTTGGCGTTGGGGGGAACGGACACCTTTTATCGCTCCGATCCCCAAAATCCTTACCATACCTACATTGAGCAGACCTACGGTACCCAGGTGGTGACGGCCAGTATCCATATTAATGTGGGCATTGCCGATCCCGACCTATTAATCAAAGCCTGTCGTTTAGTGCGCTTAGAGGCTCCCTTATATTTGGCATTGAGCGCCTCTTCTCCTTTTTTAAACGGCCAGGTGACGGGCTTCCATTCCAGCCGCTGGCAAATGTTTCCCAAAACTCCGGCCCAGGTGCCCTTGTTTACCAGCCATCGTCATTTTATTGAGTGGACGGAAACCCAACTTAAGTTAGGCACCATGCAAAATGTGCGCCATCTCTGGTCAGCGGTGCGTCCCAACGGTGATCACCGTCCCTATAACCTCAACCGCTTGGAATTACGCATTTGTGATTTGGTGACCAATCCCCTCTCCCTGTTGGCGATCGTGGCGTTGTTAGAAGCCCGCTTACAACAGTTATTTGCCGAACCTAATCTAGACCCGCTCAAACGCAGCACCCTCACCCCGGATGAATTACTGGCATTAAGTGATCGCAATGAACTGGCCGCCGCCACGGATAGTCTGGATGCCACCCTAACCCATTGGCAGGATGGCCAGGCGATCGCCGCCCGGGAATGGATTACCGCGATTTACCAAGAAAGCCTCCCCTATGCCAAACACCGTGGCTTTAGCTGCTTTCTATCCCCCCTATTGAAAATTCTGCGGGAGGGGAACACCGCCCAGCAGTGGTTAGCAGAACATCAGGCTGGCCATGGCTTAGAGGGAATCTTACAGCGGGCCATTCAAGACACCGCCAAGGAGGAAAGCCTCCTCGCCCAAGACCTCTGTTTACCCAGCAAGTCCCTGACCTACCCGGTTTTGAGCGTGGCCTAATCATCAATCAACAGTCAATAAAAAATCGTTAATCCCCCGCTAAGGGCCATTTAATAACCTAGGTTTATCAATCTATTTTGGCTACCTCCGGCGATCGCCAACGGTCATTTCACTGATTTTCTGAAAAAATTAAGTTCAAATTGCCAAAAACACACATCATGGTCAAAGTTGTCCTCGTCAATCCCCAAATCCCCCCTAATACGGGAAATATCGCCCGTACCTGTGCCGCCACTGGGACAGAATTACATCTGGTTGGCCCCCTGGGGTTTGAATTAAGTGATCGTTATTTAAAACGGGCTGGATTAGACTATTGGCCCTATGTTGACCTCCATTTTTACCCCGATTGTGAAGCATTTGTGAACCACTGGCGTCAGGTGGGGGGCAACTTGTTGGGATTTAGCATCACCGGAACCGTTAATTTTTGGGATTATCGCTACCAATCATCCGATTGGTTAATGATGGGTAGTGAGACAAGTGGACTCCCTCAATCCCTGCGGGATCTTTGCGACCAGTTACTCCGTATTCCCATGCCCCAAACGAAGGTGAGAAGCTTGAATTTAGCGGCTAGTACGGCGATCGCCCTGTTTGAAGCGCGGCGACAATTACGGGATTTTTCCTAAAATCTTGGGGGGAAGGGGAGGAACCCTGGCAACCGAACATAAAAACTTATAAGGGATTTCTATGGTTATGGTCCCGTCGTGTCCCTCTGCCAGCAATTAAAATTTCTGATTGAAAAAGGAGGTTCCGCTGATGGGTTATCCCCCTAAATGGGAGGTCAAAAAGAGGGGGGCAATGGGGGGGATGCAAGGCAAAAAGCCTTGGCCAGGACAGAATTAGGATATGAAACAAATTTGGAAAGGGTGCGTCAATGGGGTCAGTTTATGGGGCGCCCTAATCAGTTACACTTTGTAACAATCCTGTGCAAGCAACGAATTGTGGTTACTTGTCGAAAATTTAAAAGCAGGTTACTCTTTCTTAGCAGTCTTTAAATTAAGTATTTTGGCTTAGTCAGCTTTCGATTGAGTGGCTTAACCCTTAAACATTGAACTGACTCTCTCAGTCTAGAAACCCAAGTTTTTTGGTTTTGGGCTCATTCACACACAAGGAGGTTCTTCTTGAAAGACGTACTCACCCCCCAGGCGACCCTATTGATTCCTTCCCTTCTATCTCCGTCAGCGAATGACACCGTTTCTCCGTTGACGCCGATGCAACAAGGACATCGACTAGCCTGTCGCTCGGCGGCCATGCTGGGTTTAGCAGTTTCCATGGGCGCTTCTAGCTTCCTGTTTGCCCCCAGTGCCACAGCGACGGATAGTTCCCCCCTCTCGCCCCTGGCATCTCTCCATAATCTCCCCCTTGAATCCCCCCCGAATACCGAAAACGAAGGGCCATTAGCCGCACCGTCAGTCAAATACAAAGTTCAAGCTGGAGAATCCCTCTGGCAGATCGGGCAAGCGTTTCAAGTCCAGCCCGAGGCGATCGCCGCCATCAATCAAATCGATGCAGAAACGACCCTAACCCCGGGTCAATCCCTCAAAATTCCTACTTTATCCCCCTCGGCAGCCCCCAAGACTCCCCAACCTGTTGCGGTGCGGCCGACCCTGATGGACCCTGTCTCCAGTCCGTCCCAGGCAGCCCCCCTGGATAGCCCGAAAACCGTGGCGTCTGAGCCGGTTGCTGCTATTCCCCCGTTGCCCAGTGCCCTTAAAACGGCGAAGGCTGTGGTTAAACCCGAAGCCCAAGCGGCGATCGCCGACGTGAGTCGTCCCATTCAAGTGATTCCCGCCGACGCCCAAGGGGCCTCTACCAGCCTTGAAAACGCGGCCAAAGGCATCGGGATTGACGTGGCTCCCCCCCGGGTGATCGCCACCCCGGCCCAGGTCACCGCTGCGGCCTATGGCAATGAACCCATCTCAATTTTGGTGACGCCTCCGGAAGAAGTGCGTCCCGTTGAAACCGTTAAGTCTCAGAATCAACCTGTCACCGCCCCCGAATCTTCTCCCCTTCCCGAACTGCCCGATGTGGTCGCAGTTCCCTATAAGGCCTCGAAGGATGATGAGACCGTATCCGGGGAAGCCGTTTCCCTCGATACCCTACGCCGCACCGGGGTAACCATTCCGGAAAAACCGGTGGAAACCGCATTCAATGCACCGATCGCCATTCCGGTCACTCCCCCGACCACGGAAATGCCGATGGCAAGGGCGTTACCTGATTTAGCTCCCACGCCATCAACCTCCTTGCCGCCGGCGATCGCCCCCACCTTCCTACCCGCTCCCCAGGTTGCTCCCCCATCGGCCTCCTATACGGTGCAGTCCGGTGATACCCTCAACCAAATTGCTCGTCGCCACAATATCGACCCGATGGCCCTCAAGCGCGTCAATGGCTTGACCAATCCCAATCAAATTAAGATCAATCAGGTCTTGGTCATTCCCCAGACCGTTGCGTTGGCCCCGAGTATCCCCACGGTTCCCGTTTCGCAACAACCGACGGCGATCGCCAGCGTTGATAGTGAGCCAGATGCCCTCTTCCAGCAACAGCTCAAAGCGGAAGTCACCCAACTCAACCAGGGGCAACCGATGGCATCCCCCCGCCCCACGGTGGTGGCCTCTACCCCCGCAAGTTTGGATCAGTCCCCTGATTGGGAAGATAGCAAGCCGTTACCCGCTGACTTCAACCAACCCCGGCAGGATTTGGCCCAACTCCAGCGCCAATATGCCCCCCAAGCGCAACGGACTACATTTTCCACGTTACCCTCTCAAATCATTGGGGCTGCACCGAGTCCCGTTCAGGACTACAACCACAGCCTCCAGATTCCCGTGGGCCAAGAAGTCAGTCCGGAATTACCGCCGTTAAATACCCCTGACTTTCCCAAAAGTCCTGGGCAGTTCACAGGCTATAGTTGGCCCGCCAAAGGAGTGCTTACCTCCGGTTATGGCCGTCGTTGGGGTCGAATGCACCGGGGCATTGACATTGCTGGCCCCATTGGCACCCCCATTATGGCGGCGGCTTCGGGAGAAGTCATTTCCGCTGGTTGGAATGCCGGTGGCTTCGGTAAATTAGTGAAAATTCGCCATGCCGACGGCAGCATTACTTACTACGCCCACAACAATCGCATTTTGGTGCGTCAAGGGGAGTATGTGGAGCAGGGTCAACAGGTGGCGGAAATGGGCAGCACCGGCCGTAGCACCGGCCCCCACCTCCACTTCGAGATTCGCCCCGATGGTAAATCGGCTATTAATCCCATCGCCCTGTTGCCTCGGAAATAAGCGTTAATTAGCCTCATATTAATGAATCCCCTGGGTCTGTAGCGATTCAGGGGGTTTTTGTTATCCCTTACCTCCCACAAAAAATCCCTTTCCCAGGGAAAACCAGGAAAAGGATTGACAGATAGTTTTTTGATTTTTTATCGAGGGGCGATGGATTATTGCTTGGTCAAGCGGGTTAATACGGCATTGGACCGTTCAATAAAGCCCTTCATCCCTTCCGCGTCAAAGCCTTTTTGGGCCATTAAGGCAAGGTCATACACGTGTTGACAGAGGGAAGTGGCTAACTCCGCCGAGGGAGAGTCTCCGCTGCCTGTGACGATGCTGCCTTGGCTCAGGGATAGAATATTTTGGATTAAGGGATGGTTGGTGTTAATGGCCAAAATATGTTGTTCCGGGAAGCCCATGGCCTTTTGTTGCATCATGGCGGTCATTTCCTGCAAACGACGCATGGCTTCGGGTAATAGCACGATCGCCGGAGGGGTGGTTTTGGGATCGTCAGCTTTCAGGGACTGGGTTTTGATATTAACGTTGGGATTATTCAACGCTTTTTCAAAAATTTCTTTGATTTGCTCACTGCGGGATTTATTGGTGGCAGGGTCCACAATCTCACTCGCTTTATCCTCGGCTAGTAAACTCTCATCCAGTTCCGCATCCACCCGGGAGAATTTCACATCACTGTATTCTTTCTCTAAGAACGGAATAAAGTAATTGGTATCAATGAAAGAATCCATAAACAGGATTTCAATGCCTTGATTTTTGTAAAGCTCCACATAGGTGCCCTGGGTGCTCTGGTCAGTGCAATAGAAAACCCGATTTTCATGCCGTTCTTTGTTACGTTCTAGATACCGTTTTAAGCTGGTGTAGCCTGCTTTTTCATAGGGATTAACCCCCTCAGCTTGCGCCGGTTCCGACCAGGCATCCCCTTCTTCCGTGAGCACTTCAACTTTCGGTTCCGAGGATTCAGCAACGGCTTGATAGGTGGTGCGATAGAGCAACACATCTTCCACCTGTTGCTTAAATTTATCCTCTTTCAAGGAGCCAAACTTAACAAACGTGCCGATATCTTCCCAACATTTTAAATATTCTTCGGGATTTTCGTCGTACAGAGATTTCAGGCGATCGCCAACCTTTTTGGCAATATAATCCGCAATACGGCGCACGGTGCGATGGTTTGTTAGGGCACTGCGGGACACATTGAGGGGAATATCCGGGCTATCAATTACCCCCCGTAACGGCATCAAAAATTCCGGGATGACCTCTTCACAATGGTCACTAACAAAGACCTGATTACAGAACAGTTTAATTTGCCCCCGGGACACATCCACATCGGGACGTAATTTGGGGAAATAGAGAATACCATTCAATAAGAAAGGATAATCCGTATTGAGGTGAACCCAAAGCAGCGGATCTTCCTGGAATGGGTGCAGATAGCGATAGAACTCTAAGTAATCTTCCTTGGTGAGATTTTGGGGAGATTCCTTCCAAATCGCCCGTTGTTTATTGATGGTTTCCCCTTCAAAGCGAATGGGCACCGCCATAAAGTCGGAATAGGTTTTTACCAGTTGATTAATCCGAGCGGTTTCCAAATATTCCTGCTCATCGTCCAAGAGGGTAAGGGTGACAGTGGTTCCCACTTGGGTGCGGTCAGACTCCGTTAGTTCAAATTCCGGTGAGCCATCACAACTCCAATGCACCGCTTGGGCGCCCTCTTGGTAGGAAAGGGTGTCAATTTCCACCTTTTTCGACACCATAAAGGCGGAATAAAAGCCCAAGCCAAAGTGACCGATTAAATCATTAGCGGACTTCTGAAATTTTTCAATAAATTCTTCTGCGCTGGAAAAGGCAACTTGGTTGATATATTTTTTGACTTCATCCGCCGTCATACCGATGCCATTGTCGGTAATGGACAGCGTTTTATTGACCTTATCGACCGCCAGGGTAATTTGGGGATCGGGGATGTCCCCTTGACCCTCACTGGCAAACGTTGCCATTTTCCGCTTACTAATGGCATCAACAGCGTTGGAAATTAGCTCCCGCAGAAAAATTTCGTGATCAGTATAGAGGGATTTTTTGATGATCGGGAAAATATTCTCAGTATGGATCGTAATATTCCCTTTTTCGAGCACTGCCATAGGATTTCGAGGTTAAGACGTTAAGGTTCAATAAAAATAGCGCACCAACCACCCAGAACTCGCGGCGGCATAGTCGCTTTAATATCATACGAACCGGCCACCATTTATCCAATCGGCAGTTTCCGCCCCCCAGTTTCCGGTTATCCGTACTTTAGGGGCATATTTGGGCAATGAAGACCCAGGGAACACCCCATCATTCCCCGACGGCGAAACCATAATTTGTGCGGAAGTCTCTTTGCAGATGTCCCCCTCAGCCCTACACTTGACTTCAAAGTCTGTTGTCGGCAATCGAGAGGTCTGCTTGTGAAACGTGTCTTAGCGATTATCCTGGGCGGTGGGGCCGGGACCCGCCTTTATCCTTTAACGAAATTGAGAGCTAAACCGGCTGTGCCCTTGGCGGGCAAGTATCGGCTCATTGATATTCCCGTCAGTAACTGTATCAATTCGGAAATCGTTAAAATTTACGTCCTCACTCAGTTTAATTCGGCTTCCCTAAATCGTCACTTAGCCCGAACCTACAACTTTGCCAATTTTCAAGAAGGCTTTGTTGAGGTTTTAGCGGCTCACCAAACCGTTGATAGCACAGAATGGTTCCAGGGCACAGCGGATGCGGTGCGTCAATATCTCTGGCTACTCAATGAATGGGACGTTGATGAATACCTAATTCTCTCCGGCGATCATCTTTATCGCATGGACTATAGCCAATTTATCCGTCGTCACCGGGAAACAGGGGCGGATATCACCCTCTCCGTGGTGCCCGTCGATGAAAAGAAAGCTCCAGCTTTGGGATTAATGAAAATTGATGCCCAGGGGCGCGTTATTGACTTTTCCGAAAAACCGAAAGGGGATGCCCTGAAGCAGATGGCGGTGGATACCACCCTCCTCGGATTAACGGCGGAGAAAGCCAAGCTTAATCCTTACATTGCCTCCATGGGCATTTACGTTTTCAAAAAAGAGGTCTTACATGACCTACTGAATAAGTATGACTCCTCAACGGATTTCGGCAAGGAAATTATCCCTGACTCCGCTAAGGACTATAACCTCCAAGCCTATTTGTTTGACGACTATTGGGAAGATATCGGGACGATTGAAGCGTTTTACGAGTCTAATTTAGCCCTGACGAAGCAACCCAACCCCGACTTTAGTTTCTATGATGAGAAATCCCCCATTTATACCCGGGGGCGCTCCCTACCGCCGACGAAAATGCTCAACGCCACCGTCACGGAGTCGATGATTGGGGAAGGGTGCATTGTTAAAGATTGCCGTATTCACCATTCGGTTTTGGGAATTCGCAGTCGGGTGGAAGCTGGCTGTACCATTGAAGATACCTTGATGATGGGCAATGACTTTTACGAGTCCTCCCCCCAACGGGAAGCCCTCCAAGCCCAAGGCAAAATTGCAGCGGGTATTGGGCCCGGTACCACCATTCGCCGCGCTATCATCGACAAAAACGCCCGCATTGGCAGAAATGTCATGATTGTCAACAAGGAAAATGTGCAAGAAGCCAACCGCGAAGATGAGGGTTTCTACATCCGCAATGGCATTGTCGTTGTGATTAAAAATGCCACGATCGCCGACGGCACCATTATTTAGTGACTGACCTATGACCGCCGGAACCCGAGTCCTCTCTCGACGCTTTGCCCCCCTGTGGAGGCTGTTAAATCAACTGGATGGCCTGGGGATTTTTGCCTGGGGCCTCCTGATGGTGAAATATTCGGTTTCCGGCGAGTTAAAGTTACTGATCCATCCCAATTATTTTGCGTTGGTCACGGTGACAGGGGTTGTTTTGCTGGCCTTGGGCGCCCTGCGCCTTTTTCAAACCCTGCGTCGCTGGTTTAAGCGGTCTGCCCGTCCACAATCCAGCCAGGATAGTGTCACCCATGTGACGGTGTTGCCCTTGGGGGTGGGGACGCTGTTGTTGTTAAGTTCCGCCATGTTAGGCCTGGTGATTACCCCCTCGGTGTTTACCAGTCAGTTAGCCATTCAACGGGGCATCAGTAACACCCTACCGCCAACCCAGGTACAGGCGGAAAGTTTTGCCGCCCAAATCAAGCCAGAAGACCGCACCCTAGTGGATTGGATCCGCACCATTAATGCCTACCCGGAACCCGATGTGTATGCGGGTCAAGGGGCCAACGTCACCGGGTTTGTGGTGTACCCCGACTATTTACCCGACGATTATTTATTGATTAGCCGTTTCATTTTGACTTGCTGTGCGGTGGATGTGTACCCCGTCGCGTTACCAGTCAAGGTGGATGGATCACGGCAACAATATCCCCAGGACACCTGGCTAGAAATTCAAGGGGAAATGATCACCGAAACGTTACCCGCCCTGGCCCAAAATCGGGGTGGCAGTTCCCCCCAAAAACGCCAACTGGTGCTGGCCGCTTCCGCCATTAAGACAATTCCGACTCCCCAGGACCCCTATAGCTATGCCGATTGATAGGCCGATTAGGGAGAGGATGCCCCAAATTTATTCGTGATGGCCATGGGACCCCAACTCGGCGGTGAGATGGAGCAATTCCGGCAAGATTAACTTCTCTAGGGCAAGCTTAACTCCGGCTTCCGACCCCGGGAGGGCAAAAATCAACTTGCCGCGATAAATCCCGGCCACGCTGCGGGAGGCGATCGCCCGGGAACCCACTTCTTGGTAACTGAGGGCACGAAAAATCTCCCCGAACCCCGGCAGCCGCTTATCCAATAGTTTGTCCACCACCTCACAGGTGCAATCCCTCTCCCCAATGCCTGTCCCCCCTGAGAGCAAAATTACTTGGCAGTCAGGAAGGTCCCCGACGATGGCGATCGCCGCTTCAATTAGTTCCGGATCATCAGGCACAATTTGATAATGCACCACCCGATGTTTTAGATGGCGGAGGGTAATCTGAATTAACTGCCCACTTTTATCCGTTTCCACCGTCCGGGTATCACTGGTGGTTAAAACGGCACAGGCGACGGACCGTTCCATGGATTGGGGTTTGGGGGAAACCATAGGAAGTCAGAAAATGTTTTTCTAACCTATCAAAACACAGCCGGGGACCACCGTGACGGGGGACAATGTTTGGGACTTGGGAGCGACAGGGACGGGAGAGGCCCAGGGAGGGATCCCCGTCAGTTGCCGTCATCTACTAAAATAGGAAATCTATGCCTAATTGAATAGTTAGGCGTTTGCTTAAATTAATAACCCATTTTCCACTTTGTTCCTTCAGGAGGTTTAAAAGTCCCCAATGACTCAAGTTGTAGTAGGTCAAAACGAACCCATCGAATCCGCATTACGCCGCTTCAAACGCCAAGTTGCCAAAGCTGGCATTTACACAGACTTCAAAAAGCATCAATTTTTTGAAACGCCCCAGGAAAAAAGCAAGCGCAAGGAAGCTACCCGCAGAAGACAGCGCTCCCGTCGTCGATAGATACTATATTTGCTCGTTTTCGTAATTAATGACTATTTTTACCGTCTATTTTCTCGATCTTGGTTTGCCAGATCAGAAACTGGGCGTTTTTTTTTGCAAACCCGTGAAGCCAGGATTTTGCGGCAAAATAAGGGGCGATGTAAGGGAGTTGTCCCGAAGGTTTGTAAACCTTGACGATGTTTCGCCGTGCCGTAACCTTTGTTGTTGGCTAAATCATAACCGGGAAAACGAGCTGCCAGGCGAACGATGAGGCGATCGCGCCATACCTTCGCCAAAATACTGGCGGCTCCGATTAGCGCAGAACGGGCATCCCCTTGAATCACCGAGGTTTGGGGCATCGCTAACCCTGGAATGGAGTCTCGCCCATCCACTAACACATGGGCCGGCACTGTGGGTACGCCCCGGAGGGAGCGCTCCATGGCCAATAAACTGGCCCGGCGAATATTGAGTTGGTCGATGGTGGGGACATCGGCAAAGCTGATGTGATAGGCGGTGGGGCCATTGGATAGCTGGGTAAAGAGGGTTTCCCGTTGACGGGGGGAGAGGGTCTTACTGTCCTTAACCCCCAAGGTGCGTAGGGTGGCGATCGCCGTGATTGGGACTAACACCGCGGCTGCCACCACCGGGCCAAAAATAGCCCCCCGTCCCACTTCATCCACCCCGGCCACCAGGCGATCGCCATCGAGGTGATGTTGCTGTTGCCACCACTCTGGGCGATCAAACTGGGTTAGCGCTGGGCCGGTCGGGTTATCCGTCATGACTCGGCGGAAGGACGGCGGCGGCGACGACCGGGGCGTTTTTTCGTTTCAAGGGGAGGCGTTGTGGGGGCTGGGGGTTCAGAATTGAGGGCGCTTGAGGTTAGGCCAGACCCATTATCCGTCGGCGGTACGGTGCTTTCTTCCCGGGATGTTGATTCCTTCGCCTCAGGGGTGGGGGTCAACGGTGACGAAATTGGGTTCCCGTTGCGGATTTCCTGCACCGCTGCGGCCGTTTCCCCAGGCTTCTCATCCGGGGTAAACACAGACACCGCGTAGGACTTGGCCTCTTGCAGGGGGTAATCAGTTTTGAGTAAGGGGGAAATACCCATCCGGGCATACAGTTCTTGCTCTAAGCCAGTCATGGTTACATTAACGGGAACCAACGGCTTTTCTACCCGGCGAGCGGGACGTTCACGACGGGAGGGGGGAGACGGGGCGGCGGCGGTATCTTTATCCTTTTCCTTCTCTTTTTCTTTTTTATCTTTGGGGTGATCGCTAACCACCGTTTTACTGCGGGACGGGGATTGCCCCTTAGCTCCGTCGTCCTTTGAGACCTCTGAGCCACGACGGCGACGGCGACGGCGATCGACATCGCCTTGCTCTTGGTAATTGGGGTGGAATAGTAAGTCAAACGTGTCATTGCGATCGCCATCATCCCCTTTCGCTTCGGCTCCACTGGCTTTCACCGGCGGTGCAATGATCGGTTTTTCCACCAATCGGGGAGTGCTACTGCTGATGACCGGAATGACGGGGGTTTCGAGGGAAACAAACCCTTTTTCCCCAGGTAATTCCACTAAATGCCCCAATCCACCACATTGAGGACAGGTCTGACCAAATAGTTCGTAAATGTTTTGACCTTGGCGTTTCCGGGTCAATTCCACCAAACCCAATTCTGTTAATTGAGCCACCTGGGGCCGGGCCTTATCAATGCGTAGACAACGATTAAAATGCTCAAGCAACTTCAGTTGGTCACGTCGGGAATCCATATCAATGAAGTCCACAATAATTACCCCGCCCAAATTCCGCAGCCGCAATTGACGGGCAATTTCCGTTGCAGCCTCATAGTTAGTCCACAATACCGTTTCCCGGGAGGTTGCCGAATGGGTGAAGGAACCGGAGTTAACATCAATCACCGTTAACGCCTCTGTGGGTTCAATAATCACATAGCCACCGGAGGGTAAATCGACCCGGGGCTTGAGGGCTTCTCGAATGGCAGCATTAACGCGGAAATATTCTAAAATCGACCGGGATTCCCGGTGGTGATCGATCAAGACCCCCTCTGGTAATTGACCTTCATTCCAATTCATCAACTGTTGCTTAACCCGCTTAACCGCTGATGCGGTATCGACCACAATGCGGTTGACTTCCGGGGAATACATATCCCGCAACACCCGTTTGATAAAGTCATCATCACGATCCAACAACGTCGGGGGACGGCTGTTCATTGCCTGTTGTTGAATCAATTCCCATTGTTTTTGCAGATATTCCAAGTCTTCAATAATGGCTTCTTCGGGAATATCCTCCGCTTCAGTGCGGACTAACATGCCCATGCCAGCGGGTTTGATTAATACCCCCAGGGCCCGTAACCGACTGCGTTCTTCCTCACTGCGAATACGGCGGGATAAATTGACCCCCCGGCCATAGGGAATTAACACCAAATACCGTCCGGGTAAACTGACTTTTCCGGTTAAACGGGGGCCCTTGTTGCCGGTGGGTTCCTTCATCACCTGCACCAACACCTTTTGTTGGGGGGCCAACAGTTCATTAATTGAACCCGCATTGCGACGGAGTCGCAGGGGACCTAAATCATTAACGTGAATAAACCCATTTTTTTCTGCTACACCAATATTGATAAATGCGGCATCAATGCCTGGAATAATATTTTCGACTAAACCTAAATAAATATCGCCCACCTGCTGGGTGCCCGTAGACACCACCAATTCTTGAATTTGTTCTTCCCAAAAGACTGCGGCAACTTGATGTTTTTCAGCAATGATAATTTGTTTTGGCATAAATCTATTCCTCTAAGGGTACGCTCCAACAGAACCCGGTGTTTCGGAGGGGTGGGAGATAGTACACGGAAATGGGGGTAATAAAGTTTCGGTAATTTTCTAACGCCGAGCGCCGTTAACTGCCCCGGAGAAAGGCGGTAGGGTAAACGGAACTAAGCACACTCTGGAAAGCCCTAATCAACTTTGAAGGTGACTCAATCTTTGTGGCCAGGGTAAATGGCTGTCGGAGGGATTTTTAGGTCGTTTTTTAATCCCGAAGAAAAAACGGGGACAAATGCTGGGTAATTGCTAATGGCTATCACAACAATACAAACTAGTCCTAAAAAACTTTAAACAAGCTTTAAGGTAGGGAAGGTGAATTCCCAACTCTGATTTACCCGCAGGGGACAAAAACTAGTCACGGAGACCAAGGCATCTTACTAACGAAGCAAACTATCTGTTTTTCTGCATCGTAGGCATTAATAGCGGGAATAAGACGAAGGTTGGAATCGGAATTTTTCCTAGGGTGATTCGCTGGGGTGAAAGAACCACAGAGGTTATTTCTGAATCAGGGCTAATTACAAGTTAAGCGCTGACTGGTAGGGGAGGGATCCCTCAGAGTAATGCGAGTTGTGCTAGATCTTTGAAATATAGCACCCAGGCACTTTAAATGAAACTATAACCTGAAAGCGTAGTCCCTAGCAAGAACTCTACGTTGCCTTTTTTCCTCTTCTTATTCTCCCTATTATGCCGACTCCATCGTCAGAATGGCATCACTTTCTTAGTTATTTTCCCCTAGAGCAAGCCCATTGGCCGTTTAAGGCGTCGACCCACCTGACTGCGCCTATGATCATGTACTACTCCGGTGTCCTATCCGTCACCCCCACCCTGCGCCATTTATTTTTAGTGTCCCAACTCAAGGGCACCGATACGGAGAGTTTAGGAAATCAGGTCATGCCCCGCCCTACATGGTTCGATCGCCAAGCGAGCCATGATTTTACGATGGTGTACGCCAACACCCTGATGGGGAATCGCCGGGAGTTACTGTTTCATTTTCAGATTAACGGTTCTGATTTGACGGCAAAACAGTTGGCTTATTTTCTGGTGGATGCCTTTCACAAAGCCAAAGAAGAGAGTCGCGCCTATCTCGGCGATCGCCAATTTCACGCCTTTTGGATCGCCCTAGCGCGGAATAAGTTGGAGCAACTCAAAGTAGATTCGCGCACCTGGTCAGATCCCCAACCCTTGGCGCGGTGACCTCACACCCCCACAAGACTGAGCACTTCTCCGGTGAGGCTATAGGCCCGGGCCTCGGTGATTTTCACCGGAACGATTTTGCCGAGGAGTTGGTCGATGTGTCCCGAGAAAAAGGTCAGACGATTGCCCCGGGTACGCCCCATGACCTGACTGGGATCTTTGTGATTTTGGCCCTCCACGAGGACTTCCTCCATGCGTCCCAGGTAGCGTTGGGACCGTTCCATGGCTTGGGTCGATGCTAAGTGGTTGAGGCGTTGGAGGCGATCGTCCTTGATCTCCTCCGATAGTTGATTGTCCCAAAGGGCGGCCGGTGTACCCGGACGGGGGGAATAGGCGGCGGTGTTAATTTGGTCAAAGCCAATGTCTTCAATTAATTTGAGGGTATTTTCAAATTGTTGCTCCGTTTCCCCCGGAAATCCCACAATTACGTCGGCACTGATGGCAGCATCGGGCATATAGTGGCGAATTTTGTCGATAATCTGACGGTAGCGTTCGTGGGTGTAGCCCCGCTTCATGGCTTTGAGGATGTCGTTATCGCCGGATTGGAAGGGAATATGGAAATGTTCACACACCTTCGGGAGTTCACAACAGGCTTGAATGAGTCGTTCGGTAAAGTAACGGGGATGGCTGGTGGCAAACCGTAGGCGCTCAATGCCGTCAATATCATGGACGTAATAGAGCAAATCCGTCAGGGTGTGGAGATGGCGACCACTGGGGGTAACACCGGGTAAATCTCGACCATAGGCGTCAATATTTTGCCCCAATAACGTCACTTCCTTGAACCCCTGCTCGGCGATCGCCATCATTTCCCCATGGATCGCTTCCGGCGATCGGGATTGTTCCACGCCCCGGACATTGGGGACTACGCAGTAACTACACCGTTCGTTACAGCCGTAAATGACATTCACCCAAGCCGTGACGGTGCTATCCCGGCGGGGTTGGGTAATATCCTCCATAATGTGGGCCGCTTCGGTGGCTACCACTTGGTTACCTGACCACACCGCCTCCAGTAAATCCCCTAGGCGATTGGCGTGTTGGGGACCCATCACCAAATCCAATTCTGGCACCCGCCGCAGCAATTGTTCCCCTTCTTGTTGAGCAACACACCCGGCCACCACCAGAGTTAACCCCGGTTCCGATTGTTTCCGTTTTGCCTGACGACCGAGGTAGGAGTAAACTTTTTGTTCTGCATTGTCGCGGATGGTGCAGGTATTGTAGATAATCACATCCGCCTGGTTCGGGTCAGGGGTGGCTTCCAACGCCATCGTGTCGAGAATCCCGGCCATCCGTTCCGAGTCAGCTTTATTCATCTGACAGCCAAAGGTGGTGATGTGGTAGCGGCGGCGAGAAGCAATCATAGACTTAAGGTTAGGAATGAATTAATAAACAGCACAATCCTTGATTATAAATTTCTTTTTCCCCATTAGGGACGTCAATCTTGATTGTCAAGGCAATAAACCAGCAGCAGCTTGCTACAATGCCAGAAAAAAAGATTAACACTTCCACCATTTATGAACTTTGAATGGGATGAACAAAAAGCACGATCCAACCTAGCAAAACACGGTGTCTCCTTTAAAGAGGCCCAAACTGTTTTTGATGATCCCCTCTATATTGACTTTTATGATCCGGATCACTCAGAAACTGAAAATCGCTATATTGTAATAGGGGTCTCATCCGTAGGCCGTATTTTGTTAGTTTCCTATGCCGAAAGAGAAGGCAGTATTAGGATTATCAGTGCTAGGCAGGGGACTAGACAAGAAATTAAAGTTTATCAAGAGGGTTAAAATTATGGAAGATGAACTAAGACGTGAATATAATCTAAAAGCCCTAAAGGTCAGGAAACTGGGGACTCAGCGCCAACAATTTGGCAAGCAAATCATTAAGTTAGATGAGGATGTTGCCGAAATTTTTACTAGTGCAGAATCAGTTAATGAAGCGCTTCGCTTTTTGATCATGATTGGCAAGGATAATCACAATGAAATTCAAAATTTATTGGCAAAATAAGTATCCGCAACAGCGCCCATACAGATTAAAAAGACCCCTCCCATCCTCCCCTTACCAAGGGGACGTGCCTGAAGCGCTAGGGTAAATCAAGCCTATGTTGAATGCCCTGACCAGCTGAAGCAAAATTTCAGGCCGGGAAATTCATGGTAACGGTTACCCCCCTAGCCGCTAAAATGGGGTCTGAGTTTGACCGCTGAGAAAATAGTCCCTGAGCGTTCTCAGTTAGACTGTTCACCATTGACCCTAGGGGAGCTTATTCCCCGTTGCCCTAGAGGCGCTATCAATTTATAGATTATTCACTATGTCTAAAGTTTTAGTCTCTGACTCCGTTGACCAAGTCGGCATTGATATTCTCAAGCAAGTTGCCCAAGTTGACGTTAAAACCGGGCTGTCAGAAGCAGAGATTATACAAATCATTCCCGATTACGATGCTGTGATGCTGCGCTCTGCCACCAAAATCACAGAGGGCATTATCCAAGCGGGGACCAACCTGAAAATCATTGGGAGAGCTGGTGTCGGGGTAGACAATATCGATGTTGCCGCTGCTACCCGTCAAGGGATTGTGGTGGTCAATTCCCCCGAAGGCAATACGATCGCCGCTGCGGAACATGCCCTGGCCATGATGATGGCCCTGGCCCGCCATATCCCCGATGCCAATAAATCGGTGAAGGACAGCAAGTGGGAACGGAAAAAATTTATCGGCACAGAAGTCTATAAAAAGACCCTAGGGGTGGTGGGTCTAGGCAAAATTGGTTCCCATGTGGCCACCGTGGCGAAATCCATGGGCATGAAGTTATTGGCCTATGACCCCTTTATCTCCCAGGAGCGGGCCGACCAACTGGGCTGCACCTTGGTGGATTTAGATTTGCTGTTTACGGAATCGGACTTTATTACCCTCCACATTCCCAAAACCCCCGAAACGGCGAATCTCATCAATGCGGACACCTTGGCAAAAATGAAGCCCACCACCCGCATTATCAACTGTTCTCGGGGCGGCATCATTGAAGAAGATGCCCTAGTAGCGGCGATCGAAGC
>JAYKHU010000274.1:0-12616 GCA_035285105.1 Synechocystis sp.
ATTCATTAACAGATGGAATTGACCAAAATAAGTACAATATCCCTTATTTATTGTCTTTGTGTCGCTAAAATCCTGTTTTACTGCCTATTTCTCCTTTTTTCTAAAGAATGAAACAGCCCTGCCCTTAATAAGGGGGACTTCAAACCTTTAATTTGTCTTTTTCCCCCCTTGACAAGGGGGGCTAGGGGGGATCTTGATACTTGTGTGTACACCGTAGCTCTCTAAGGGGGGCTAGGGGGGATCGTGACCCTTGGGGGTACACCGTAGCAGATCCAGGGGAAACGGGAAGGGGCTTCCCGCTCACTTAAGCTAATCGAACTGTGATCTCATCCCACGGAGGTCAACCGAAAGGCGGCCCCAAGCCCCGCAGACATTTCTGCAGCGGTAATTTTGCCGTCATGATCTTTGTCCAGGGCGTCAAACACAACATCAGTGCCGGCCCATTCCTCCCGGGTAATAAACCCATCGCCGTCCAAATCGTAGGCGTGGAAAATTTCTTCAGCACCATGTTGGATGTGCTCTTGACCATCCAATTTTTTCAGACGCTCTGCCAAAAGGTGTTCCAGGGCTTCCAACGCTTTGGTAAAGCCGGCAATTCCCTCGGCCAGTTTTTCCGATGCCATACGATCGCCGTTGTGCATGGTGTCAAAGGTGGCTTTGTCCATGGCGATTTTCTCAATGTCTGAGGGAATGGTGGCGGGATCGAGTTTGCGGGGGAGCTCCTCCTCGGTTTGGCGCAGTTGCTCCAGCAACTTGGGAGAAATGGTTAACAAATCACACCCCGCCAATTCCATAATTTCGCCGATGTTACGGAAGCTGGCCCCCATGATTTCGGTTTTGTAGTCAAACCGTTTGAAATAATGATAAATCTTGGTCACCGATTGAACGCCGGGATCGTTATGGCTGGCGTAGTCTTTACCGGTTTCTTTTTTATACCAATCTAAAATCCGTCCCACAAAGGGAGAAATGAGGGTGACTTTCGCCTCAGCGCAGGCGATCGCCTGATGCAGGCCAAACAGCAGGGTGAGGTTACAGTGAATGCCCTCTTGCTCTAGGACTTCCGCTGCCTTAATGCCTTCCCAGGTGGAGGCAATTTTAATTAAAATACGGTCTTTATCAATCCCCGCTTTGGCGTATTCCCCAATCAGATAGCGGGCTTTGGCAATGGTGCCGTCGGTATCGTAGGAGAGTCGGGCATCTACCTCTGTGGACACGCGACCCGGGATGATTTCCAGGATTTTGACCCCAAAGGCCACCGCTAATCGATCAAAGGCTAAGCTGACCACATCGGCGATCGGGGCAGCGGGGCCGGCCTCTTCCTTCGCTGTCAGTAACGTGGCGTCCACAATGTCTTGATATTGGGGCATCTGGGCCGCCGCCGTAATCAAGGACGGATTCGTGGTGGCATCTCTGGGGGTAAAGGTTTCGATGGCTTGGATATCCCCCGTGTCGGAGACCACCACCGTAAATTGTCGGAGTTGTTCGAGGAGGTTTTTTCCCATGATCAAATTGGGGAGCGCTGAACACTTCCAACTATAGTGGTGATTTCTCAGACTGGCCGATGATTAACAAGAGACGATCGCCGTTGGGCGTTAAAAATCTTAACTCAGCCGTTGCCCTTTGCCCGGCGTGATAGAATACCGCTTAACTTGATTGTGACCTATTTACCTGCTATTGCCGTGGTTTTAGCCTCTTCATCCCGCCCTAAATCTGCTCCGTCCCTGCCTTTATCAGAGGAAGCTTTAAACACCTGGTTACAGGACCTGAGCCAGCGTATTATCGACGGCGATCACCTGTCGCGGGCAGAGGCATTACGGTTGACGGCGATCGAGGGTGAGGACAATATTTTATTGCTCTGTGAAGCGGCGGATCGGATTCGTCAAGCCTGTTGTGGCAATGTGGTGGATCTCTGCAGCATTATCAATGTTAAGTCGGGGAATTGCTCGGAAAATTGTGGCTTTTGTTCCCAGTCCAGCCATCATCCCGGGGATGATTCCCCCATTTATGGCTTAAAAAGCCAAGCAGAAATTTTAGAACAGGCCAAAGCGGCGGCGGCGGCCGGGGCCAAGCGCTTTTGTTTAGTCAGTCAAGGTCGGGGCCCCAAATATAACAGTCCCAAAAATCAAGAATTTGAGGAAATCCTGGGCACAGTGCGCCAGATTATTACGGAAACCGCCATTAAACCCTGTTGTGCCCTCGGGGAAGTAACAGCGGAGCAGGCTGCACAATTACGGGAGGCGGGGGTCACCCGCTACAACCATAACCTGGAAGCCTCAGCGAATTATTACGACAAAATTGTCACCACCCACACCTGGCAGGATCGGGTAGACACGGTCAACAACCTGAAAGCCGCGGGCATTCAAGCCTGTACTGGCGGCATTCTCGGCATGGGGGAAACCTGGGAAGACCGGGTGGATTTGGCCTTGTCCCTACGGGAACTGGCGGTGGAGTCTGTGCCCTTAAATTTACTCAATCCCCGCGCCGGTACGCCCCTAGGGGATCAGCATAAATTAACTCCCTATGAAGCCCTCAAGGCGATCGCCATTTTCCGATTCATTTTGCCCCAACAAATTATTCGCTATGCTGGGGGACGAGAAGCTGTAATGGGGGAACTCCAGGCTTTAGGCCTCAAAGCAGGGATCAACGCCATGCTAGTGGGTCACTATCTCACGACCCTTGGTCAACCCCCAGAACAAGACCAACAACTTTTAGCCTCCCTTGGCCTTGAAGGGGGAGAAGCGCCTATTCCCGGTGAATACCAATCCTGATTCTGAGCTTGATCCCGTTTTAGATGAAGCGGCAGCCCCCACCAAACCATCTCTGCTGGCAGAACTCCTCTTGGCGATCGCCGGTTTACTGCTGACTATTTTTTCCACCTTTGTGGAAGCGTCGGTCACTAATCCCCCCTGGCAATGGTGGGACCAGGGCATTTACCCAACGTCATTGGGCACCACCTATCAAGTGGGGGCGGTATTGTTAACTGCCTGTGTGGCCGGGGCCAATGCCGGGGCGATCGCCCAGGTGGGCTATCTGCTGTTGGGATTGAGTTGGTTACCGATCTTCGCCTTTGGGGGCGGTTGGGGTTATTGGCAACAACCCACCTTTGGCTATTTATTAGGCTTTGTCCCGGGGGCCTGGTGTTGTGGTTGGCTCGCCTATCAGGCCCGGGCCAAAATTGAACGATTAGCCCTCAGTGCCCTGGCGGGGTTAGGCATCATCCATGGCACTGGCATCCTCTACCTGGTCATCCTAGCGGTGTTTAACCTCGGGAATCCGCCGATTATTACCCTGGCCCAAATCCCGGCGGCAATTATGACCTTTTCCCTGGCGTCCCTCCCGGGGCAGGGCATTGTGGTGTGCTTGAGCGCAGTCTTAGCCTATTTCTTGCGGAAACTTCTCCTCTATTGATGCATGCTTCGATCTTTTGCCTTCAGTAAAAATCCCCTTTTTTGGCAAGTGGCGATCGCCGGTCTGGTGGTGGATCAAGTGAGCAAAGTCTGGGTGTCCCAAACCTTTGAGACGGTGGGGACGAGTTGGCCCCTTTGGTCGTCGGTGTTTCACTTGACCTATGTGTTGAATACCGGGGCCGCCTTTAGTGTCTTTCGGGGGGGAGCCGGTTGGTTAAAGTGGTTGTCCTTGGGGGTGAGTGTGGGCTTAATGATTTTTGCCGGTAGAACCCCCCTCCGCCGCATAGAACAGGTGGGTTATGGCTGTATTTTGGCAGGGGCCTTTGGCAATGGGATTGATCGCTTTTTACTGGGGCATGTGGTGGATTTTCTGGATTTTCGGTTGATTAATTTCCCGATCTTCAACCTGGCTGATGTATTAATCAATGTGGGCATTGGCTGTCTGTTGTTGGCAAGCATTTACCCGATCGCCCCGGCCAAAAAAGATCGGTGACCCCCATGGTGACAGAGCGTGTGGGCCGGAATTAGAGAATTTGGTTTAAAAATTGTTGGGTGCGTTCCGCCTGGGGACGGTTAAAAAAGTCATCGGGTTTGGCCATTTCCACCACCACCCCGGCATCCATTAATACCACCCGATCCGCCACCTCCCGGGCAAAGCCCACTTCATGGGTGACGCACACCATAGTCATGCCCGACGCGGCCAGGTTCCGCATCACATCCAACACCTCCCGCACCATTTCCGGGTCTAACGCCGAGGTGGGTTCATCAAATAGCATGATTTTTGGTTGCATGGCCAACGCCCTGGCGATCGCCACCCGTTGCTTTTGGCCCCCGGAGAGTTGGGCGGGATATTTATCTTTTTGGGCCGCAATGCCAACTTTGTCCAGTAATTCCACCGCAATGGTTTCCGCCTTGTCCCGGTCCCATTTCCTGACCCAGCGGGGAGCCAAGGTGACATTTTGCAACACCGTTAAATGGGGAAAGAGGTTGAAATGTTGAAACACCATCCCCACCTCCCGCCGAATTTCATCAATATTTTTTAAATCATGGGAGAGTACCATGCCGTCAATGACAATCCGGCCCTTTTGATAGGGTTCCAGGGCGTTAAAGGTACGAATAAAGGTGGATTTTCCCGATCCCGATGGCCCCATCACCACCACTACCTCCTGGCGATCGACGGTTAGACTGGCCCCCCGCAGGGCGTGGAACTGGTTGTCGTACCACTTTTCCACCTGATCGGCAACGATAATGGGATCGGTCTCAACTAACGGCATGGATAATTCAATGAATGGAACATCCCCTCAACTGTAACGAAGGATCAAGGCCTCCCGGGCCTGTTCCCGGTCATCAAAATGGATTTTTTCAGTGCCCAGAATTTGATAATCTTCATGGCCTTTGCCGGCGATTAACACCCCATCCCCCGGTTTCGCTTCCCGAATGGCTTTATGAATGGCGGTGGCCCGATCGCCAATCACCCAGGGGTCAATTTCAGCGGGAATACCCTGCACCACATCGGCCAAAATTTGTTCTGGGTCTTCGGTGCGGGGATTATCCGACGTAACCACAGCCAGATCCGCCAACTCAGCAGCAATTTTGCCCATCATCGGCCGTTTTGTCCGGTCCCGATCGCCACCACAGCCAAACACACAAATTAAACGACCTGGAATAAAGGGGCGGGACGCTTTGAGGGCATTTTCCAAACTATCAGGGGTGTGGGCATAGTCCACCATCACCGCAATATCCTGGGCATCTTGGATTTTGACCTGTTCCATGCGGCCGGGGACACCGGCAAATTGGGGCAACTGACTTAACATTTGGGCGGGGTCCAGCCCTAAGTGATACCCTGTGGCGATCGCCGCCAAGAGATTAGCCAGGTTAAACTGTCCTACCAACGGCGATTGGAAGGGATATTCCCCTCGGGGGGTGACCATGATGCCATTCACCCCGGTGGGTTGATAATCCAACGCTTTCGTATAAAAATCAGCCCCATCGTGATTAACGCTGTAGGTATAAACCCGATCCGTTGGCAGGCGGTCAATCAGCTTTTTGCCGTAAATATCATCCCAATTCAACACCGCCCGCCCTTTCAGATAATGCTGCTCAAACAATAACGCCTTAGCGGCAAAATACTTGTCCATGGTTTCATGGAAATCCAAGTGGTCCTGGGTCAAGTTGGTGAACACCGCGCACTCAAATTCACACCCCAACACCCGCCCCTGGGCTAAGGCATGGGAACTCACTTCCATCACTGTGCATTGATTGCCAGCCTGGCGTGCTTCTGCCAACTGTTTTTGTAAATCGGCAGCAAAGGGGGTGGTATGGGTTGCCGTTTTTTGATAACCGGGCCAACGGGTGTAGAGGGTTCCCAACAGGGCCGTGGGATGACTGCCTTGGTTAAGGAAGTACTCAATTAAATGGGTGACGGTGGTTTTGCCGTTGGTGCCGGTGACCCCTACTAATTTCAGGGCCTGGGCGGGGTAATCATAAAATGCCGCTGCCAGTTTGGCACAAACGGTGACTAAATCCGCCACTGGAATCACGCAACAGTCCCCCGGGGCCGGCACTTTCGCCAACGCTTCCGGGCTGACCACAGCGGCGATCGCCCCGGATTCCAACGCCCCCGGCCAAAATTCTCCCCCATCAACCCGGGTTCCCGGCATGCCAATAAACAGCGATCCCGCCCCGCAAGCATGGGAGTTGGTGGACAAGCCCGTCACTGTCTGGTTCAACGCTGAATATCGTTCAGGTTCCGTTGTTAACCAAGGCGCAGCGGCCAACACTTCTGGAACGGATGCCAACAACTCACCTAACTTGACCATAATCATTCCCCTGAATGCAATTTGCCGTCATTGAACGTCAATATACCCGAGAAGTTCCGCCGCCGCCTAGCAAAGCTGTGATGCCAGAGGGCCTTCCCCCAGGCGATCGCCATTGTGTGATGGTTGATGTGATGATCTACTTTTCTTCAATGATGAAGCGATTTCGTCCCTCGGCTTTTGCCCTATAGAGGGCTTCGTCTGCCCAGGCAATTAAATCTTTAATCTCTAGGGATTTGTTGGCTTTGACATTCACCGCCCCGAAACTGAGGGTGACATATTCCGACACCTGGGAGGAGCGATGGGGACGTTCCAATTTAGCGATGTGATCTTGGAGTTTTTTCAACATCTTGGCAACATTATCTTTTTTGATGTTGAACAGTGAGATGATAAATTCTTCGCCACCATACCGCGCCAACACGTCTGACTTGCGCCGCACACATTTCTTTAAGCATTGGGCAATGAGTTTTAGGCATTCATCCCCCTCCAGATGCCCATAGGTGTCATTGTATTGCTTGAAAAAGTCAACGTCACAGAGAATAACCGCAACCCAATATTCTTCCCGCACCGCCAATTGCCAATCCCGACCAAAATTCAGTTCAAAACAACGGCGATTACCGATTTTTGTGAGGGGATCAATGACGGTTAACTGCTTTAACTTTTCATTTTTTTCATTCAATAACGTTGACATGATTTTAAAAATATTGGCATGGGCAACCAACAGTTGGTGAATATCCAACAAACGATATTGACGGGGGGCGATTTCGACAATAATGGGTTCATCTAAAAGCGTACTAAATCGTTGTAGCGCCTTTTCCGTTGCCACGGTGATCAAAGTATCCGGCGTGAGAATTAAATGCTCAACCTTGGCAAACTGATATAACTGATTTAGGGGGCGTCGATAAAAAAGATCTAAGCCATAGGGACGACTCATCTGTTCGAGCAGGCGGCGACGGGAGATCATCCCCACAAAATACCAATCCTGGGTCAAAATAACCCCCGGCAAGTGGGGATTCGCATTGAGAATCTGCATCGCATCTTGCCCTGACATGTCCATGGTCAGTTGACAATCATATAACCGTAAATCGGCAATGCAAGATGTCAGGGACAGAGAAGTCATGGGGCAGAGAGGTTAGAGATCAGCGGGTTAACGCCAAGGGAAATGATGACGTTTTTTAACGCCATTTCTTTAATAATTATCGCTAATACTTTATCGACTTAGAGTTAAGAATTTATTAATACCTATCGGGATGATTGGGAACAACCTCCACTTGTCCGGCATTGTGATCAACTTTGGTTTCCTGTCCCTGGGCATCCAGATAGAACAAATCCAGGCTAATGCCCGCTTGACCCTTGAGAAAGTATTCGTTGCCGATCGCCCCTCCAATATCGAGCCATCCCCGTAATTGTTGCTGTTGGGGATCAAAGTGCAACTGCAAAAAATCACTTTTTCCGGGCTGACCGGCACTCACGTTCTGGTAGGTGGCTAATTCCTGCCCCTGGGGATCATAGATGCGAACCGTTAGGGTATCTAACCGTCTGGGCTGACCTTTACCCTCGATCGCCACCATCTCCGTGGTGCCGTGATCTGGATAGATCAACTGGGCCTCGACTTGATAGCCTTGCTCCCCTTGCCACTGTAATTGGGTTTCCGCTGCGAGGACAGTGGGGGGAAAGAGGAACAGACCCACAACTAGGGAAATGAGTAGACCAAAACCCCAATGGGGGAGAAGGGATCGTAGCAGATTCACCATAGTCCAGCGCTCCTGGGGGTGATTGAGTGATTACAAACAACGGCGATCGGTCAACAGTTCGTAGCCAGTGGTAGTCACGAGAACAGTATGTTCAAACTGGGCGGAAAGGGCATTATCCACCGTAACCACCGTCCAACGATCGCCGAGGGTGCGGGTAAAGCGGGAGCCAGCATTGATAATCGGTTCGATCGCCAAGGTCATCCCTGGTTTCAATTTGAGATTAGGCAGATCCCGACACCGCACATTAAACACATGGGGCGCTTCGTGGAGATTTTGCCCGACGCCATGGCCTGTAAACTCTTCCACAATACTGAAGCCCGTGGGTTTGACGTAATCCTCGATCGCCCCGGCAATATCCATTAAATAGTTACCCGGTTTAACCTGTTCAATGCCCGCATACAAAGCGGCTTCAGCCACGTCCATCAATTTTTGGGCCTTGGCGGAAATTTTTCCCACCGCAATGGTGATGCAGGAATCGCCGTGATACCCCTGAAAGTAGGCACCTGTATCCACTTTGAGTAAATCACCGGCCCGTATTTTTTTGCGGCGACGGGGAATACCGTGGACAACTTCGTTGTTAACACACGCACAGATGGAGGCCGGAAAACCTTGGTAGCCCTTAAAGCTGGGGGTTGCCCCCAATTCCCGTAGCCGCTTTTCCGCAAACTGATCCACATCCAGGGTGGTCATGCCCGGCTCAACCCAGTCTGCAATTTCCTGAAGTACCTGGGCGGCGATCGCTCCGGCCTGGCGCATAATCGCAATTTCCGCCGGACTTTTAATTTGTACTCCCCGACGTTTTTTGCGGTTGCGCGGGGGATTTGGGGTCGGGGAAGGGGCCGGGGCGAAGAGTTGGCTCAGCAGGTTCATTAGGGTTGGATCAAATACAGTAAAGCTTTTGGCCTAGCTTGATTTATCATAGGGCGATCGCCGTCCCCTTAACAATCAGTAATATTTCCCCCTGTTCCCCCCAGTCACTGTCCCTAGGGAGAGTTTAGTCTGGGGGATTGCCTAGGAATGGGGTTCCCCAAACAACACAAAGGAGCTATTAATTTCCCGGAGAATTTGATCGGTAATCTCGCTCAAGGCCACCCCCCCCACGGAACGCCGACGGAAGGAGCGCAGCACCACCAAATCAAAGGTATTCGCGGCTCGGATGAGGACTTTTGCCGCATCATCATGGCAAATGACTTTCACCGGGTAGTTAATATTGGCGTGGGATTGGGCCAGAAAGGTGGCCAATTCCGCTTTAAAATCCCGCACTTGGCCACCGGGGGTGAGGTAGGGACAAACGTGCAGCAGGGTAATGATGGCGTCGTTGGCTTCCGCTAACAGTTGGGTAAACTGAAAAAGTTCTAGGGCCTGGGGCGTTAGGTTTTTGACGGGGAAGAGAATGCGACGAAAGGATCGGGGATCCGCCAATAATCGCATCACCGCCACGGGACAATGGGCCGACCAGAAAACACTGTCAATGGTACTGCCAAAGAGTTTTGCCCGCAGGCCGAGGGAGCGCTCACTCCAGCCCATGATGATTAAATTGGCATTTTTCTCCCGGGCGGTGCGACTGATGGCCCTGGCCACATCGTCATCAATGCGGAGGGAGGGGGAGGACGTCACGTTTAACGTGGCGGTGATATCCATGGCTTGATCTAGCAGGGCTTGGTTTTTCCGGAGCCGACGATTCAAGGCTGGATCATCCATGTGGACCGGGGCTTTGGCGATCGCCAAGGGAATCACTTTTCCCTGTTCATGGCGGGCAATCAGGCTACCCATTTCCAATAGGTAGGACAAGGTTTGGGGATTTTGGGTCGGCACCAATACGGTAAAGGGCAGGGCATCCCTAGGCATCACTGAGGCTAAGGGGGCCGGAGGGGGGTCACTCTCTCTGTCCACCTCATTCTCCTCGGGATCATTGAGGGTGTTGGGGGGGGTCACTTTGGGAGCAAACTGGGCCGTTAATACCGGGCCCAGAATTGCCGTTACCAACATCAGCACAATGATGGTGTTTAAAATCGTTTCTGACACCAGGCGATCGCCATTGGGACTGAGGGCCTGATAACCGGCAACGGCCGCTGCGAGGGTCGCCGCCACCTGGGGTAAGGAGAGGGACCACATGGTCAATCCTTCGGGCCAGGTGTAACCCAACTTCAGTTTGGCTAAATACGCCGCCAGTCCTTTGGAGAGAATTAAGCCCCCCACAATGGCCACCACCAGGGGAAAAGCATCCCGCATTGTGCTAATAAACGCTGGAATATCTAGTAAAAGCCCCATACCCACGAAGAAAAAGGGAATAAATAGGGTTGTGCCCATAAATTCCACTTTTTCCTTCACTGGGCCTTCCCCCACCGCATCGTTAACCGCTAGACCCGCCAGGAAAGCGCCGACGATTTTATCCACATTGATCACCTGGGCCCCCACCGACGCTAAAAACACCGCCAAGAGGACAAATAAAAATTGATTACTCTGCTCATCCCCAGTGCGACGGAAATATTCCTTCCCCGCCCAGTCAAACCCCACTAAAATCACCAGACTATAAACGGCGATCGCCACCAACTGCAGGACTAAACTGAAGGCCGAAAAACTACCGCTGTGGATGGCAATGCACACCGCAAGCACTAGTAACGCCGTTATATCGGTGAAAATCGTTGCCCCAATGGTAACCATTACCGCTTCATTGCGAACCACCCCCAACCGTTGCACAATGGGATACCCCAGCAGAGTGTGGGAGGCAAATAGTGATCCGAGTAACACCGCCCCATTCCAGCCCAGGCCAAACCCCCGACCCACGGCAACCCCCATGAGCAAGGGTATAAAAAATGTCAGACTGCCGTATAGCAAAGAGCGGTTACGATGGCGGCGAAATTCCTTCAGGTCAATTTCTAACCCCGCCACAAACATCAAATAAATTTTGCCAATATCGGAAAATAACTTAATACTTTCGGATTCATCACTGAGCCACCCTAAACCATCTTGACCCAGAATTACCCCCGCAAATAGCAAACCCACCAACCCCGGCAGATGCAAACGCTCAAACAAGGGGGGGAGGGTCAGGGTGACCAATAATAAAATGGTGAAGTCAGTAAGAGGATTATTGGGAATCGAGGCAAAAAAGCCATCCATAAATATCCATCGGTTAGCGGTGTCAGGAGCGGTGCAGAATCCCAGAGAAGGACTGCTATCTAGAGCCTTATCTTACCGTCCCCGTTGCCGATCACCGTGGACGGTCCCGACCCGGGGGCGACAATGCCCAAGGGGCTTGACTTTTGTTATCATCACTACGGTTGACCCCCTAACCCCCAGCCTTACCGTTTTACCCTATGCACAGTGTTATCTCCCCCTCCGAATATCGTCAACGCCGCGATCGCCTAATGGCTAAATTAGGGCAGGGGACAGCAATTTTTGCCAGTGCCCCCCAAGCGGTAATGCACAATGATGTCGAATATGTGTTCCGTCAAGATAGTGATTTTTATTATTTAACGGGGTTTAATGAGCCGGAGGCGATCGCCGTTTTTGCCCCCCACCACGAAGAGCACCAATTTATCCTGTTTGTACAACCTAAGGATCCGGAAAAGGAAACCTGGACCGGGTTTCGCTATGGTGTGGAAGGGGTCCAGTCAGAATTTGGGGCAGATATTGCCTATCCCATCAATGAGTTGGATGAAAAGTTACCGCAATATTTAGAAAAGGCAGACAATATCCACTACCATCTCGGTCGGGACGAACGGATTAACCAAACCGTTTTGCGCCATTGGCAAAAACAATTAGCGGGGTACGCGAAACGGGGCCACGCCCCCCAGGCGTTGGTTAACGCCCAGTTGTTAGTGCATCCCCAGCGTCAAGTTAAGAGTGAGGCGGAATTAGACCTCCTGCGGCGCGCCTGTCATATTTCGGCGATCGCCCATCAACGAGCCATGGAATTTAGTCGTCCCGGTCATTACGAGTACCAAGTCCAAGCAGAATTAGAAATTATTTTTCGGCGGGAAGGGGGCATGGGGCCAGCCTATCCTTCCATTGTGGCGGCGGGGAAGAATGCCTGTATTTTGCACTACATCAACAACCATAGCCCCATTCAGGAAAACGACTTACTGCTCATTGATGCGGGCTGCGCCTACGGTTACTACAACGGTGACATCACCCGCACCTTTCCCGTGAGTGGTCAATTCACCCCGGAACAACGCACCCTCTACGAAATTGTGTTGGCGGCCCAGACAGCGGCGATCGCCAAAGTGCAAGCGGGGAACCCCTACCATGATTACCACGACGCAGCGGTGAATGTGATTGTGGACGGTCTGATGGATCTGGGGTTATTGGTGGGGGACAAAGAGGAAATCATCAAAGAAGAAAAATATAAACCCTTCTTTATGCACCGCACAGGACACTGGTTAGGCTTAGATGTCCACGATGCGGGGCCCTATAAACAGGATGCGGAAACGTGGAAAATCTTGGAACCGGGCCATGTCCTCACCGTGGAACCAGGCATTTACATCGCCCCGGACATCAAACCCGTGGAAGGACAACCGGAAGTGCCTGAACGGTGGCGGGGTATCGGTATTCGCATTGAAGATGATGTTTTGGTGACGCCCCACGGCCCAGAGGTGCTAACCGCCGCTGTTCCCAAGGCGATCGCCGATTTGGAACA